>NZ_JARBFT010000003.1:0-347728 GCF_028863985.1 Vibrio chanodichtyis | reverse complement strand
GCCTGCTAGGGCGCTGCTGGTGAGAAAGCCTTATAGGCGCATATGAAAAACCTCCGGCTATGCCGGAGGATGTTTTTATGAGCAGAGTGAGAGGGCTGTACTCACTGTAATAGTGGTGCATTGGGTATATACTCGCAGGCCTGTAAAGTAGCGCAAGGAGATCAACGTGGCACAATTCAAACATCAACAACTTAGCCAAAGCGAGCAAGATCAACTGGACGCAGCAGTTTTTCGTCAACTGTTGCAACACCTTGATCAAAATAAAGATGTGCAGAATATCGATTTAATGATTCTGGCCGGTTTTTGCCGTAACTGCCTGTGTAAATGGTACGCGGCAGAGGCAGATAAGCAGGGGTTAGCGTTGAGTATCGATGATGCGCGTGAGCGGGTGTATGGTATGACTTATGATGAATGGAAAGCCAATCATCAGCCGCCCGCGACCGCAGAGCAATTAGCGGCTTTTGCGGCTAAAAATGCGCAATAAACTGGGTTAAAAACAAAACGCGCCAACAGATGTGGCGCGTTTTTTGTGCTCAACGATCAAGCATTAGCTCGAGATTTATTGTCGGTTAAGCACATAGAATCCAGCAAGGTCGCCATCAATTTGTTGGCCATGCATATCCAGATGAGTAAGAGTGTTTTCGCCGACCAGATATTGTCTGCCAGTTTGTTCGCCAGATCGTAGGATCACGATACTGCCTGTTTCATCCCATGCAAAAGTGCCTTGTGATACTAAAGGCTGGCCTTCTTTATCGAGATAGTTTTCACTCAGCTTATAAGTGCCATCTTCGTTAAGGGTCAGCTCGGTTTCAATGCCACCACAATCTGCGCAAGGTAAAGTGCCTTGATAGCTACCAGCCCAGTCAAGGCTATTTTGTGCATTATGCGCCGCATCAATCGTTTCGGTTGTCGACTCCGTCATTGACTGCTCAGCAGGTTCAGCTACGTCAACCACCGGTTCGGCTTCCACTTTGGCTGGTTGGTTGTCACATCCAACCAGAAGGATAGCCAGTGCGCTTAGAGCAAAAATACTTTTTTTCATCATAAATCCTTGATTAATAAATGTTGACCATCATCAACTTAGTCGCGATGAACCGACGTCACTATGAACTTACGTTGTTAAGTTTAAGTTAAACGCGGGTCATTTTAGCGACAAGTTGTGTTTGTTCTAACCGAATAAAACTCAAATATTCCCAATAGATAATAAATCTTTATTTTATGGCTACTTACCGTCGTCGCAGCCGAGTCGCGGTACTCACTGACAGGTCAAGCTGCTACGCCAAGTCGTTTCAGTATAGTTAAAAAAAACCCTCAATGTTGAGGGTCTTTATAAATCAGCTATTTTTCATCATCAGGTAAGGTGACGTTGAGTTCAAGGACTGAGATATCATCGTCCTTATGCTCAAAAGAGAGTTCGACCATTGAAGGGTCAACCACGACATATTTGGCAATCACTTGCAAAATATCCGCTTTTAGCTGTGGTAAGTAGCTAGGCGCAGGATCATCTTGGCTACGACGTTCGGCAACAATAATCTGCAAACGCTCTTTGGCAACGCAGGCCGAAGTTTTCTTCTGTGGGCGGAAAAATTCCAGCAATGACATCGGATTAGCCTCCAAATAAGCGTTTGAAAATACCTTTCTTCGCTTCAGTTAGAAAACGAAATTCCACTTGCTCACCGAGTAGGCGTGTCACGGTATCTTGGTACGCTTGACCGGCATCGGATTGCTCATCAAAAATAACTGGCACCCCTTTATTAGAGGCATTCAGTACCGCTTGGCTCTCTGGGATCACCCCGAGTAGGGGTACATGCAGGATCTCTTCAACATCTTGTACGCTGAGCATTTCACCCTGAGTTACCCGAGTTGGATTGTAGCGTGTGAGCAGTAGGTGTTGCTTAATCGCCGCTTGACCTTGTTCGGCCCGCAAAGACTTAGAATCGAGAATGCCGAGGATACGGTCAGAATCGCGTACCGATGAGACTTCTGGATTGGTGGTGACAATCGCTTCGTCAGCATAATAAAGAGCCATCAAAGCACCTTGCTCAATACCCGCAGGGGAGTCGCAAATGATGAAATCAAACGCCATCTCCTTCAGTTCATTGAGCACACGTTGTACACCATCTTTGGTCAGCGCATCTTTATCACGGGTCTGTGAAGCGGGCAAAATGAATAAATTTTCATTGCGTTTATCTTTAATTAACGCCTGATTTAGGGTGGCTTCACCGTTGATGACATTGACAAAGTCATACACCACTCGGCGCTCACAGCCCATGATCAAATCGAGATTGCGCAGACCGATATCAAAATCGATCACTGCGGTTTTTTTGCCTCGCAGCGCGAGACCAGAAGCAATTGCAGCACTGGAGGTGGTTTTGCCAACCCCGCCTTTTCCTGACGTGACGACAATAATACGTGACATGTTATGGTTTCCTTTCAATCTTAAATCTTAAATCGTGAGCGTTTCGAGGTGAAGTGACTCGTCAGTCATACTGAGCATCACTCTCTGTTGCCAAAACTGACCCTCAATTTGATCGCTTAGCCAATAATGGCCAGCAATCGAAATCAGTTCTGCTTGCAAATCATGGCAAATAATTCGTGCTGCGGTTTGCCCACTGGCTCCTGCAATTGCTCGGCCACGTAAGGTTCCGTAAATATGGATTGAGCCATCGGCAATCACTTCTGCTCCCGCACTGACATGGCTTAAAATCACTAAGTCGCTATCTTTGGCGTAGATCTGTTGCCCTGAGCGCACCGGCGTACTGACCACTTTGGTCGGGGTTAGCTCAATCGGAGCTTGAATGGCAGAGTTGGTGGCACTCATCACCGCAAAACCTGCCGCAGCAGCCAGATTTTGGCTGCGTTTATCTTTGCACCCAGTAATGCCGACTGGGATTAAACCAGCGTCAGTGATCCCTTGTTTTAAAGCCGGATAATCCAGATCTGCAGTGACTTTTGCCACATTAATCACCACTGGAGCATTAGCAAAAAAAGCCGGGGCTTGCGCGACCTTTTCTTGCAGAAATTGTACCGTGTGCGCAATTTGGTGGTCAGAAAGGTGTAATACCGACAAAGTAAAGCTACTACCTTTCAAGTCAGGGGTTTTCGACATAGCCAGGTTGACCTCAAGAAACTCTATGCTTTGCAGAGAGAGCATTGGCTGGGAACAGGGCTGTCATGTTATATTCAGTGCTAAAACACGGCAAGTTATCTTGCGGTGAAATAAGTGATTTGGCATCAACTTTGGTCAAAGTTAATTGAATTTAAGATCAAAGGCCCTAATCGGGCGCACATCTAATCAAAAGGTTTGTCATGCTTTGTTCAATTTATAAAAGTGCCAAAAAAGAAGGCGCTTATCTGTATATTCCCAAACGGGACGATTTTTCACAGGTTCCTGACACCTTACGGCAGATGTTTGGTAAACCTATCTTTGTGATGCTGGTGAATTTAGAGCAGCGTCAACTTGCGCAGGTGAGTGTGGAGAACGTCAAGCAGTCACTGCAGACTCAGGGATTCTTCCTACAATTACCACCTCCTGCGGAAAATATACTTGAGCAATATAAGGAGCGCCAAGCGCACTCAAATACTTGATTAAAGATCGCTCAAGGAGGGCATCTTGAAAAAATTATTATCGATAGTATTGGGCTTGGCTTTGTCAGCACCACTACACGCCAGTGAAGTCAGCACCGAAGTCAGTTTTGAACGTTATATCGAAAGCTTAAAACAGCAAGCTCGGCAACAAGGTATTTCCGAACATATTATCCAACAAGCGTTTGGTGATGTTGAATATCGACCTCGTGCGGTGGTTGCCGATAAAAATCAACCTGAAAAAAAACTCACCTTGGATGAGTATATTCCACGGGCAGTGCCTGAATGGAAAGTAAAACAGGCTCAGACTTTGTATCAAAAGCACTATGCAGAATTGCAGAAAATTGGCCAGCAGTACGGTGTGCAACCGCGTTTTATTGTCGCACTGTGGGGTGTTGAGAGTAATTTTGGCGCATTAACCGGTAATTTTAAGGTGATTGATGCTTTATCAACACTGGCTTATGAAGGTCGTCGTGAAGAGTTTTTCCGCAAAGAAACCATGGCAGCATTGCAGATCCTCGAACAAGGCCATATTGATCCCGCCGCGATGAAAGGCTCTTGGGCGGGAGCGATGGGTCAGTGTCAATTTATGCCTAGCTCATTTTTGAATTTTGCTGCTGACGGTAATGGCGATGGCAAAAAAGATATTTGGGGCACCCGCTCGGACGTATTTGCGTCCACCGCCAATTATCTCAGTCAATCCGGTTGGGATGATAAATATACCTGGGGACGTCAAGTAAAAATTCCGCAAGGTTTTGACCGTAACCTAGAAGGTCGTCAGCCAGAAAAAGGCAAAACCTTGCAGCAGTGGAGCAAGCTCGGAGTGACGCGTTATGATGGTAAGCCATTGCCCAAACTGACTGACGATATTCAAGCTTGGTTGATCATGCCGGATGATGAAGCGGGGCGTATTTATTTGGTCTACAACAATTACCATGTGCTGATGAAATGGAACCGTTCACATTACTTCGCGCTCGCGGTGAGCCATTTAGCTGATCGGATCAAGTTTTGAGTATGAGCTGGCATTCTTGAGGTTCTTCACTAGAATGCCAGCCATAGTCACTGCTAACGCTTAATTATTCGTGTCGCAATGATTTTTTAATCATGGGTATGGAATTGTTCGCACGCGAGTAAGGTATTCTCAATCAAACTGGCCACTGTCATCGGGCCAACGCCGCCTGGAACTGGAGTAATGAAACTGGCATGGCTGCGTGCAACCTCATATTCCACATCGCCAACTAATTTGCCGTTCGCAAGACGGTTGATACCAACATCGATCACGACCGCACCGGGTTTAATCCACGCACCGGGAATAAAGTTCGCTTTACCGACCGCTACCACTAAAAGATCGGCTTGACGTACGTGACTTTCAAGATCTTGAGTAAAACGATGACAAGTGGTGGTGGTACAGCCGGCTAACAGTAGCTCAAGCGTCATCGGGCGGCCGACAATATTAGAGGCACCAACAATCACCGCATGTTTACCATGCAGTGGAATATGGTAGCGCTCCAGCAGCGTGATAATGCCTTTTGGGGTGCAAGAGCGCAGTTTGGGGATCCGCTGTGCTAAGCGACCCACATTGTACGGGTGAAAGCCATCAACATCTTTTTGAGGATCAATGCTTTCCAATATCTTGGTGGTATCAATGCCTGCTGGTAAAGGAAGTTGCACCAAAATGCCATCAATCTGTGGGTCATGATTGAGTTCATCGATCAGCGCCAATAATTCTGTTTCATGAGTGCTGGTCGGGAGATCGTAAGATTTAGAGATAAAGCCGACCTCTTCGCAAGCGCGTCGTTTACTACCGACATAGACCTGTGAGGCTGGGTCTTCGCCCACCAGCACAACGGCAAGCCCCGGCGCTCGTAATCCAGCTTGAATGCGCGCTTTAACTCGGTTTGCGACTTCTGAACGGACGGTTTGCGAAACCAGCGTTCCATCAATATTTTGAGCAATCATGACTTTCCTTACAGATTTGGAGCGAAATTTTTGTGCGCATTGTGGCAGATAATTTGAATTTCATCCACAGGCAAACGTTTGCTTAGTTGTATTTTTCAGCAGTGAAACATCGATTGGTAAAATATTGCTCGTTCGCAACAGAAAGTAAGATAAAGGCATTGATCTCAATGGTTTTACTCGTATAATCCTCACCCTGTAGTGCGCCCTTAGCTCAGTTGGATAGAGCACGTGCCTTCTAAGCATGTGGTCACAGGTTCGAATCCTGTAGGGCGTGCCATTTCTTCTCAGCACTAGCAAGTTGATTCTTGCTGGTGCTTTTTTATCTCTAATATTTGCCAAATTACCCAACTCAATAGCTCGCTAGGTTGTTTATAGGGCGATTTTGCAAATTGTCAGCTTGTCGATGTTCTCAAATTTAAACACACTATTTACGATAGCATCGTTGACATGTGAATTTTCATATATATGACATTTCGCATGTTAAATGACCTTTAATTATAATATGCAACAAAGAGCGCTTAATTTGTACAAAGCACTTTCTGAAGAAACTCGGCTTAAGTCTCTGCTTTTAATGCAGAAGCAAGGAGAGTTGTGTGTCTGTGATCTCATGGAAGCGCTGAATCTCAGTCAACCCAAAGTATCTCGGCATCTTGCCGAATTGCGGAAGCACGAGCTTGTTCTGGATGAGCGACGTGGTAAGTGGGTTTACTACCAAATCAACCCCGCGCTAGCTCCTTGGGTCAAGCAAGTGCTGGAAATCACCCTTAAGCATAATTTGACATTTATCGAGTCAGAGTTGCAGTTCATCAAAGGCAAATCATGTTCGAATGGTGTGAACGAATAATGCTCTATTCCGTTGATTTATCAATTTTAAATGAAAGAGGTTTGTATGAGTAATGTCTTAAGCTGTGTCGAAACCAGCGCATCTGAAAAAATGAGTTTTCTTGATCGATACTTAACCGTATGGATTTTTCTTGCAATGGCAGTTGGTGTCGGGATTGGCGTGTTATTTCCTCAGGTCGCTCAGTGGAACGAAAGCCTATCTGTTGGTTCAACCAATATCCCGCTTGCCATTGGCTTAATCTTAATGATGTACCCGCCATTGGCGAAAGTGAACTATAGCCTTTTAGGTGAGGTAACTCGTGATAAACGCGCGATAACGCTTTCTTTAGTGATGAACTGGCTCGTGGGACCGATTTTGATGTTCATCTTGGCTATTATTTTCTTGCGCGATCAGCCTGGCTATATGATGGGACTCATTCTGATCGGCCTTGCTCGATGTATCGCAATGGTGTTGGTTTGGAATGATATCAGCGGCGGGAACAAAGAGTACGGAGCAACCTTAGTTGCCTTAAATAGCGCGTTTCAGATTATCACGTACAGTTTTATGGCATGGCTGTTTATTACTGTTTTGCCCCCTTACTTTGGTCTTGACAGTTTCGTTGTTGACATCACTATCTGGGCTATTGCACAAAGCGTCTTAATTTATTTAGGCATCCCTTTCTTAGCTGGTTTCCTAAGCCGTAAACTCTTGGTCTCAGCAAAAGGTGAACCGTGGTATAACGAAGTCTTCATCCCTCGTATTTCGCCAATCACCCTGATTGCGCTTTTGGCAACCATCGTTTTGATGTTTAGCCTGAAAGGTGAACTGATCATTGAGTTACCGATGGATGTATTCCGTATTGCAGTGCCACTTATCATCTATTTTATGGTGATGTTTTTTGTGAGCTTTTACATCGGGAAACGTATGGGTATTCCTTACGACCAAAATGCATCCATCGCCTTTACTTCATCTGGTAACAACTTCGAGCTGGCTATTGCCGTATCAATCGCTGTATTTGGATTAAATTCTGACCAAGCGTTTGCAGGTGTGATTGGACCTTTGGTTGAAGTCCCCGTTTTAATTGCTTTAGTCAACGTCGCCTTGAGAATGAAGCGTAAATATTATGCCTAAGAGCCGTATTTCGAAACAAACTTCAGCAGTGCCATGTCTTATTGAGACATGGCATCTTTCCGAGTCAGAGCTTTACTACTGGCTGCTTAAGCAAACAGGTGATCCTGAGCTGAGCTTTGATTTACTACAAGATACCTTCTTGAAGGCGTTACAGCAGAAGCAAGCGTTTTGCGATATTCAAAACCAAAGAGCATGGCTATATCGGGTAGCACGGAATATGCTCATTGATAAGCAACGCAGGGCGAATAAAGAACAAGTTCAGGATCTGAGTGATAATACGTCGATATGGGAAGAGTATGAACTTCCCACCGTCGATAGCCTTGCGCAATGCCTACCTAAAGCGCTATCAAAACTGACTGAGTCTGAAAGCGAAATTATCAAACAGTGTGACCTACAAGGTCTTACTCAACAGCAGTTTGCCAAGCAAAATGGACTTACTTTAGTGGCAACCAAATCACGCATTCAACGCGCTAGACAGAAACTTCAACACATTTTGCAAACGCAATGTCATATACGTTTCGACGAACAACAGCGTGTTTGTTGCTTTTTCAAAGATAGCGATAGTCTCTAAAATCGCATTAATTCGAACTCGCTAAGTCGATCTATTCTTCATCACAACAACACTCTTGCCGTAAGAAGTTGATTACTGCCTCTAAACAATCATATTCGGCTACGCAATATAAGGTACGCCCCTCACGACGTTGAGAGATTAAACCTGCTGAGGCCAAGCTAGATATATGATGTGAAAGTGTAGACGCTGGAACGCCAAGTACCTCTTGTATGACTCCCACCGCTATCCCGTGATGACCCGCTTTAACCACAACCTTGTAGATACTTAACCGAGTGGCATGCCCTAACTCTTTAAGCGCTTTCGCTACCGCTTCTAGTTCCATTGTAGTCTCTTTAAATAATCGCTTCGAAAATACTTCGATGATAATGGAAACATTAATGCGTGGCAAACATGACAGGCTGACGTCGATACAGTGAGAAGCGAAATGTCTTACATTCCTATTTTTATGGAAATATAAGGTTGACGAACACCTTATTAATACTATAATTCCAGAATTATCGAAACGAAAAGTGCAACAAGTTGACCAAGATACCGCAAAGAATGTGATTCGGAGATTCAATATGAACCAAGAAATTGCCACCATGGCAAAAGAAGCAATTGATATGTTTGCTTTTTTAGCGATAGAGCTAACCATGCTTTTCCTAGTAATTAGTTATATTGTAGGTGCGTTGCAAGAAGTACTTACACCAGAAAAGATCCAATCAATCCTTAGCTCTAAGGGAGGAAAAGGGTGGTTTATCGCTGCCTTACTAGGTTCGATTACACCGTTTTGTTCCTGCTCTACAATCCCCTTCTTAAAAGGGTTGTTAAGAGCGAGAGCTGGTTTTGGCCCCATGATGGTGTTTTTATTTGCAAGCCCATTGCTTAACCCTGTGATCATTGGTTTGTTTGTCATCACCTTTGGGTGGAAAGTTGCAGTGTTCTATTTCGTGATTGCAATGACCGTGTCTGTGGTTTCGGGATATGTGCTTGAAAAATTGGGGTTTGAGCGCTATGTAAAACCTGAGGCGTATGAAGCAGCAGGTGGATCTTCATGTGGGGAGCCAAGTAAGCAAGAAGAAGAGGAATCAGCATCAAGCTGTAGTCCTCGTTCTTGTTGTGAACCAACACCAGTTGCCACCACAAAATCATGTTGTGGTGAGCGTACGCTAAAAGCTGAGCCTAAAGTGGAAATATCTTGTTGCTCTGCCAATGGCAGTTCAAGTGCGACATTCGTTGAAACAAAACAACCAAGTCGTTGGATGCGAGTCTGGAATTCTACTTGGAAAGATTTTAAACAAGTGTTTCCATACCTCATGATGGGGATTGCAATTGGCTCCATTATTTATGGTTTTGTGCCAACAGATTTCATTGCGAAATACGCGGGTGAAACCAAATGGTATGCGATCCCCGTCGCTGCAATTATCGGTATTCCGTTGTATATCCGAGCGGAAGCGGTAATACCATTAAGTGCGGCTTTAGTGCAAAAAGGTATGGCTCTCGGTTCAGTAATGGCACTTATCATAGGTAGTGCTGGTGCAAGCCTCACAGAGGTGGTTTTGTTGAAATCTATCTTTAAGAACCAAATGATTGCCGCGTTTTTGTTTGTCATTCTCAGTATGGCAATCTCTGCGGGCTATTTGTATAGCTACTTCTTCATTTAAACATCAAGCTATTCCTTAGATTTAGAGGAAGGAACTAAAGGAAAATTACCACGGCTCTAGACAAGCCGTGGTCAACCTAACAATAAGCTCCATCACACCATCCCCCACTTATAACTTAAACATAGCTAAATCAGTTTTCCCAAGCACAAAGATAATAAAAAATTCTTTGCATCCTTTCGGCACTAACTTCGTCTTAGTGACATCAAAGACAAATTATGAGGTTGAAGGAGCCGATATGTTTGAAGTCTTTACCCATCTTGCTGATTGGATAACCTACCAGCTATTTGCTATGCAGCAAGGTACTAAGCTGGCAGATGTTATCCACTTTTTTATAGAAGACACTAGTAAAATCATGGTGTTGCTGGTCTTCATGATTTACGTCATTGCTTTGTTTCGTGCTTCTTTAAATGTTGAAAAAGTGCGCCACTATCTTGCGGGAAAGCGCCGTCTTTTTGGCTATGTGACGGGTAGTGTTTTCGGTGCAATCACCCCATTTTGCTCATGTTCAAGTATTCCCGTTTTTCTTGGCTTTACATCAGCAGGTATCCCACTTGGGATCACCATGGCATTTTTGATTACCTCGCCATTGATCAATGAAATCGCAGTATTGCTTCTGTTTAGCTTACTGGGATGGAAGTTCACCATCATGTATGTGCTGATAGGGATGCTTATCGGGATGTTGAGTGGCTGGTTACTGGATCTTATAAGAGCAGAGCGTTGGTTACAGCCATTTGCCGCAAAAGTCATGCAAAAAGCCCAAGCCCAACAACATACTCAGAACAATCTGAACGTTAGTAACGAAGAGTCTGCAATCACGCTTTCATATCGACATCAGTTTGCCAAACAAGAAATGGTTGAAATCATCGGTCGGGTTTGGAAGTGGGTGTTTATTGGTGTGGGTATAGGAGCTGGCTTGCATGGTTTTGTACCCGATGGCTGGATAGAAGCCCACTTAGGCGCAGGTCAGTGGTGGTCAGTTTCAGCTTCAGTATTGATTGGTATCCCTTTGTATTCTAATGCGACGGGTGTGATCCCCATCATGGAGAGTTTACTGAGAAATGGTCTTCCCATTGGTACGACATTAGCGTTTTGTATGAGCACTGTCGCTGCAAGTGTCCCTGAATTTGTCATGCTAAAACAAGTGATGCAATGGCGCTTACTGGGACTTCTTTTTGGTCTACTGCTGACAGCGTTTACTGTTATGGGATGCAGATATTTAACTTACCATTCTGGCAATTTTAGGAGATAAAAATGAAAGTATTTAAAGTACTAGGCTCAGGTTGTGCCAACTGCGTTAATACCGCGAAACTGATTGAGAAAGTTGCGGCAGAGCAAGGCATTGATGTTTCGGTTGAAAAAGTAACCGACCTTGAAACGATTATGAATTATGGCGTGATGTCTACGCCAGGCGTCGTCATGGATGAAGAAGTGGTTCACACAGGCGGGGTTCCAAAGCCTGAAGCAATTTTAGATTGGTTAAAATAGATAGCTATTTTCTTTTAGGCTAGGTAAACAACATCCTAGCCTAACAATAGCGTTATGAATTTTTTATGACATCGTATTTTACTTCTAGATAAATTTTTCTTTGCGCTTTAATATATATGAAAGTCCATATATAGATATATTCATATGCTGCCGCATCAGTTTTTTAAATTACTGTCCGATGAAACGCGAGTGCGTTGCTTATTAATGATTGCTCGTGAACAGAAAATGTGTGTTGGTGAGTTAACTGAAGCACTTGCAGAAAGCCAACCAAAAATTTCACGTCATTTGGCGTTGCTGCGTGCAAGTGGTGTGGTGGTGGATACCCGTCAAGGGCAGTGGGTCTTTTATCGTTTATCGGATCAACTGCCTGGTTGGATGAAAAAACAGATCCAAGGTTTGGTTGAATCGAATTGTCTTAAACGTGAATATCAGACAGATATTCTGCGTTTATCTGAGATGCAATCTCGCCCAACGTGTTGTATTTAGAGGATAAATAAATGTCTATCAAAGTAGGGATTAATGGCTTTGGCCGAATTGGGCGTTTGGCGCTGAGAGCCGCGTTTGATTGGCCGGAACTGGAGTTTGTACAGATTAATGATGTAGCAGGAGATGCAGCAACGTTAGCGCATCTGCTGGAGTTTGATTCGGTGCAAGGTCGTTGGCACCATGCGGTGAGCAGTCAAGATCATGGGATTATCATTGCTGGCAAAACGATCCGCACGTCGCAGAAAAAAGCAATTGATGAGGTAGATTGGTCTGGATGTGATGTGGTGATTGAAGCGACAGGTAAGCACCGTAAAGGTGAGTTTCTCAATCAATATTTAACACAAGGTGTTAAACGGGTGGTGGTTTCTGCACCGGTAGCAGAAGATGGCATCGCCAATATCGTGGTTGGTGTTAATGATCATATTTTTGATCCAGCAATACATCAAATTGTGACGGCGGCTTCTTGTACTACCAACTGTATTGCTCCTGTGGTTAAAGTGATCCACGAAAAGCTCGGGATTGAGCAATCGCTGTTTACCACCATTCACGATTTAACCAATACTCAAACTATCCTTGATGCACCACATAAAGATCTGCGTCGTGCTCGTGCCTGTGGTATGAGTTTGATCCCAACCACCACCGGTTCTGCCAAAGCGATTGTGGAAATTTTCCCTGATCTAAAAGGTAAAATTGATGGTCACGCGGTACGAGTACCCCTGGCGAATGCATCACTGACCGATATTATTTTTGATGTAAAGCGTGATACGAGCGTAGAAGAAGTTAATGCTTTACTCAAACAAGCGTCAGAAAACGAGTTAAAAGGCATTCTCGGTTTTGAAGAGCGCCCGCTCGTTTCTATCGATTATAAGGGTGATCAACGTTCAACCATCGTTGATGCGCTATCCACCATGGTGGTTGGTAAACGTATGGTGAAAATTTATGCGTGGTATGACAACGAAATGGGCTACGCCACCCGCACGGCAGAGCTGGTGCGTAAAGTCGGTTTAGCATAAAGGAGCAGAACAATGACACATCCTACATGGGAACTGCCAGTGGCAGATAATCATGCCACTTTAGTATTAACCCCTTGTCCGGGCACTAAACAACTTGGGTTGGTTGAAAGTATTGAACAACTGAAAGCGCAAGGGGTGACTGTGGTGGTCACTGCCTTAAGCCATCAAGAGATGCAGGCCAAAGGTGTTGGTGATTTGCCGCAAGTGGTAGAGCAAATGGGTTTGCAATGGTTCCATGCACCCATTGAAGATGATTGTGCGCCGGATGCTGGGTTTCAAGCGGATTGGCAATCTATCTCTCCAGCGTTACATCAAGCGCTCGCTAACGGTGATAAAGTTGCCTTGCACTGTATGGGCGGCTCGGGTCGTACGGGTTTACTTGCGGCTCATTTATTGTTGGAGAAAGGGTGGGATCTGGCCGAGATTATCACTCAAGTGCAGTCATTAAGGCCGGGCGCATTTACCAAAGATGTGCAACTTGAATACATCAAACAGGTTAATCAATAACTGCCTTTAAGAGCTGCCTTTGGTGGCTCTTTTGCTAAAAGAGTGATTTATGCTATCGCAATGCAATCAAAATGTGCGCCAGTACATGCTGGTAACCTTTAATTATTGGAATTTCACCATTACTGATGGTGCACTACGGATGTTGGTGGTGCTCTATTTTTACGATTTAGGTTATTCCGCGTTACAAATTGCGTCACTGTTTTTGTTTTACGAATTTTTTGGAGTGGTTACTAACTTGGTGGGGGGATGGCTTGGGGCGCGTCTGGGTTTGAATCGCACCATGAACATTGGTCTTGGTATGCAAATCATAGCGCTTATCATGCTTGCCGCTCCCGCTGGTTGGTTGTCGATTGCATGGGTGATGACGGCGCAAGCACTCTCTGGGATTGCCAAAGATCTGAATAAGATGAGTGCCAAAAGCGCGATTAAAAGCTTAGTACCGGATAATGCACAAGGTGTGCTTTACCAATGGATCGCTATCCTCACCGGTTCGAAAAATGCCCTGAAAGGGGCGGGGTTTTTCATCGGTGGCGCGCTGCTTACCTTGATCGGTTTTCAGTATGCGGTTGCGGCTATGGCTGGTGTGTTACTGTTGGTGTTTATTGGCAGCGTGTTAAGCCTTAAATCGGATCTGGGCAAAGCGAAAAATAAGCCAAAGTTTGCTGAAATTTTTTCTAAGTCGAGTCGTGTCAATATCTTATCGGCGGCGCGTCTGTTTTTGTTTGGTGCACGTGATGTATGGTTTGTGATTGCGCTTCCGATCTATCTGGCTACGGTATTTGGTTGGAGCCATAGCGCAGTAGGCGGTTTTTTGGCCTTATGGGTGATAGGCTACGGTGTTGTACAAGGTATCGCCCCTAAGATCACCGGCAGTCAATCGAACCACGCGCCGGATGGTCAAGCGGCGATCAAATGGGCTTTATTGTTGTCATTAGTGACGGCCGGGATTGCGTATAGTGTTCAGCAGCAATGGTACCCAGAAATGGTGATTATCGTGGGATTATTGAGTTTTGGTGCGGTATTTGCTGTCAATTCATCACTGCACTCTTATTTGATTGTCCGCTATGCCAAAAGTGATGGAGTGTCACTGGATGTCGGTTTTTACTATATGGCGAATGCGATGGGACGTTTGATTGGCACTATCTTGTCTGGATGGGTGTTTCAAAGATCGGGATTGGCAGCTTGCTTGTGGGTTTCGTTTGCTTTTTTAGCGCTGACAACATTGATTTCGTTTTGGTTGCCAAGGGGCGCCGAATCTGAACGGGTACAAAATGAATAACGATAAATGAAATAATGGTAGGGAGAGAAGTGTGGCACCAAATAATTATGGTGCCACAAAATTCTTATAGTGCAGTAACTTGCGCAGCTTGTAAGCCTTTTTTGCCTTGTTCAACGATGAACGAAACTTTTTGGCCTTCAGTTAAGGTTTTGAAACCAGTAGAAACGATTGAGTTGAAATGTACGAATACATCATCGCCACCGTTGTCTTGAGAAAGAAAACCGAAGCCTTTAGTTTCGTTGAACCACTTTACTGAACCAGTTAATTTAGCAGACATAGATACCTCTATATTGATTTTTAATGAAAAATTTAGCTAACTGAAGTGCTACTCAATGATTTAGAGATGAATATTTTATCGCAGGAACGTAACGAGGTAATCGATGAAGTACTTGAGAGAAATTTTGATCTTAAATTACATAAATAGCTCTCTTCTTAAGAGCTGTGGTGCAGTATACCGACACGATTAAGAATAGCTAGTTTTTTATTTTTTATTTTTATTGGTGGATGAACTCAAGATGTTAAGTTGTGCGTGCGGTAAGGTTAGGCTTGATACTATCACACTGTTTTCTAAGCAATCGTCATTGAACACTAGCAACTTGAGGTTCTCTATTCGGCTTTTTTGCCAGCGCTGACCATCTCCATCTACCACCCTAGTGGCGAGAAAATACCTATCTATTTCATTTTATCGGTGTATAGTGAGCCTCGATTTTTATTTTGAACACTTTATCAAATTGTATTTTCTAGTTTTGTTAGCTCTGTATATTGTGGCTGATTTTTAATTGAGCATATATTAAAGGTCGTTCAATGGTTTTGTTGAATGTTATTTGTTTGTTAGCGATTAACGATTGATAAATATTTAAAAACCCTAAATGATTAAGTTTTATAAATGGTTTTGACGGTTGTTTTCAAGATGGCCAACAATATTATTTATTATTGGGTTTTTTATAAGGTTTTATTTTGGTTTCTTGATGGTGTTAAGAGCTAAATATTGATTGTTTTATTTTCATTGCCATAAGTTCTGGATGCAGATAATTCAATCCTATTAAATGGTTTTATAGAGGTATAATTATGAAAAATAAGAGAGCGAGATCGCCTAATAAGAATAAAAAAGCTGCGTATGAAGCTAAATTTGAATTTATGGTCAAAGAGTACCATGAGGCTCAAGCTGTCTTGGAATCGATGACACAAGGCAGTGATGAGTATATCCAACAGAAAAAAAACTGTGACAGTCTATTTGCTCAGGCCGAACGTTTCTTTAAACAGAATCAATAAAGATTAATAAGTAACGACACTTTTGATTGTGGTGTGTAAGTATTTTATTAATCTGCGCATCATTATCATTTCACCTAATTCTAATCCTATAGATGATTGTCATCATTTTGGCCTAGATCAACTCGTTATTCCCTTCCTACTTGAAGCTGCAGCGGTGTTGGCTAGGTTCGTTCATCCCAATCACATAGTTTGCCTATGCTCATGGGGACTCACTCACTTGCCGCCTACCTGAAACTCCAAGTGGTTTGGGGATAGTCGCTGGCATTTCGCGATGAATATTGCAGTTGTATCATGCGCTAGCTGTGCGACCTTTCCGCTTTTTCGATACATTCTATTTACAAACTGATTCAGTGGTGTAAGGATTTGCGCACTCAGGAAGAGGCAAACCCAACAAATGGTCACAGTCCTGCTATTATCATATTAATTCAACTGCTTATCCGCATTTTTAGTTAGTGTATTGGTCGATAGTCGATCTGCTGGACTAAAACTGCAGGGAGATTTCCATGAAACGCATCCCCGCATTGGACAGTATTCGAGGATTATTGTTGGTCTTGATCACTTTTAACCATCTGATCTGGTATAGCGGTGGTACTACCATCTTGCAACGTGTTACCCATGAGCCAATTGGAGTCTTTGGAGCTGCGGAAGGGTTTATTTTTATGTCAGGGCTACTGGCTGGCATGGTATATAGCCGTAGTGAGTATTCTAACTGTGAAATGACCAATAAAGTATGGCGACGAGCGTTTACTATTTATAAGTATCATCTGATTGGTCTGTTTATCGCGATGTTGTGGTTTTTATTCGGTCGCGTTTATTTTGCTGAACAAGTGAGTGTGTTTGGTGGCAGTTTTAGTAACCTGCTTACCTTGCCTTTAATGACTTTAGTGATGAGTTTCCTGCTGCTCAATAAGCCTGCATATCTGGAAATTTTGCCGCTGTATATCATGTATATGTGGTTGTTTCCATTTGCACTCTATGCATTTCGGCGTGGTTATCTCAAAGCGGTGTTGATATTTAGTGTCAGTGTATGGGCGAGTAGCGGTTGGATTAATGCTTCACTTTTGACACCGTTATTTCAAGCGCTTTCCCCCACCTACATTCCTGAATTCGGTTATTTTGACCCGTTTGCTTGGCAACTGCTGTTTTTCTTTGGTGCGGCATTGGGTTATCGCCAGCGACAAGATGATTTAGCTTGGTTTACCCCTCGGCTGATGTGGTTGTGTGTTGTTGTGGCACTAGTGATTTTTGCCGCTTATCGTGACTTATTAACACCGTTGGGTATCACTCAGCAGATGGTTTATTCTGCTTCGAGTAAGCCTGAACTCGGTTGGCTGCGCGTATTAAGCCTAAGTGTATGGATTTATTTGATCGCCACCGTGATCCGTTTATACCCTAGTGCTTTAGTGTATGAGCCGCTCAGTTATCTTGGTCGCCATTCGTTACAAGTCTTTACTTGGCAAACACTACTGATTTTCCTCTCTGCCCCTTGGCTGCTGACCACCCGTGAATCACTCTGGCATACACCGATCATTCTGGTACTGTGTACCAGCTTATGGCTTGCTGCGTGGTTACAGAATTGGCGGCAAGATAAAGTGATCCATATTTCCTCTACTGCCGTGGCTGGCTTGGCTCTAGTATTAGTTGCCACTACTCGTTGGGCAAGCTTTCCACCTTTGGAAAAAACCGACACCGTCGCGAGCAGTGACCAAGTGATCAATCCACCGTTGTTGAGTAGCGACGTTTCAAGTAATGAACCGCATGATTTACCGCAGGTCAGTGATGAGACGCCCCTCAATTAATCTGCTGTAGTTGTGGTGATTGTTCAGACCACCAGTGCCACGGCAAAGTGACCTTGCGTATTTCACGGCTATTTCGATGAACGGTGATGCTAACAATTCATTTGATTCATTGAGGATTGGATAGCGATATTTATCTCAAGTGGTGATTTCGCTCGTGTGACAACCTATCAATCGTCATATTCTCGATTTACAGTCACTGGTTTAATCGATGATATGGTAATAGGTGAAAGTCTCAAATGAGTAAGTCCCTCTATGTGTTTGACTTGGATGACACCCTGATTGATGGGGATTGCGCCATGATTTGGAATGCCTTTTTAGCCGAGAAAGGGATTGCGACGGATCATAATTTTGTGGCAGAAGATCGGCGACGTATGGCGTTGTATGCGCAAGGTAAAATGGATATGGCACAGTACATTACTTTTGCCATGCAGCCGTTAGCCAATGTGCCGATTGCCGCCGTACAAGCTTGGGCACAAGAGTGCGTGGCGCAGTTGATTGTACCGCAGCATTTTGCTCAAGCTCGAACATTGTTGGCTCAGTTACAACAGCAGGGCAGCACCTGCCTGATCATTTCTGCTTCCGTCTCTTTTTTAGTGCAAGAGGTGGCTGCGCATTTTGGTATTGCGCATGCATTGGGAATTGATTTAGTCGAAAGGCAAGGTTGCTATAGTTCGGAAATTGCCGGGATAGCCAGTTATCGTGAAGGTAAAGTGCTGCGTTTGCAGCAGTGGCTCGCCGAGCAGAGTGAAACCTACCAACACATTCATTTTTATACCGATTCGATCAATGATCTGCCGTTATGCCTACACGCAGATTTCACTTATCTGGTCAATCCTTGTCCACAATTACGAGCACAAGGTGCACAGTATGGTTGGCCAGTGTTAGATTGGGCAGTGTAGAGTCTATGGTTTTGTTGTATCGGCTGGTGCACCAGTTAATCAATGTGGTGAGCGAGCTGCTCGGAAAATCGATATCTACGGCAGATAAACCCAAGCGGTGAAATTTTTTACTAATATTTGAGGTAATCGAAGAGGATAGTCGGTTTATAAGACATTTTTATGGCAAATTAATGCAAGGGTTGTTATGGTGATTCGCGATCCGTGCCAGGTATAAGTTGTTTTTGTTCAATACTTATACAACAACTATCAGCCGTTCTGAATACCTGACATGGATGTCATGGATGCAATATTAAAACTTGGAGTTTATGCATGTATAAGAACAAAATCACCCAAGCACTGCTGCTCAGTGCTGGCTTGGCGGTGGCCGCCACATCATTGACCTCTGTTGCTGCAAACGTCCCTGCCGGTACAAAACTGGCTCCCGTGCAAGAATTGGTGCGCGGTAACGGTACCGAAGTAGCCTCTCTCGATCCACACAAAACCGAAGGTGTTCCTGAATCCAACGTGATCCGTGATCTGTTAGAAGGTCTGGTCAATCAGGATGCCAATGGCAATGTGGTTCCTGGAGTAGCCGAACGTTGGGAAACAACCGATAACACCACCTTTACTTTCCATATTCGTCCGGATGCCAAGTGGTCTAACGGTGAGCCGGTGACGGCACACGATTTCGTGTACAGCTTTCAACGTGCGGTCGATCCGGCAACGGCTTCACCCTATTCTTGGTATATGGAATACACCAAGATGAAGAATGCCAAAGAGATCATCGCTGGGGAAAAAGACAAATCCACCTTGGGTGTCACCGCGCTGGATGACAAAACGCTGCGCTTTGAATTGGAAAGTCCAGTACCGTATTTTGTGATGATGATGGGACACACCACAGTAAAACCGGTTCACCGCGCGACCATTGAAAAATATGGCGAACAGTGGACCAAGCCTGAAAATTATGTCGGTAATGGTGCTTATGTGCTGGATAAATGGGTGGTTAACGAGCGTTTAGAGCTTAAACGTAACCCCCAATACTGGGATGATAAACACACCGTCATTAACAAAGTGACTTATCTGCCGATTGAAAACCAAGTAGCAGAAATGAACCGTTTCTTGTCTGGTGAAATTCAGATCACCAACGAACTACCACTTGAGCATTTCAAGCGTTTGAAAAAAGAGCATCCACAATCGGTACTGGTACAAGGTCAACTTTGTACTTATTACTACGGTTTTAATACCGCTAAAGCACCATTTGATGATGTCCGAGTACGTCAAGCCCTATCATATGCGATTGATCGTGATGTGATTTCAGATGCAATCTTGGGGCAAGGTCAAAAGCCCGCTTTCTTCTTGACGCCGGAAATCACCGCAGGGTTTGCTGCTGAAATGCCTGCTTACGGCAAAATGACCCAGAAACAGCGAATTGCGGAAGCCAAAAAATTGTTGGAAGCGGCAGGCTACAATAAAGCCAATCCACTCAAATTTACTTTGCTCTATAACACATCCGAAAACCACAAGAAAATTGCCACTGCGATCCAATCGATGTGGAAAACTGGCTTAGGGGTCGATATCGCATTGGAAAACCAAGAGTGGAAAACCTTCCTCGATACGCGTCGTCAAGGTAATTTTGATGCAACACGTGCAGGGTGGTGTGGTGACTATAACGAAGCGTCGTCGTTCTTAACCTTGATGATGTCAAGTAACTCGTCGAATGATGCTAAGTACTACAGTGCTGAGTATGATGCGACGCTCGAAAAAGCCATGACGTCTACATCTGAGCAGGAGCGTCAAAAACTGTATGCGGATGCGGAGAAGTTGTTGGCGCGTGATATGCCGATTGCACCAATTTATCAATATGTCATCTCACGACTGGTCTCTCCAACCGTTGGCGGTTATCCAACCAATAACGCGGAAGATAAGGTCTATGCCAAAGATCTCTACATTAAAGCTCAATAATCGAACTATAAAACTATAAGTAATCTCGGCGCTGCATGTGAAATTCACATGCAGGGTCTTTTCATTTTTGTCACAGATTGAAAGAGTGAGTTTATGTTTAAATTCATTGCAAAAAGGATATTTGAAGCAATCCCAACCATGTTGGTATTGATCACACTATCTTTTTTTCTTATGCGCTACGCGCCAGGTAACCCATTTTCTTCAGAGCGTCCGCTACCGCCGGAAGTGATGGCCAATATCAATGCCAAATATGGTCTCGATAAACCGGTATCAGAGCAGTACCTGACCTATCTAACCAATATCGTACAGGGCGATTTTGGCCCCTCGTTTAAATACAAAGATTATACGGTGAATGAACTGATCAGCAGTGCATTGCCGGTTTCGGTAAAAATTGGTCTGGCGGCGTTTATTTTCACGGTCATTATGGGGGTCACCGTCGGCACCATTGCGGCGTTGAAGCACAATACTTGGGTTGACTACACCATTATGTCGACCGCAATGATTGGGGTGGTGATGCCCTCTTTTGTGTTGGCTCCGGTCTTAATTTATCTGTTCTCAATTCACTTCAATCTGTTTCCAGCTGGTGGCTGGCAAGATGGCGGCTTGCGCTATATGGCACTGCCAGTGCTTGGTATGTCATTGTTGTATGTGGCCACCTTTGCGCGTATCACCCGCGGCTCGATGATTGAAACACTCAACAGTAACTTTATTCGTACTGCGCGTGCCAAAGGGCTCAGCTACCGTTATATCGTGATCAAACATGCGCTCAAGCCAGCCATGCTGCCAGTGGTGTCTTATATGGGGCCGGCATTTGTTGGCATTATCACCGGTTCTGTGGTGATTGAGACCATTTTTGGCTTACCCGGCATTGGCAAGTTATTTGTGAACGCTGCGTTCAACCGAGATTATTCTCTGGTTATGGGGATCACGATTCTGATCGGCTTCCTATTTATTCTGTTTAACGCGATTGTCGATATTCTGCTCGCTTATATCGATCCGAAAATTCGCTACTAATAGGACTACGATCATGTTAACCAAAAAAGAACACTTAGCGGCGATTGAAAATTTCTCACAAAATCTCGAGATTCAAGGTCGCAGCTTATGGCAAGACGCCAAGATTCGCTTTATGCGCAATAAAGCGGCGATGGTGAGCTTATTGATACTGATGTTGATCACCTTGGCGGTGATTTTCCTGCCGATGTTTTCCGCTTATAGCTACGAAGATACTGATTGGTATGCGATGCATGCCGCACCCTCTGCTGAACATTGGTTTGGTACGGATGCACTTGGACGTGACTTGTTTGTGCGTACCTTAGTCGGGGGACGAATTTCGCTGATGGTTGGCATCATGGGCGCATTGGTGGCGGTCTTGATCGGCACCTTATATGGCGCGACCTCCGGTTTTATTGGTGGTCGAACTGACCGAGTGATGATGCGCATTTTGGAGATTTTATACGCGATCCCATTTATGTTTTTGGTGATCGTATTAGTCACCTTTTTTGGCCGCAATATCGTGCTGATTTTTGTGGCAATCGGTGCGATTGCATGGCTGGATATGGCTCGGATTGTTCGTGGCCAAACCCTAAGCCTGCGCAGTAAAGAGTTTATTGAAGCGGCGCATGTGTGTGGGGTGAGTAAGTGGAATATTATCACTCGCCATATTGTGCCAAACGTACTGGGGATTGTGGCGGTTTACTCAACTTTGTTGATCCCAAGTATGATTTTGACCGAATCTTTTCTCTCTTTCCTTGGCCTTGGTGTGCAAGAGCCGATGACCAGTTGGGGCGCTTTGCTGCAAGAGGGCGCAAATACAATGGAAGTGGCAATTTGGCAACTGTTGTTCCCGGCGACATTTATGGTGTTGACGCTGTTCTGCTTTAACTATGTCGGCGATGGTCTGCGTGACGCGCTGGATCCTAAAGACAGATAAACCAAGCTTAAAATAAAGGAAGTCATAATGAGTTTATTAGATGTCAAAGATCTGCGTGTCGAGTTTGCCACTCAAGATGGTACGGTCACCGCAGTCAATGATCTCAATTTCTCGCTCAAGCAGGGAGAAACCTTAGGTATTGTTGGCGAGTCTGGTTCAGGCAAATCACAAACCGTATTTGCGATCATGGGCCTGCTAGCGAAAAACGGTACCATTACTGGTAGTGCTAAGTTTGAAGGCAAAGAGATCCTCAACTTACCCGAGCGTGAACTGAATAAAGTGCGCGCTGAGCAAATCGCGATGATTTTTCAAGATCCGATGACCTCACTCAACCCTTATATGAAAGTGAGCGATCAACTGATGGAAGTGTTGATGCTGCACAAAGGGATGAGTAAGGCGCAGGCATTTGAAGAGTCGGTACGTATGCTGGAAGCGGTAAAAATTCCTGAAGCGCGTCAGCGTATCACTATGTATCCACATGAGTTTTCAGGTGGGATGCGCCAGCGGGTAATGATCGCGATGGCGCTGTTGTGCCGCCCGAAACTGTTGATTGCCGATGAGCCGACCACCGCACTGGATGTGACGGTGCAAGCGCAGATCATGGAGCTATTGAACGAACTTAAGCGTGAATTCAATACCGCGATCATTATGATCACCCACGATTTGGGAGTAGTGGCCGGCTCTTGTGACAAAGTATTGGTAATGTATGCTGGCCGTACCATGGAGTATGGTTCGGTGAACGATATTTTCTACAACCCGAGTCACCCTTATGCAGAAGGTCTGCTCAGGGCGATCCCTCGCTTGGATACTGAAGGCGATGTGTTGCCGACAATCCCGGGTAATCCACCTAACTTATTGCGTTTACCGGTTGGCTGCCCTTATCAAGAACGTTGTCACCGAGTGATGGATCGCTGTACGCGTCAAGCACCGATCTTGCTGCCATTCGGTGATGATCGTCAACGTGCTTGTTTTTCGGATTGGGAGGCATGGGCCAAATGAACGCAGAAAAAAAATTATTATTAGAGATTAACGATCTCAAAGTTCACTTTAGCATCACCCCTAAATCAGCGTGGCCATGGACCAAACCGTTGACACTAAAAGCGGTGGATGGGGTGAATGTGCGCCTATATGAAGGGGAAACGTTAGGTGTGGTGGGGGAGTCGGGTTGTGGTAAATCGACTTTTGCGCGAGCCATAATCGGTTTAGTGCAAGCGACTCACGGTGAAGTAGTGTGGTTAGGGGAAGATTTAACTCGCATGCAGGAAGTCAAACGCCGCGCCACTCGCAAGCAAATTCAGATGATTTTTCAAGATCCTTTAGCTTCGCTCAACCCACGTATGACGGTGGGCGATATTATCGCGGAGCCGCTGCAAACCTTCTATCCTGCTCTGAACAAGCTAGAGGTGAAAGATCGCGTCAAAGAGATGATGGCCAAAGTCGGTCTGCTACCGAATGTGATCAACCGTTATCCGCATGAGTTCTCTGGTGGTCAATGTCAGCGGATTGGTATTGCGCGGGCATTGATCCTCAAGCCGAAGATGATTATCTGTGATGAGCCGGTATCAGCATTGGATGTCTCGATTCAAGCTCAAGTGGTTAACTTACTGAAAGATTTGCAAAAAGAACTGGGGTTGAGCTTGGTGTTTATTGCTCATGATCTGTCAGTGGTAAAGCACATTTCCGATCGCGTATTAGTGATGTATTTAGGTAATGCAGTCGAGCTTGGTGTCACCAAAGCCCTGTTTTCCAACCCTCTGCATCCTTATACTAAAGCGTTGATGTCTGCGGTACCGATTCCCGACCCTAACCTTGAGCGCAATAAAACCATCCAAATGTTGGAAGGGGATTTACCCTCGCCAATCAATCCACCTTCAGGTTGTGTATTTCGTACCCGCTGCCCTCAAGCAACGGCTGAATGTGCACAAACTAAACCTATGATTAAAGGCTCGGATAGACATTCGGTGGCTTGTTTATACGCTGAAGCATAAATTCAGTCTGTGACAGACTAAAGCGCGATCTTAAACTCTGATCGCGCTTTTTTATCTTGTTTGCATAAAAAAAGCCCCTGAAATTTCAGGGGCTTGGCAGATTAAGGGCTGAATCGTACCGATTTATTTCTGCTCTTGGCCGGCTTGGATCGCGGTCAGGGCGATGGTGTAGACGATATCGTCAACCAATGCGCCACGCGACAGGTCATTGACTGGCTTACGCATACCTTGCAGCATTGGACCGATTGATACCAGATCCGCTGAACGCTGTACCGCTTTGTAAGTGGTGTTACCGGTGTTCAGATCTGGGAAGACAAATACGGTTGCTTTACCCGCGACTGGCGAGTTAGGTGCTTTAGAGGCGGCAACGTTTTCCATAATTGCAGCGTCATACTGCAAAGGTCCATCAATCACCAGATCAGGGCGTTTCTCTTTGGCGATGCGGGTCGCTTCACGAACTTTATCCACATCCGCGCCTTGACCTGAAGTTCCGGTCGAGTAAGAGATCATCGCCACGCGAGGATCAATACCGAAAGCGGCAGCTGAGTCGGCAGATTGAATCGCAATCTCAGCCAGTTGCTCAGCGTTAGGATCTGGGTTGATTGCACAGTCACCGTACACCAGTACTTGATCTGGCAGTAGCATAAAGAAGATCGATGAAACCAGAGACGCGTTTGGCGCAGTCTTAATGATTTGTAGGGGTGGACGAATGGTGTTGGCGGTAGTGTGTACTGCACCAGAAACCAGACCATCGACTTGGTTACCCTCTAGCATCATAGTGCCGAGTACCACAGTATCTTCCAGTTGCTCACGTGCAACCACTTCGGTCATGCCTTTGCTCTTACGCAGCTCAACCAGACGAGCGATATACTGCTCACGGGCTACCGCAGGATCGATAATCTCGATACCTGCACCCAGCTCAACACCTTGTTGCGCTGCAACACGTTTGATTTCCGCAGGGTTACCGAGTAGCACACATTGGGCAATACCACGTTCAGCACAGATGGCCGCCGCTTTTACGGTACGTGGCTCATCACCTTCAGGCAGAACAATACGTTTGTTGGCGCTGCGTGCCAGTTCGGTTAACTGATAACGGAAGGCTGGTGGGCTTAGGCGACGAGACGCTTGTGCGCCTTCAGTCAGCGAGTCAACCCATGGACCATCAATGTGGCTTGCCACGTGCTCGCTGATAAATTCGATACGCTCTTTGTCATCTGCTGGTACTTCAAGGCTGAAACTTTGCAGGTTGAGCGACGTTTGCCAAGTGTTACCTTGCGCTTTGAAAATAGGCAGGCCAGTTTCAAAAGCCGGTTTACACAGCTTAACGATTTCATTTGGAATATCGTAACCGCCGGTCAGCAAGACGGCGCCAATTTCCACACCATTCATGGCCGCCAGTGCTGCGGCAACAATCACATCTGGGCGATCGGCTGAAGTCACTAGCAATGAGCCAGGTTTGAAATGCTCAATCATGTGTGGAATAGAGCGGGCACAGAAAGTGATGCTCTTGATACGACGAGTGTTGATATCGCCTTGGTTGATCACTTCGCCTTTGAGATGCTTGGCCATATCAATCGCGCGAGTTGCGATCAAATCGATACTCCATGGCACACAACCCAGTACGCGGATTGGGCTGGTGTTGAAGATTTGCATTACTTCAAGGTTGGCTTGCTTAGCGCTGTCCGCATCATCAAAGATTTCGGATAAGTCAGGGCGGGTGCGGCCTGCTTCATCAACCGGAGCATTGAGTTTATTGATGATAACGCCAGAAATGCTCTTGTTTTTGGTACCACCAAAGTTAGAGCATGCAACTTCAATGCGCTCTTTTAACTGGGTTGGATTGTTTGTGCCTGGGGTGGCAACGAACACAATTTCAGCACCAAGAGTGTTGGCAATTTCTGCGTTCACTTGGTTTGCAAAAGGGTGTTTGCGGGTCGGAACCAGACCTTCGATCAGAGTGACTTCTGCATCTTTATTGATTTGGTTATAACGCTCAACCACGGTTTCCAGCAGCACGTCCATCTTTTCGCTACCGATCAGTGCTTCTGCAGCTGACATACTCATCGGTTCACCGATCTGGATGTCACTGTTATGGCCCATGATCGTCGAAGTGAGATCCGGTTGATCACCGCCAGTGCGTGGCTGTGCAATCGGTTTATAGAAAGAAACGCTAACCCCTTTACGCTCCATGGCGCGCAGGAGACCCATGCTCACGCTAGTCAGACCGACACCAGCGCTAATTGGGACAAGCATAATAGTACGGGACATTGGCAAAGTACCTCACACTATTGATATACCTTTGCGACTTACTGTTGCCGCCTAGCGGTAACGCTAAGTTGTTTAGGTATAGCAATCTAAGCTGTTTAGATTGAAAGAGACCAAGCTCAAACGTAGATTAGGCTTACGCTGAGCCCCTAAATGACACTGGCTAACTTAAGTTAGCCAGTGTAAGTCGAATTAGATGTTAGTCAGACGTGCAGTATCTTCTGCAATCACTAACTCTTCGTTAGTGGCGATAACCATCGCTGGGATGCGGCTATCAGCAGTCGTGATCACACCTTCGCCACCGAAACGGGCTTTTAGGTTAGCTGCGCTGTCTACGGTAATGCCGAAGATCGCGAGACGGTTTAGTACCATTTCACGGATAGGTGCAGAGTTTTCACCGATACCACCAGTGAAGGTGATCGCATCCAGACGACCATCTAGGCAAGCGGTGTAGCTTGCAACGTATTTGGCTAGACGGTGACAGAACACATCCATCGCACGAGTGGCTTCTTCTTTTTGACCGTAGTTGTCTTCAACGAAACGGCAGTCAGAAGTCACTTCAGTTAGACCTTGCAGACCAGATTCTTTGGTCAGCATAGTGTTGATTTGTTCAACAGAGTAACCCAGTGCATCGTGCAGGTGGAAAATGATCGCAGGATCGATATCGCCACAACGAGTACCCATCACCAGACCTTCTAGAGGAGTCAGACCCATAGAAGTGTCAACTGATTGGCCGTTTTTGATCGCACAAACTGAAGCGCCGTTGCCTAAGTGGCAGTTGATGATGTTCAGCTCGTTAGCTGGCTTACCTAGACGCTCAGCCGCTTCACGTGCGATGAACAGGTGAGAAGTACCGTGCATGCCGTAACGGCGGATAGCGTGCTCTTGGTATAGTTTGTATGGCAGAGCGTACAGGTATGCTTCTTCAGGCATAGTTTGGTGGAATGCGGTATCGAATACTGCAACGTTTTGTAGTGCAGGGAACGCTTTTTGTGCCGCTTTGATACCAATGATGTGTGCTGGGTTATGCAGTGGAGCCAGAGTTGCACAATCTTCGATGCCTTTCAGTACTGCATCATCAATCAGTGCAGATTGAGTGAACTGCTCGCCACCGTGTACAACACGGTGACCAACGGCTTTCAGCTGAGCTGCCAGTTCTGGCTTAGAAGCAAGAATAGTTTCAACGATGAAAGACAGTGCTTCATCGTGTGCTGCGCCTTCGCCCAGTTGAGCTTCGTGCTTGCCATCCAATTTCCACTTGATACGAGCTTCAGGAAGGTGTAAACATTCAGCAAGACCTGAAAGATGTTGCTCACCACTTTGCGCGTCAACAACCGCGAACTTAAGTGAAGAACTACCGCAGTTTAAAACTAAAACCAGCTTAGACATGAGTGACTACCTGTAATAATCGGTTAGGATAAAATCAGTACCAAGATTAGACGACGCATCAGTGAATACGCGCTAATCTAGGTCAATAAAACGTCAATTTCCATATCGTGGCGACGTGACAAAGTCAGTATAAAGCGTCGATGCAATCCGTGCAGAAATCGTCCCAATATTGCCTAAATGGTAATTAACGGCAACAATGAGATTGAGAGTTCGCAAAGCATAGCGATAATAAACCAAGATAACAAAAAAAATTTGAATCAATATTAGCTTTTGTCAAGTTTTTGCGTCTTTTGTTGAATCATTCAACTAAATTTTAGTAGTTTGAACCAAGAGCAGCGAGGAAGTCGAGATGAGTAATAATAGAGTCGGCATAGTGCATAGCCTAAAAGATGGCCAAAAGTACATGGATAGTTGGCCGATGCGCAAAGAGTTAAATCCTTTGTTTCCTGAACTGCGTGTGATTAAAGCGACTCGTTTTGCGATTAAAGTGATGCCTGCGGTGGCGGCGATTAGCATACTGACTCAAATGGTGTTTACCAATGCGCAAGCGATGCCGCAAGCGATTGTGGTCGCTTTGTTTGCGATAAGCTTGCCACTACAAGGAATTTGGTGGTTGGGTAATCGCGCCAATACTTTGCTACCCCCTGCGTTGGCGAGTTGGTATCGCGAACTGTATATGAAGATTGTGGAAACCGGTTTTGCATTGGAACCGATCAAAAGTAAACCACGTTATAAAGAGCTGGCACAGGTATTAAATCGTGCATTTCGCCAATTGGATGACACCGCATTAACTCGTTGGTTTTAAGGCTGCCGTGTAGGCTAGGCTGTTTGTCCCATCAGTGTGACCAACGAATATCGAATATACCCTTCCGACTTGAAGCTTCAGCGGTGTTGGCGACGTTCGTTCACCCAATCTCATAGTTTGCCTATGCTGATGGGGACTCACTCACTTGCCGCTTACCTGCAACTCCAAGTGGTTTGGGTATAGTTGGTCACAGAAACTTGCAGTGTGCGCCAAGGCAACCCATCCCATGAGATCAAGATAAGTTAGCGCTGAGTGTGGCGACTGCGAGACGTTCTTTCTTTATGAGCAGAGGCCGCTTTCGCCTGAGATTTCAAAATAGAGTCTACCGTTAATTGCATTGGTTCTTTAGGCTGTAGGCCGTGAGGGAAAGTTCGTGCGCGTGGTGGGAGATTAAACTCTTCACTGGAAGCGCGAGGCATGCGTTTAAAGCGATAGAGGTAAAAATTTTCTAGTTTTTCTCGTGCCCACTCGGTCTTGTTTAAATATTTGATACTGCTGGCAATCGAAGGCTTGGTATGAAAGCAGTTAAAGCGCATTGCTGTATCTAAGATATCCCAGCCATAAAAATCCACCAGCTCTTGCAGTAAGGTTTCTAACTTAAGGCCGTGTAATGGGTTGTTTTTTTGTAGTTCGATTCTTTCTTGATCGGTCATCATTATCGGCTCCTAAGGATAAACGGTAGATAGGGTCGGTAAATCAAGATTTGGCACATGCACTTGTTGAACCCTATAGAGGGAGCGCATTCTAGCAGAGTTGCTCTTACTTCCCTATGGTTATCTGTTATCGGGATCATCTTTTACCGGGCCATCTTAATCATAGAGTCTATCTCGGCTGATGAGAGTGAATTGACCTACCATCTTCTGCCGCTCCATGTCGTTTGGGAAGAGAGATTGTTAACTTCACTTCCATTTTCGACATTGACTAAATTCCGAGCTTTTTCTGTTATCTAACTGTTAAATCCCACTTCCATTTGTCTAAAGTTACGGGTAATAATGTTGTCAGCGACACCTTAAGTGTCCAATAAGGATAATTAAAACAACAACATTCACAACATCATAAAAACTATGCTTTATATCAAGGAGTTAAGATGAAAGCAGGCAAAGTTATTGCTACCGCCGTTCTAGCCGGAGCGGCACTACTGTCTTCCCAGAGTATCATGGCCAAAACAGCCAAAGTCGCGGTATCACAAATTGTGGAACACCCCGCTTTAGATGCGACACGTCAAGGGCTACTCGATGGATTGAAAGCCAAAGGCTATGAAGAGGGCAAAAATCTAGAGTTTGATTACAAAACCGCGCAAGGCAACCCTGCCATTGCGGTACAAATTGCCCGTCAATTGGTCGGTGAAAAACCGGATGTATTAGTCGGGATTGCCACCCCAACCGCGCAAGCTCTGGCTTCCGCAACCAAAACGATTCCGATTGTCTTTACTGCGGTAACCGATCCTGTCGGGGCTAAGTTGGTTTCGCAACTGACGCAACCGGGTAAAAATGTGACCGGCTTGTCGGATCTTTCCCCCGTTGAACAGCACATTGAATTGATTAAAGAGATCCTGCCCAATGTGCAATCGATCGGCGTGGTGTATAACCCCGGTGAAGCCAATGCGGTGAGTCTTATCGAATTACTGAAACTCTCGACTGCTAAGCACGGTTTACAGTTGGTGGAAGCGACCGCGCTGAAAACCGCCGATGTGCAATCCGCCACTCAAGCGATTGCCGCAAAATCCGATGTAATTTATGCGCTGATTGATAACACGGTGGCCAGTGCGATTGAAGGCATGATCGTGGCTGCTAATCAAGCCAACACCCCGGTGTTTGGCGCGGCAACCTCTTATGTAGAGCGTGGTGCGATTGCCAGTTTAGGGTTTGACTACTACCAGATCGGCGTGCAAACCGCGGACTATGTTGTCGCGATTCTGGCCGGCAAAGCGCCAGGAACGCTGGATGTACAAGTTGCCAAAGGCTCTGATCTGGTGATCAACCAAACCGCGGCAGCACAGCTTGGGATCACCATTCCTGAAGTTGTATTGACTCGTGCGACCAGCATCAAATAATTAAGCGATGTTTTAACCACTGGGTGCTGTGGCTTGCCCTGCACCGAGTGGTCAGCGTTTATTCAACACGTTGGCGCTTTCCAACTTCGATAAGCAGAAAGGAGTGGTTATGTCTGCTTTTGCCTTTTTTGGCGCGCTGGAGCTCGGCTTATTATATGGCTTAGTGGCTCTGGGTGTTTATCTTACTTTTCGGGTGCTCGACTTTCCTGATTTGAGTGTCGATGGCAGCTTTCCTATGGGGGCGGCGGTGGCTGCAACCGCGATTATTTCAGGGGTGAATCCTTGGCTAGCGACAGGGTTAGCGATTATCGCTGGCGCAGCCACCGGATGGGTCACCGCATTTTTGACCGTGCGTTGCGGCATCTTGCATCTATTGGCCTCGATCCTGACCATGATCGCGGCATTTTCAATCAATATCCGCATTATGGGGCGTCCCAATCTTGCTTTGCTTGGCGAAGAGACGATTTTGACGCCATTTGAGACGTTGGGCGATGCGGTACTGATCCGTCCATTGGTGGTCGGGGTATTGGTGCTCATTTCAGCGCTGCTGGTGGTTAGGCTACTCAATAGTGATTTTGGTTTGGGTTTGCGTGCCACCGGCGTTAACGCGCGTATGGTCGCAGCCCAAGGGGCAAACACAGCTTTTTACACCTATTTTTGTTTGGCGATTTCTAACGGTTTTGTCGGTTTTGCTGGGGCTTTATTTGCGCAAACCAACAGTTTTGCCGATGTCACTTCTGGAGTGGGGACCATAGTGGTAGGGCTGGCCGCGGTAATTTTAGGCCAAACCTTGATCCCTGGCCGCAAAATTTGGGTAGCCGTCGTGGCGGTGATCGTCGGCTCGGTGCTGTACCGTTTAGCGGTGGCGTTTGCGCTTAGCTCTGGCATGTTTGGTTTGCAAGCTTCAGATCTTAACTTAGTCACCGCGGTGTTGGTGGCTTTAGCGCTGATCATGCCGAAAGTGAAGCGAAATTGGCAGGCGAAAAAACGCAATACCACGCTGCATTCGTCCTCTGATCAGCCAACTAACGCATCCGGAGAAAAGCTATGATTCGTTTACAAGATATTCAAGTTACCTTTAATCCAGGGACGATTTTGGAGAATCGCGCGTTACGCGGTGTCGGCTTAGATGTACCAGAGCGGCAATTTTTAACGGTGATCGGCTCCAATGGCGCGGGGAAATCGACTTTGCTTGGCGCTGTCACTGGTGAAACACCGATCATCGCTGGGCGAGTGGTGATTGATGAGATGGACGTGACGAAACAGAGTGTGGCGCAGCGTGCCAATCTTTGTGCGCGGGTATTTCAAGATCCATTAGCCGGAACTTGTGCGGCGCTGACCATCGAAGAAAATATGGCGCTGGCCTATATGCGCGGGAAAAAGCGTGGCTGGAGTTTGGCACTATCGAGTCAGCGGCGTAAATTATTCCAAGAGCGGATCAGCATTCTTGGTCTAGGGTTAGAAGATCGTTTAGCCGACAATATTGGTTTACTTTCTGGTGGGCAGCGCCAAGCGGTGAGTTTGGTAATGGCCACCTTAGCCGACAGTAAACTGCTGCTGCTTGATGAACACACCGCGGCGCTCGATCCACGTATGGCGGCTTTTATTATCGATCTTACCAAAAAAATCGTTAGCGAATTCAATTTGACAGTGATGATGGTGACTCACTCGATGAAAGACGCGCTAGCTTGTGGCGATCGCACCGTGATGTTGCACCAAGGCCAAATTGTGTTAGATGTCAGCGGTCAGCAACGCGCCAAGATGGGCGTTACTGAACTGCTTGAAATGTTTAGCAAAGTCCGTGGCGAAGAGCTGGCCGACGACAGCCTATTGCTCGGTTGAGGATGACTGGAGTTGATCCCGATAACGCTGTAACTGATCAACGATCAGCTCAACTTGAGTCAAGGCGCGTAACTCACCAAATAGCTCATTAGCCTGAGGGTAAGCGTGGCGTAGGTAAGCAAACCACTGTTTGATCCGGTTAGGATAGTATTTTCCCTTATCGCCACGCACTTCGAATTGAGTATAACGCAGCAGCAACTCGACCACTTCGTGCCATGGCATGGGGGGGTGATTGTGTTTGACCACATTGCCTAAATTGGGCACGTTGAGTGCGCCGCGGCACACCATGAGTGAATCGACACCGGTGGTTTGGATACAAGCTTGACCATCGGCGTAATTCCACACTTCACCATTAGCAATTAAAGGAATGGTGCAGTGTTGACGAATTTGATCAATGTAATGCCATTTGATTTCATTGGCCTTGTAACCATCGGCTTTGGTGCGCGCATGCACGGTGAGTTCATCCGCTTTGGCTTGCGCGATAGCATCGACAATTTCAAAGCAATCTTGCGGATCTTGCCAGCCCAAGCGAATTTTCGCCGAAACCGGAATGTGCGCAGGTACCGCGTCACGGCACGCTTTGACCACTTGATAAATGAGCTCTGGATGCTGCAATAACGCCGCACCGCCTTTGCTTTGGTTGACCATTTTGGCTGGACAACCAAAATTGAGATCGATCCCATCGGCCCCGAGTTCGGCAGCGCGAATAGCATTTTCTGCCATCCAGTGTGGATCTTGCCCTAGCAGTTGCACTTTAACCGGGACTCCAGCGGGCGTTTTCGAACCATATTGCAGCTCAGGACAGAGACGATAAAACACATGATCCGGCAGCCGTAAATTGACTACGCGCACAAATTCGGTAACACAGAAGTCGTAGTCATTAATTTGGGTCAGCATGTCACGCATCAAATGGTCTAACACGCCTTCCATTGGGCCTAAAATAACTCGCATAGTGATCAATACCGGCTTGCGCTGAACAAAGGGAGCGAGATTGTAGTAGCAGCATTGACAAATGTCACCCATCGATTCGAATTGCCATCCCGCAGCCTTGCCAGCTGCCACTTCGCCGGCTTTGAGTTATAATGCGCCGCAACTTTCCTTGTATTAAGCATTTTTCATGAATTATTCCTTGATCGATCTTAGCGTGCTGGAGTGCCCTCAATCGGCACTCTTTGTTGAAGGCGTGGTGCTGGCGGCGAATTTTGCCACTCGTCCGCTCGATCCTGAGCAATGGCTAGCAGAGCTGTTTGCCGAGCAACATCAGGCGTTATTATCGCCGGTGACCGAGCAGATTCATCTGCAATACCAGCAGCTTAAAGCCAACGAGTATGATTTATTGGCGCTATTGGCTGAGCATGCTCCATCCCGTGAGCAAGGTTTAGCCGATTTTGCTCAAGGCTTTATGCAACTATGGCCAGCCGTGGAAGAGATGTGGCAGCAAGGCGCGTTTGCAGATGGTTCGATCCGCATGCTGCAAGCTCTGCTGACCAGCTTAATGCTGGCGATGGATGAAGAGCAGACCCAAGCACAAATGCGAGCGGCTGGCTACGAGCAAGTGCCAAGTTTGGCCGATTTGATCGAGCAACTGAATTTGATGGTGCATGAAGTAGCGCTCGCGGCTGATGAAGCCATGCTTGGTGCGAAAGCGCAAAGTGTCAATCCGTTTAAAGGCATTGGTCGCAATGATGCTTGCCCTTGTGCCAGCGGTAAAAAATTCAAACAGTGTTGTGGGCAATCGTTTCTTACCCATGATTGACATGTGAGTGACAGCAAAAGCTTACTCTTTTGCTGTGTTATTATTCTGATGGCAATAATCGCTTGGAGTAGAGTCAGCATGAACAAATGGTTAGCCTTATTATTTTGTAGTTTTTCGGCGCTTGCCGCCCCTAAAGAAAATTTAAGTGAGCGTTTAGCGATCAGTGACGGCTTTAGCGCGACCTTTAACCAGCAAGTCTTAAGCCCAGAAGGTAAGGTGATCATGACTGGGCATGGCACGCTTGATATCGCGCGCCCGAGCCTATTTCGTTGGCAAACCTTAGCCCCAGATGAAAACTTGCTGGTCTCTGATGGCACGACTTTGTGGCATTTTGATCCTTTTGTGGAGCAGGTGACACTGTACCGTGCTGAGCGAGCTCTTGAGCAAACGCCGTTTGTATTACTGACCCGTAATAAAGCCAGTGATTGGGATGCCTACCACGTTGAAGAGCAAGGTGATGTGTTTACCCTGACACCTACCGCCCTCGATTCTAACCAAGGTCGTTTTCAAATCACCATCAGTGCGAAAGGGATAGTGCAAGGTTTTAAAGTGATCGAGCAAGATGGTCAGCAGAGCGCTTTCACCTTTAGCCAAGTTAAGCTGCAAAAACCAGCCGCCAGTTTATTCCAATACCAAGTACCCAAAGGGGTAGAAGTGGACGATCAGCGTGACTAAATCAGCAACAAGGGATCGATGGGCGTGAGTAATTACAGCTTAGATTTTTCTGGTGACGAAGATTTTCGTCCGCTCGCCGCTCGGATGCGGCCACAAACGGTCGAGCAGTATATTGGTCAGCAACATATTCTCGGGCCAGGCAAACCACTGCGCCGCGCCTTAGAAGCGGGGCATATTCACTCGATGATTTTGTGGGGGCCGCCGGGTACCGGCAAAACGACCCTCGCCGAAGTGGCCGCTAATTATGCCCATGCCGAAGTGGAGCGAGTGTCAGCGGTAACCTCTGGAGTCAAAGAGATCCGCGCCGCGATCGAAAAAGCCCGAGAAAATAAACTCAGTGGGCGGCGCACCATTTTGTTTGTCGACGAAGTGCATCGTTTTAATAAATCGCAGCAAGATGCATTTTTACCGCACATCGAAGATGGTACGGTGACTTTTATTGGTGCAACCACCGAAAATCCTTCGTTTGAGCTGAATAACGCGCTGCTGTCCCGTGCGCGGGTGTATAAACTTACCTCGCTCAACCAGTCAGAAATTCTGCAAGCGGTGCAGCAGGCGATTGCCGATCGTGAACGTGGCCTTGGCCAACTGTCAGCGGTGTTTGTCGATAATGTGCTGGATCGCTTAGCGGAATTGGTCAATGGTGATGCGCGGATGGCGCTCAACTATCTTGAGCTGCTGTATGACATGGCACATGAAGATGAGCAAGGTCGTAAACAGATTGATCTGGCGTTGCTGGCCGAAGTGGCGGGTGAAAAAGTGTCGCGCTTTGATAATAAAGGCGATATTTGGTACGACCTGATTTCCGCTGTGCACAAATCGATTCGTGGCTCAAATCCCGATGCGGCGCTGTACTGGGCGGCGCGGATGATTTCTGCTGGCTGTGATCCGCTGTATATTGCCCGTCGTTTGCTGGCGATTGCTTCAGAAGATGTCGGTAATGCGGATCCGCGAGCGATGCAAGTGGCACTAGCGGCTTGGGATTGCTTTACGCGGGTCGGTCCTGCGGAAGGGGAACGCGCGATCGCCCAAGCGATTGTCTATTTGGCGTGCGCACCGAAAAGCAATGCGGTGTACACCGCTTGGAAACAAGCGCTGTCCGATGCGCAGAATCTGCCTGAGTTTGAAGTACCGCCGCATCTGCGTAATGCACCGACTCGACTGATGAAAGATCTCGGTTATGGAGCAGAGTACCGTTATGCCCATGATGAGCCGGGTGCTTATGCCGCAGGTGAGTGCTATTTGCCACCCGAAATCAGTACAACTCGCTACTATCAACCGACGCAACGTGGGCTAGAAACTAAGATTGCTGAAAAGTTAGCGTATCTGGCGGATTTGGACGCAAAAAGCCCACAAAAGCGCTATGAAAAGTAGTGCCTTTTGGTTATCTTTGGCAGGGTAAATTTCAATACGCGTGGCTTTGGCTAAAAAGGAAGCACACGCGCTTTCTCGCAACTCTTAAAGCATAGGATTAGCAATGCTGGATTCTAAATTACTTCGTACTGAGCTGGACGAAACAGCTGCAAAATTGGCACGTCGCGGTTTTAAACTCGACGTGGAGACTATCCGTACTCTTGAAGAACAACGTAAGTCCATTCAAGTAGAAGTTGAGAATTTACAATCCACGCGTAACTCGATCTCCAAGCAAATCGGTCAACTGATGGCGACTGGTGATAAAGCGGGTGCAGAAGCAGTGAAGCAACAAATTGGCACTTTGGGTGACGATCTGGATGCGAAAAAAGTGGAACTGGATGCGATCATGGCACAGTTAGATGCGATCACCCAAATCGTACCTAATCTTCCAGATGATGCGGTACCTAACGGTAAAGATGACAGCGAAAACGTCGAAGTTTCTCGTTGGGGCACGCCAAAAACCTATGATTTCGAAGTTAAAGATCATGTGGATTTAGGTGAAATGGCTGATGGTCTGGATTTTGCGAGCGCAACTAAGATCACCGGCGCACGTTTTGTGGTAATGAAAGGCCAATTTGCTCGTCTGCACCGTGCGATCGCGCAATTTATGTTGGATTTGCACACCGATCAACACGGCTATACTGAGTTGTATGTGCCTTACCTAGTCAACGCGGAAACGCTGTTTGGTACTGGTCAGCTACCGAAATTCGGCCAAGATCTGTTCCATACTGAGCCTTTGACAGAGAAAGCCAGTGACGAAGAGCCACGCCGTCTGTCTTTGATCCCAACCGCGGAAGTACCTGTGACCAACCTGGTGCGTGATACGATTTTGGATGAAGCGCAACTGCCGCTGAAAATGACCGCGCATACGCCATGTTTCCGTTCTGAAGCGGGCTCTTACGGACGTGATACGCGTGGTTTGATCCGTATGCACCAGTTTGACAAAGTGGAACTGGTACAAATCACTCGCCCTGAAGATTCTATGGCGGCATTGGAAGAGCTGACTGGCCATGCAGAAAAAGTGCTGCAACTGCTCGAGCTGCCTTACCGTAAAGTGATCCTATGTACTGGTGACATGGGCTTTGGTTCGTGCAAAACCTACGATTTGGAAGTTTGGGTTCCAGCGCAAGAAACCTACCGTGAAATCTCTTCTTGTTCCAATATGTGGGATTTCCAAGCGCGTCGTATGCAAGCGCGTTTCCGTCGCAAAGGCGAGAAGAAGCCTGAGCTGGTGCACACGCTGAACGGCTCTGGTCTGGCAGTCGGTCGTACTATGGTGGCGATTTTGGAAAACTACCAACAAGCGGATGGCCGGATTGCGATCCCTGCGGTACTGCAAAACTACATGGGCGGTTTAACCCATATTGGTTAATCCGCTTTTCCGATAAACGGAAAATTAGCGCTTAAAGCGCTAAGCATGAAAAAAGCCGGCATACTGATGTCGGCTTTTTTGTGCGTGTCATTTGTTGCGCAGCGTATTGGCTATTGTTTAAAACAGTCTGGGTGGTTTAATGCAGCGGCAATCGCCTCCACCAGCTTTTGTAAGTGTTCAGGTTGGCTAATGTAGGGAGGCATCAGATAAATCAGCCGACCAAAAGGGCGAATCCACACTCCATGCTCTACAAATAGAGCCTGGATCACTTGCATATTGACCGCAAGATGGGTTTCCACCACTCCAATCGCGCCTAACCAACGAGTCTGCTTGACCTGTGGCAAAAGGTTGAGTTTAGGCAGTTGCTCAGCAAAAAATGCTTCGATATTCGCTACTTGTTGTTGCCAATCTCCTTGCTCAAGCAGCGATAAACTGGCGCTGGCGACTGCGCAAGCCAGCGGATTGCCCATAAAGGTAGGGCCATGCATAAAGCAACCCGCTTCTCCGGCGCACACGGTATCGGCCACTTGTTGGGTGGTGAGGGTGGCGGACAAAGTCATGTAGCCGCCAGTCAGCGCTTTGCCAACGCACAGAATATCCGGCTGAATACCCGCATGTTCACAGGCAAAGGTTTTGCCGGTACGGCCAAAGCCGGTGGCAATCTCATCTAAGATCAGCAGCACACCAAACTCATCACACAAAGCTCTAACTTGGCGTAAAAACTCAGGATGATAAATGCGCATACCACCCGCGCCCTGTACGATGGGCTCAAGGATCACCGCGGCAATCTGGTGGTGATATTGAGTGATTTTGTCACGAAAATCGGCAATGTCACGCTCATCCCACGCATCAAAAAATCCGCCTTCTGGCGAGTTAGCGAAAATATGCTCGGGCAGAAACCCTTTGTACAGGCTGTGCATCGAGTTATCTGGATCGGTCACCGACATGGCTGCAAAAGTATCGCCGTGATAGCCGTGGCGTAGGGTGAGAAATTTTGCTCTCGGTTGGCCTTTGCTGTGCCAATACTGCAACGCCATTTTCAAGCTCACTTCCACTGCTACCGAACCTGAATCCGCGAGAAACACTTGCTGCAAATTTTGCGGCGCGAGTTTGAGCAATTTTTGACAAAGCTCAATCGCTGGTTGATGAGTCAAACCACCAAACATGATGTGCGACATCTGCTCAATTTGCTGATGTGCGGCTTGGTTGAGTATGGGGTGATTGTAACCGTGAATGGCAGCCCACCAAGAGGACATGCCATCAACCAAGTTGCGCCCATCTTCGAGCGTGATCATCACGCCATTGGCGCGACTCACGGGATAACAGGTCAGAGGTGTTAGGGTAGATGTGTAGGGATGCCAAATATGGCAACGGTCGAAGGCTAAATCCATCATCATTCCAAAATCAATAAAAGCACAATTAATAATCACATGTAAATAATGTGATTTTCTTATTGTTGACAGTCTAGCGTCGCTCAGTAGACTAGCCAAGCATAAAACTCATCACCCCAATAAGGATTACACGTGGAAGTTCGTCATCACTGGACGGTCGCGGAGGTTAACGCGTTACTGGATCAACCCTTTATGGATTTGCTGTTTGAAGCGCAGCAGGTGCATCGTAAGCATCATCCACACAACCATGTGCAGGTCAGCACACTGCTGTCGATCAAAACCGGTGCTTGTCCAGAGGATTGCAAATACTGCCCGCAAAGTGCTCATTATCGTACTGATGTGGAAAAAGAGCGTTTAATGGAAATCGAACGCGTGTTGGATGCGGCGCAAAAGGCCAAAAATTCAGGCTCGACCCGTTTTTGCATGGGCGCAGCGTGGAAAAACCCGAAACCGCGTGATATGCCACTGCTCAAACAGATGATCCGCGGTGTGAAAGAGATGGGGCTAGAGACCTGCATGACACTCGGTATGCTCACGCCAGATCAAGCGCAGCAGTTGGCGCAAGCTGGGCTGGATTACTACAACCATAACCTCGATACCTCACCTGAATTCTATGGCAACATCATCACCACACGAACCTACCAAGATCGCTTGGATACGTTGTCACATGTGCGTGATGCCGGGATGAAGATCTGCTCGGGTGGGATTATTGGCATGGGGGAAAGCGTCAATGACCGCGCTGGATTATTGGTTGAGCTGGCGAATTTGCCAACACAGCCTGAAAGTGTCCCGATCAATATGCTGGTTAAAGTGAAGGGCACGCCATTAGAGCAAGTGGATGATGTCGAGCCGTTTGATTTTATACGTTTGATTGCGCTGGCGCGGATCATGATGCCGAAATCCGCGGTGCGCCTGTCAGCAGGGCGTGAGCAGATGAATGAGCAGATGCAAGCGTTGTGTTTTATGGCTGGCGCCAATTCGATTTTCTATGGTTGTAAACTGCTGACCACCCCCAATCCAGCCGAAGACAGCGATATGTTGCTGTTTAAAAAGCTGGGTATTAACCGTGAATCCGTCGCGCAAAAACCTGATCAAATCACCGAAAATGAACTACTGGATCGAGTGGTTGAACGCGTAGCTGCACGTCCAACTGCCAATGATTTATTCTATGATGCCGCACTTTAAATCACGCATTACACAAGCGCTCACCCAACGTGAGCAGGGTGGGCTGACTCGCCAACTGCAACAGCTAGAGCGAAGTGGCGCGGGTGAGTTGGCTCTGTTTGATCGTCGCTACTCAAATTTTTCCAGTAACGATTATCTTGGTTTGGCCAATGATGCTCAACTGATCCAAGCTTGGCAAACCGGGTTGAGCCGTTTTGGTGCTGGCAGTGGCGCATCACCGATGGTCACGGGTTTTAGTACCGCGCATGCAGAGTTGGAGCGCGAGCTGTGTGATTGGCTGGGCTATCCGCGCGCGATTTTATTCAGCTCAGGATTTAGTGCGAATCAAGCCGTGCTGTTTACGTTGCTCGAAAAAGGCGATGTGCTGCTGCAAGATAAACTCAATCACGCTTCATTGATCGAAGCGGGCCGCTTAAGCCCTGCCACGATGCAACGTTTTAAGCACAATGATATTGATCATCTCGGTCAATTACTGCGTCAAGCTGCCAATACGTTAGTGGTCACTGAAGGGGTGTTTAGCATGGATGGCGACTGCGCACCTTTGGCACAAATCGCGGCGCTAGTGAAACCGCGCGCTTGGTTGATGGTCGATGACGCGCATGGGATTGGTGTGCTTGGCGAACAGGGCGCAGGCAGTTGCCAAGCCGCTGGCATTCAACCGAATATTTTGGTGGTCACCTTTGGCAAAGCGTTTGGCTTGGCTGGAGCGGCAGTCTTGTGCGATGCGCAAGTGGGCGATTATCTGACCCAATTTGCGCGCCATCATGTCTATTCCACCGCAATGCCTCCCGCGCAGGCGTACGCTTTAACTCAAGCGGCACGTATGATCCAAAGCCAAGCTTGGCGCAGAGAAAAGCTGGCTGAGCTGATGGCGTACTTTGATGAACAGTGTCGAGATCTTCCTGGTTTTATCGCCACTCAAACCCCGATCAAACCTTGGTTATTAGGCCGTAGTGAGCATGCGATGAGGGTCGCTGATCAGTTGAAACAGCAAGGAACTTGGGTCAGTGCGATCCGTCCACCAACGGTTGCTAAGGGTAGCGCACGGTTACGGATTACCTTGACCGCCGCCCACACTAAGCGACAAGTACAACATTTGGCGGAGCAATTAGCGGCTGTGATGGAGTTTAGAGCATGACTATTGTGGCTGAATTATGTGGTGCGGGCCAATTGAGCGCAGGATTGAAAGACAAAAGAGCGATTGCCCAAGCGTTTGGTAAAGCGGCGGCGCATTATGATCAACATGCCGCCTTTCAACGCCAAGTGGGCTGGCGTTTACTGGACAAAATGCCGACTCGGTTAGATGGGCTACAAGTGCTCGATCTTGGTTGTGGGACCGGTTATTTTTCTGCTCTATTGCGTGAGCGTGGTGCGGTGGTAATGTGTGCTGATCTTTCGTCTGTCATGCTTGAGCAAGCGCATCAACGCTGTGGTGATTGCGGCATGGATTACCAGTTGGCCGATGCTGAGCTGTTGCCTTTTATCTCCGCTCGCTTTGATATGGTGTTTTCCAGCTTAGCCTTGCAGTGGTGTGACGACTTATCCTTGCCGCTACAAGAAATTCGCCGGGTACTGAAACCTGGTGGCCAAGCATTCATTTCTACCTTGCTGGAGGGGTCGCTATTTGAATTAGAACAAGCTTGGCGCAGCGTTGATCAGCATCGTCATATCAATTCATTCATCACCAGCAATCAGGTAAACCTTGCGTTAGCGCAAGCTGAATGTATGCAACATCACTTAGACTGGGTAACCATGAGAGTTTGGTATGAGACGGCCTTTGCACTGATGCGCGATCTAAAAGGGATCGGTGCGACTCATGTCAGTGAACGTTCAACAGGGCTGATTAGCCGTCGAACGTTGGCAAAAGTGGAGTCTGCTTATCAAGCTTTCCGTAATCAACACGGTCTTGTGCCAGCCACGTATCAGGTTTGTTTAGGGGTTATTCACCGATGAAAAATGCAATTTTTATCGCAGGGACGGATACCGACGTAGGGAAAACAGTCGCATCAAAAGCGATTTTACAGGCGCTAGCAGCACACAATATCACCACGATTGGTTATAAACCTGTCGCAGCGGGAAGCGAGAAAACAGAGTTTGGTTATCGAAACTGTGATGCACTGCATCTGATGCAAGTCGCCACAGTGGCGATGCCTTATGAGGATGTCAATCCTTACCCGCTAGCCTTACCGACCTCTCCCCATATTGCCGCTAAACATGAAAATGTGACGATTGATTATGCGATATTGAGTCATAAACTGGCTCAACATCAACAACAGGCACAATTGGTCGTGGTCGAAGGTGCAGGTGGTTGGCGTGTACCAACATCCGATGCAGATTGTTTATCGAGTTGGGTTAAACAACAGCAGTTGCCGGTTATTTTGGTGGTTGGGATTAAGCTTGGCTGCCTAAGTCATGCTATTCTGACTGCTGAAGCGATCCGAGCGGATGGTTTACCACTGATTGGCTGGGTTGCCAACCGAGTCAATCCTGGCACCGAACATTATGCTGAAATCATCGAACACCTTGAAGCTCGGATCGGGGCTCCTAAACTGGGTGAAATTCCCTATATTCCGAAGGCTAAACGCCAAGAGTTGGGCAAATATATCCAGTTGCAACCTCTGTTAGCTTCTGTCACCGTCGCGTGATTTAAAATTGTAAGGCGGCTCTACACGAGCCGCCTTTTTCGTATCGGTCGGTAAACTTATCCGCCATTGCGGCGTTGATTATCTATCCCCCTTCTTACTTGAAGCTGCAGCTGTGTTGGCTACCTTCGTTCCCCCCAATTACATAGTTTGTCTATGCTCATGGGGACTCACTTGCCGCCTACCTGCAACTTCAAGTTGTTTGGGTATAGTTGGTAGAAGATTTGCTATCGAAACCCAGTAACGATTGCTGTGTATCGATAATGCGCTGTTGCAGATTTTGTGGATTAGGTGCTAACCCAAGTTGGATCCGTGCTTGTTGTTCATCAATACCTAAATGGCAGCAAAGTAAATCAATCGCCATTTGGTAGCTATTTGCTTCAACCATAAGTTTTCCTTTGCTGATGGTGAAATGGTGGTGACGTTGGCATTGTATTTTTGTCGCCCTTGATGACTTGGCGAACTCTGGCTCAAGATGACTCCTGTCTATACTCAAGTGTTTTGAGTATAGCTCAGCGTTGAGCCACTGTAGGTAAGACATTAAATGTTGCAATTTATTGCTTAACCTTGTTTTTTAAATCGAAGAACATAGGTTTATAAATAATAATAAATGATGTGTGATAAATTGGCGCATCATCCTAGTTGAGCCGTGTTGTTCGGAGAGTAAGTCATGAAACGTATTTTGTTATTCTTAGCCACCAACCTTGCTGTAATTATGGTGCTAAGTGTTGTTTTGAATATTGTGTATGCAGTGACCGGCATGCAACCAGGCAGTTTGTCTGGGCTACTGGTTATGGCGGCGGTGTTTGGTTTCGGTGGGGCTTTTATCTCGCTACTGATGTCGAAAAGTATTGCCCTGCGTTCAGTCAATGGCATGGTGATTGAAAATCCTCGTAACGAAATTGAGCACTGGCTACTACATACCGTGCGTCGCCAAGCAGAGCAAGCGGGTATTGGTATGCCAACCGTGGCGATTTATGACTCTCCCGATATCAACGCATTTGCGACCGGAGCGAAGCGTGATGATTCACTGGTCGCCGTTTCGACAGGTTTGCTGCACAACATGACGCGCGATGAAGCGGAAGCGGTTTTAGCCCACGAAGTGAGCCATATCGCTAATGGAGATATGGTGACTATGACCTTAATGCAAGGTGTGGTGAATACCTTCGTGATCTTCTTATCGCGTTTTATTGCCAATATTGTCGCTTCACGGGATTCAGAAGAAGGTCAGGGCAGTAACACCATGATTTACTTTGCGGTATCTATGGTTCTTGAGTTGGTATTTGGCTTGTTAGCCAGCTTTATTACCATGTGGTATAGCCGTCGCCGTGAGTTTTATGCCGATGCAGGTGCTGCGCAATTGGTCGGTAAGCACAAAATGATTGCCGCCCTAGAGCGCCTAAAAATGGGCCAAGAGTCGCAACTTGAAGGTTCGATGATGGCATTTGGCATCAACGGTAAGCGCTCTCTATCCGAACTGATGATGACTCACCCGCCACTCGAAAAACGGATTGCCGCACTGCGTAATCTGTAAATAAAAACTGTACTCTCTTCTTAATTTATAAAATAAAGGTCTGGCAATCATGTCAGACCTTTTTCACCTTATCAGCCAGCAGCGTGATGAATCATCAAGCCGTTTTGTTAGGCAGAGATAGGTTTGCCCACTTTTTAATCCAGCTTGTGCATAAAAACGATGGGTGTAGATTACTTGATATAGGAGTCTAGAACTTTTAACACAATGTCCATATCGACTTGACGTTGTTGTTTGTCTTCTTCAAGTACGACGTGTTCAAGTAGGTGGCCTTTAATCACTTCGCGCATCAAGCCATTAACTGCCCCTCTAATGGCCGCAATCTGCTGCAGCACATCTTGGCATTCGTGCTCCCTTTCCAGCATTTTTTTTAGCCCATTCACTTGTCCCTGTATTTTGTTTACCCGGGTTTTGAGTTTCTTTTGATCTCTGGTCGTATGTGACATGGTTTATCTTCTTTGAGTGGCTAAATGAGTGGCGCTAGCGGTAATGTAGCATTTGATTATACTGGGGGGTAGTATTGATTACTGGGGGGGGAGTATAGTTTGTTTCAAATTTGAAATGATCACTGGGAACAATAATGGATTTTGTCGAACTACTGCAGCAAGGTAATGGATGGTTCTTTATTCCTAGCGCTATTTTACTCGGTGCGCTACATGGTCTTGAGCCAGGACATTCAAAAACGATGATGGCGGCTTTTATTGTGGCGGTTAAGGGGACTGTTAAGCAGGCTGTGATGTTGGGGTTAGCCGCCACACTATCGCATACTGCTGTAGTGTGGCTAATTGCGGTTGGAGGTATGTATATCAGTCGTAAATTTACGCCTGAAGCTGTGGAGCCATGGATGCAGCTTATCTCTGGGGTAATTATTGTTTTGACTGGTTTATGGATGTTTTGGATAACATGGCGTCATCAACGAGCTTGGCATAAGGATCAGCACCATGATCATCAATGGACAAATCAAATTGTCGATACTGAGCATGGTCATACACATGACTTCGATGTGCACTTTGATAGTGATTCTTGCTCAGAATGTGATCATAAAGAGTATCAAGATGCTCATGAGCGAGCCCATGCTCTGGATATTCAAAAGCATTTTGAAAATAGAGAGGTAACGAATGGGCAAATACTTGTTTTTGGTTTAACCGGAGGGCTGATTCCATGCCCCGCAGCTATCACTATCCTACTTATTTGTTTACAGCTTAAAGCGATGATACTGGGTGCGACTTTAGTTATTTCATTTAGTATCGGCCTAGCACTGACCCTTGTTGCGGTAGGTGTTGTTGCTTCAGTCGGGGTACAAAAGGCGACATCTAGATGGCGTGGATTGAATGATGTTGCACGCCGAGCGCCCTATCTATCCGGCATATTGATTAGTGCAGTGGGTTTATACATGGGAGTATATGGTTACCTTTCACTGATGAGTTAACGTTGTTGGCTACGTTCGCTCACCCCAATCACATCGTTTGCTTATGCTGATGGAGAGTCTCTTACTTGCCGCCTACCTGCAACTCCAAGTGGTTTGGGTATAATTTCGATTGGCAATAAAGCATGCGGGTAGTGTAGTTAGTTGCCTGCTCAAGCGATTTATTTTATAGCCTTAAGTCATTAACCGCATATCGAGCGAATATTGTACAAGGCTATAAAGTCAACTATGGTTGTAATGCAGGATTAACTTCTTATCGTTGTATAACGCTAGGGATTAGCATTATGGACGTACAACATGTTGCGCGTTTTTATCAGCATATCGACAAAAAACAATTACACAAATTACCCGAAATCTACCATCACAATGTGGTATTTGAAGATCCCGCCCATCGTATTCAAGGGGTTCAAGCTCTCACTGACTATTTTGCAACGTTATATCAAAATGTTGAACGTTGTAGTTTTGTGATTGACGAGCAGTACAGCGTAGACGAGGGGGCCTTTTTAATATGGACAATGTACCTACGGCATCCCAAATTAGCCAAAGGACAACTAATTCGTGTTAATGGTGTGAGTTATTTGCGCTTTGCGGATGACAAGGTGATCTATCACCGTGATTATTTTGATATGGGACAAATGCTTTATGAGCGGTTGCCTATATTAGGGTCACTTATCCGTACCATCAAACGGAGACTAGGCCAATGAAATCGGTTTTGATCACCGGAGCGACTTCCGGGATTGGTAAACAACTGGCGCTAGATTATGCCAAAGACGGCTGGACAGTGATCGCCTGTGGGCGCAACGAACAGATTCTACAAACCCTGCATTTAGATTTCCCCAACATTTATCCGCTGGTTTTTGATGTGACCGATGATCAGGCCACCAAAATCGCATTAGCAAAATTACCTTGTCAACCACAGCTTTGGATTTTAAATGCCGGTGATTGTGAATATATCAACCAGGGCAAGATGGATAGCGCGGTAATGAGGCGGGTATTTAACGTTAATGTGCTTGGCGTTGCTACGGTTATTGAGGCGATCCAACCTCATTTAGCGCGTGGTCATCGGGTTGCGATTGTGGGCTCGATTGCAAGTGAGTTGGCGTTGCCCCGCGCACAAGCCTACGGTGCATCCAAAGCTGCAGTGGCCTATCTTGCACGTACACTGCAACTCGATTGGTATCCGCTCGGTATTCAAGTGACGACTATTTTTCCTGGCTTTGTCGCGACCCCCTTAACTCAGCGTAATACGTTTGTGATGCCAATGATTATCTCTGTCGAGCGAGCGGCCCAAGAGATCCGTTCTGGATTAGATCGAGGGTTGGCACAGATCTATTTTCCGCGACGGTTTACTTGGCTAATCCGTCTACTGGGTAGCTTACCTTATGCTTGGCAATGTCAATTAGTTCGGCGCATATTGACTGATTAATGGAGAGTTTGGATGAAGATTGCAATCATTGGTTCTGGTATTTCAGGTTTAACTTGTGGTTACTATTTGCATCGTTATCACGATATCACAATGTTTGAAGCCAATGATTATATTGGGGGGCACACCGCAACCATCGATATTGAGCTGGAGGGCAAGTCATATGCGGTGGATACCGGATTTATTGTGTATAACCAGAGAACGTATCCCAACTTTATCAAAATGATGGATGAAGTCGGGGTGCACGGTAAACCAACCCAGATGAGTTTTAGTGTACGTAACGATACCAATGGCTTGGAGTACAATGGACATACTTTGGCGACACTGTTTGCCCAAAAACGTAATTGGTTCAATCTGCGGTTCTACCGCTTTATCGCAGAAATATTGCGCTTTAATCGCTTAACGAAAGCCTGTGTAGCGCATCGACAGCTCAATGAACAAACCCTTGGTGAGTTTTTGGCTGAGCATAAGTTTGATGATTATTTTTGTGAAAACTACATTTTACCCATGGGTGCAGCGATTTGGTCTTCCTCTTTGACTGATATGCGTGCTTTCCCGCTGCTGTTTTTCGCCCGTTTTTTCCTGAACCATGGATTACTGGATGTGACTCAGCGTCCTCCGTGGTATGTGATCCCTGGTGGTTCGCGTAATTATATTCAGCCATTAACTCAAGGGTTTATCGACCGGATCCATCTTAATAGTGCGGTTAAGCAGGTGAGACGCTTAGCAACCGGGGTTGAGATTCAGGTGAATGATCACGTCGAATTTTTTGATGAAGTTATTTTTGCTTGCCACAGCGATCAGGCACTGGCGATGTTAAGTGAGCCAAGCATGAGTGAACAACAGTTACTTTCTGCTCTGACTTATCAGACCAATGAGGTTGTTTTACACACCGATAGTGCGCTACTGCCAAAATGTAAGGCCGCATGGGCGGCATGGAACTATTGGTTAAAAGGTGAGGCTGATCAACAGACACGTTTACCTGCGCTGACTTATAACATGAATATTTTGCAGCATATTCAAGCGCCACAAACGTTGTGCGTGACGCTTAATTGCAGTGAGGATATTGACCCCAATAAGGTATTAGCTCGCTTTAGCTATCATCATCCGGTGTTTTCTCACAGTGCCATTAAAGCGCAGCAGAAAAAGTCACATATTAGCGGAGTAAACCATACTTGGTACTGTGGTGCTTATTGGCACAATGGATTCCATGAGGATGGCGTACGCAGTGCATTGGATGTGGTGACTCAACTGCAAGCTTATGCACAGCGCGCTGAGCCGGGGCGTAGGGAGTCGCCGAATGTCGATATCTGATCGTAAAACCGAATGGCAAAGTTGCTTAATGATTGGTCAAGTGCGTCATCGTCGCTTTACTCCAGTGCAACATGATCTCAACTATTCTCTCTTTATGCCCTGTATTGATTTAGATGAATGGCCACAACTGGCGAGTACCGTATGGGGAATGGGTGAGCGTTGGTGGCATTGGGCACGCTTGCGGCGTGAAGACTATCTTGGTCAAGGTTCACTTAAACAAGCGGTTCTCGATAAAATTGAGCAGTTGACGGGGGAGCGAATTGAAGGGCGAGTGGTGGCTCTAATACATATGCGTTATCTCGGGATCTATTTTAGTCCGGTCAATTTTTATTATGTGCAGGATACCGATTTGCGTTGGCGTTATTTGCTTGCGGAAGTGAGCAATACGCCATGGAATGAACGGCACTATTATGCCATTTCCGCACGGGATCAAGAGCAGGCAGCTAGCCATTCGGTGATTGAAAGGCAGCATCCAAAGGCATTTCATGTTTCGCCCTTTAATCCGATTGATCAGCGGTATTGTTGGAAAATCCGACCATTAACTCGTTCTGTGCTCATCCATCTTGAGTGTCATCGCACCCATAAAGAGTTTGATGCCACTTTAGCCATGCAAGCACAACCATTGGTCACCACGAATCTATTATTTCAGTTGTTCAAAACTCCCATCATGGCGGTAAAGGTAATGGTGGGGATCTATTGGCACGCCTTTAAATTATGGCGTAAGGGTGTGCCAGTTTATCCACATCCAAAATCAGAGCACAACAATAATTAAGGAGTCTCTTGATGGTAAATAGCTCATCGATGGCAATCTCAGGTTCTTTCAGCCGCTGGCAAAAAGGTGCCCGTAGCGTTATTTATCGCGCATTATCATCGCTTGAAGGCAACTTAACGCTCGTCGAACATATTGCGGGTCAAACACAACCCCGTTGTGAGCAATTTGGCCGAGATGGATTAAATTCCATTCATGCCGTTATTGAAGTCAAGCATCCGGATTTTTATCAGCGAGTGTTAAAAGGTGGCAGTATTGCTGCCGCAGAAGCTTATATGGATGGCTGGTGGGATAGCCCTAATCTGAGTGCCTTGATGCAATTAATGGCAATCAATTTTGCGGCGTTAGATAAACTGGAAAGACAGAGTAATCGTGTTACTCAATGGCTCAATAGGTTAGCGCATTGGCTAAAACGCAACACGCTTGAGCAAGCCCAAGATAATATTCATCAACATTACGATTTGGGCAATTCGTTATACCAATTGTTTCTAGATCAGACGATGCTTTACTCTAGCGCATTATTTACACACAAACATTTTTCATTAGAGCAAGCTCAACAAGCAAAAATGCAGCGCTTGTGTGATCAGTTACAGCTTAAATCGAGTGATCATGTGTTGGAAATTGGTACGGGTTGGGGCGCAATGGCGATTTATATGGCCCAAAACTACGGTTGTAAGGTCACCACGACTACCATCTCCGAACAGCAGTTTGCATATACTCAGCAAAAAATTAGTGCATTAGGTTTGCATAACCACATCACCTTACTCAAACAAGATTATCGTTTGCTGGTTGGACAATATGACAAGCTGGTTTCTATCGAGATGATCGAGGCGGTGGGTAAAGCCTTCCTACCCACATTTTTGAGCCAATGCTATGCCCTATTGAAACCGCATGGAAAAATGGCACTACAGGCGATTACCATTGCGGATCAACGCTATGTGAGTTACAGCAATAACGTTGATTTTATTCAAAAATATATCTTCCCTGGCGGGTTTTTACCTTCTATCTCTGTGCTGACAGATTTAGCGACCAAGCACACCGGATTTATTGTGCGTGATCTATTCGATATTGGGCTTGATTATGCCTTAACACTACAACATTGGCGTGAACGTTTTGAACAGCAGTTACCCAAAGTGCGTGAACTCGGTTATGACGAACGCTTTATTCGCATGTGGCATTACTATTTTTGCTACTGTGAAGGGGGCTTCTTAGCGCGCAGCATCAGCACGATTCATCTCACTTTTGAGCGAGATTAAGTCTATGTCTCTGCTATTAAGTTCCATCTGGTTTGACTTGATATGGGCAATGGCCGTATTCGGTCAGCAAAGGTGGTTATGGTTGACCTCTGGACTGGTTGTTGTGGCTTATGGATGGGCGATGATCCAGCGCCATCCCTTATTAATCAACATGGTTTGGGTCGCCTTACTCGGCATTGTGATTGATTATGGCAATCTAAGCTTGGGATTATTTATCTTTTCTGATCAACAGTTACCACTCTGGTTGGTTGCGCTATGGTTCGCATTTTCATGGTACGCGGCTTATGTAATCCCACCACTCAATCGTTATCCAAAGCCGATACTGTGTGTCGTAGGTGGTAGCTTAGGTAGTTTAAGTTATTGGGTTGGCTATCGAGCTGGTGCGGTCAGTTGGCTATCTTCACACTGGCTGGTATTGGGAGTGGTATTTTTGCAATGGCTCGCAATAACTTGGTTGTTAATCAAGGTCATGAAGTATGAAAAAACCACCAATAGTTAAATTAGTCATGCTGGCTTGTGGTATCAGTTATATCAGCATGCTGAAAGTAGCCGTCCCAGTGGAGTCCGTCACAAGTCGATGGCACGACTGGCCGATTGTTGGGCAAGCGACACTTTCTTGGATCTGGTTTGATATTTACACTGCACAACTGAGAACGCCGACCGGTCAATACCAAGAATCTCAAGATGTTTCACCACATCCGATGGCATTAGAAATTACTTATTTGCGCGCCATCAGTCGTCAGGAATTGATTGAAGCCACTCAAAATCAGTGGCGTAAGCTCGGCATTGCTTCGACGATTAGCCAAGCTTGGTTGGCCAATTTACAGCAAATTTTTCCAAATCTCTTAAGCGGAGATCGTTTGGTCTATGTTTCTGATGGAAAAGATGGAGAGTTCTTTTTTTATCGCCAGCAAGAGGATGAGCGTTCGATCGGTAAGATCAGTGATGAAGCATTTAATGATGCTTTTCTCTCGATCTGGTTATCACCACAAACTGAATATTTAATGCTACGCAATCAATTAATAGGAGTTAATCGACAATGAAACTCTGGAAAAGTGGTTTACTGCTGACTTTAGGTTGGCTGTGGGGCTGCTCGGCAGATATTCATGAATATCGCGCTGCCACACCTAAATTTGATCTATTTAATTATTTTTTAGGTACGACTCATGCGTGGGGAATGGTACAAGATTATACCAATAAGCAAACCCGACGTTTTACCGTAACGATTGAAGGCCGAGTGGAAAATGATCAACTGATCCTGGTGGAGGACTTTGTCTTTGATGATGGCGAAATGGATCAGCGGATCTGGACGATTAGTCGGACTGGAGCTGATCAGTACCAAGGCCATGCCGATGATATCGTCGGGGCTGCTCGCGGGGAAGAAGTTGGTAATGCGTTGCGCTGGCAATATGATTTTATGCTGAAACGCAACAGTAGCGAAGTATTGGTCCACTTTGATGATTGGTTGTATCGACAAGATGAAAAGCGGCTATTCAATTTAACCAAAATTCGCAAATTTGGCTTTGAGGTTGGGCGAATAACGCTATTTTTTGAAAAGCAGGAGTAAAATCAGTCACACTGAGATTTAAAAACAAGGGGAGCCTCGCGGCTCCCCTTGGTCATTTGTTTTCTCTGGTATTCAGATCACAGCTGATCGGTCATTTCAATCGCATAGCCAATGTAGCTGGCTGGAGTCATCGCTTGCAGACGCGCTTTTTCTTCAGCAGGGAGTGCTAAACCATCGATAAATTGACGCATCGCTTCGCCATCGACTCGCTTGCCACGAGTCAGCTCTTTCAGCTTCTCATAAGGCTTTTCAATGCCATAGCGGCGCATCACGGTTTGAATTGGCTCAGCCAGAACTTCCCAGTTGTGATCAAGCTCTGCCAATAGCGCAGCGCGGTTCACTTCCAGTTTGCTGATGCCTTTTAGGGTTGAGGTGTACGCGATAATGGCATAACCGACACCGACACCTAGGTTACGCAGTACGGTAGAGTCAGTCAGGTCACGCTGCCAACGAGAGATTGGCAGTTTTTGCGCTAAATGGGTAAATACCGCATTGGCGAGTCCCAAGTTGCCTTCTGAGTTTTCAAAATCAATCGGGTTGACTTTGTGTGGCATGGTTGAAGAGCCAATTTCACCTGCAATGGTTCTTTGTTTGAAGTGGCCTAAGGCAATGTAACCCCAAATATCACGATCAAAATCGATTAAGATGGTATTAAAACGGCCCACCGCTTCAAACAGCTCGGCAATATAATCGTGTGGCTCAATTTGCGTGGTGTACGGGTTCCAATCTACCCCTAGTGATTGGGTGATAAACTGTTCGCTGAATTGGTGCCAATCTACCGCTGGGTAAGCAGAAAGGTGTGCGTTGTAGTTACCCACTGCGCCATTGATTTTAGCCAGAATTTCTACATTAGCGATCTGCTTGTATTGGCGCTCCATACGGTAAGCCACGTTGGCCATCTCTTTACCCATGGTCGAAGGCGATGCCGGTTGTCCGTGAGTGCGAGAAAGCAGTGGAATATCGCGGTACTCTTCGGCCAGCTTGCGAATCGCATCAATGACGTTGCGAATTTCCGGTAGGATCACGGTATCACGCGCTTCTTTAAGCATTAACGCGTGCGATGTGTTGTTAATATCTTCTGAAGTACAAGCAAAATGGATGAACTCATTGACCGCATGCAGCTCAGGCATTGCCGCCACTTTCTCTTTCAGGAAGTATTCCACCGCTTTCACATCGTGGTTGGTGGTGCGTTCAATCTCTTTGATACGCAGTGCATCCGTCTCACTGAAATTGGCGGCAATCGCATCAAGGAATTGGTTAGCTTCGGCACTGAATGCAGGCACTTCTGCGATTTCGGCAGTGGCAGCAAGTTTTTGTAACCAGCGGATTTCTACGATAGTGCGGTACTTGAGGAGACCAAATTCACTGAAGATACTGCGTAACGCAATCGTTTTACTTCCGTAGCGGCCATCGACCGGTGAAACAGCAGTCAATGCTGACAGTTCCATGTTCTTCTCCTGAATAGTGAGTTAAAGGTGTGAGTAATTCGAATAGGGGGTCATCACTTAGATTCGCGCTAACAAAATCTGCGCCTGTTCGATCATTTTTTTGCGACCAAAAATCAGGTGACGACGACGTCCACCAACCTGACGCCACAATACTGCGCAGCGGATCCCTGATAACAGTAGCGCGCGTACTTTGTGCTGGTTAGTGGTGAGCTGTAACACCGATGGGGTGCCGGTGACTTGAATGCGCGGCCCGATCGGGCTTATTACATCGAGATAAATGCTGGCAAGGTTACTGATCATCTGATCATCGAATAAGTCAAAATGCTCAAGCTGACGCTCGATCATTTGAATGCGGTCACCCAGTTGGTTCATCGTATCGCGACGGCCACTTAACTTACGTTCAAGTGCCATCAGGCTGATCAAATAACGCGTAATTTCGCTACCTGCGGGCGTGCTATCAATACCTTTGACGAGACACGCCAAGCCGAGTTTGAGTTGATGTTCATGGCCGAACACGGCCAGAGTATTACTTGGGTTAGTGCAGGTAATAGCTTTTAGCGAAGTTGCAAACGCATCAGGATCACAATGGCCATTTTTGGCGATCTGTTGAACCAATGTCACTGCTTGGCACAGGCCAGCAAAAGCGAGGGTACGATCGTAAATTGCGTTAGCCACGTAAATCTCCTAAAAATTGACTATCAAATGCGCTGTTCAATAATACCGCCACCAAGGCAGACATCATCTTGATAAAATACCGCCGATTGTCCCGGAGTGACCGCCACTTGTGGTTGGTCAAACATCACTTTTATCTGATCATCACTGAGTGGGATAATGGTGCAAGCAATGTCGGTTTGGCGATAACGCGTTTTGACGCTGCAACGCAGCGGCTCGGTGATCGGCATGCGGTTAACCCAATGCAGTTGTGAAGCAATCAAACCCTGCGATTGCAGCAGTGGATGATCGGCACCTTGTACCGCAATCAACACATTGCGCTTGAGATCTTTCTTTGCCACATACCATGGCTGCTCACTACACTCTTTCATTCCACCAATATGCAGACCTTTACGCTGTCCGAGCGTGTGATACATCAAGCCTTGATGTTCGCCAATCACTTTACCTTCCGGAGTCTCAATTTTACCTGGTTGAGCCGGTAAATAGCGAGCTAAGAAGTCGGTAAACTTGCGCTCACCGATAAAACAGATACCAGTCGAATCTTTCTTTTTCGCGGTGATCAGCCCTTGTTCTTCGGCAATGCGGCGTACTTCCGGTTTTTCCAGATCGCCGACAGGGAACAGGCTGCGCGCTACCTGCTCATGACTGAGTGTATAAAGGAAGTAACTTTGATCTTTATTGCTGTCTAAGCCGCGCAGCATTTGTGGTTTTTCACCTGCAGACGGGAAGGTGCGTCGCACATAGTGGCCCATCGCGATGTAATCGGCATCAAGCACTTCATCAGCAAATTCTAAGAAGGCTTTAAATTTGATCTCTTTATTGCACAGAATATCTGGGTTAGGAGTACGGCCGGCTTTATATTCGGCCAAGAAGTACTCAAACACGTTATCCCAATATTCGGCGGCAAAGTTAATGGTATGCAGTGGAATGTTGAGCTTATCGCACACCGCCTGAGCATCGGCTAAATCTTCTGCTGCAGTGCAATATTCTTCGTTATCGTCTTCTTCCCAGTTTTTCATAAACAGGCCTTCCACTTGGTAACCCTGCTGTTTGAGAAGATAGGCTGAAACAGAGGAATCAACCCCTCCAGACATACCGACAATCACTTTTTTTTGGCTGTTTGCGTGCTCTACAGACATCACTTATCTACCACTCAATTAACTTGGAGCAAGATTCTAACAGAAAGAATTTTTCGAGGACAGATCCGCGACCGCAATCACACTTCACTGGCATTGGTTACAATGCTACTAACTCATTGAATCTCTTGTGCTACCAGTGCTATTGAAAAGTTTTCAAATAAAAACCACACGGAGCAAACGTTTGCTATTTTTTCCTCAGTTGCTGCACTACCAGCAGCACGGTAGAATCGGCGCTCTTTTTCTCCTTGACCTCAAGTAACCTTTATGAAATTTCCTGGCCAACGCAAATCTAAGCATTATTTTCCAGTTCATGCGCGTGACCCTTTGGTCATTCAAGCGCAAGAAAATAAAAAGATGGCGCGCACGCATATTATCGGTATTGATCAAACTCTGGTGGATATTGAGGCCAAGGTTGATTCAGCTCTGATCGAGCGTTATGGCTTGAGTAAAGGGCATTCATTAGTGATTGATGATCAGACGGCAGAAGCACTGTATAACGAATTAAAACATCATGGTTTAATCACTAATGAGTATGCGGGTGGTACCATCGGCAATACGCTACATAACTACTCTGTATTGGCTGACGATCGTTCGACGTTACTTGGGGTAATGAGCCAAGATATTAAAATTGGCAGTTATGGCTATCGTTATTTGTGCAACACTTCTAGTCGTGTGGATCTTAACTATTTACAAGGTGTTGATGGTGCGATCGGTCGCTGTTTTGCGTTGATCACCGAAGAGGGTGAACGCACTTTCGCGATCAGCGAAGGGCAAATGAACCAATTACGCCCAGAAAGTATTCCAGAAAAAATATTTGCCAGTGCCTCCGCTTTAGTGATTACCGCTTATTTAGTGCGCTGTAAATCTGGCGATCCGATGCCAGAGGCGACCATGCGTGCCATTGAGTATGCAAAAAAACATGATGTGCCAGTGGTATTAACTTTAGGTACAAAATTTGTAATTCAAGATGACCCACAATTTTGGCAAGAATTTTTACGTGAACATGTCACTGTAGTGGCGATGAACGAGGACGAGGCTTTAGCACTCACCGGTGAAAGTGATCCGCTAGCCGCTTCAGATAAGGCCTTGGATTGGGTCGATTTAGTGCTGTGTACGGCTGGGCCTGTGGGTTTATTTATGGCCGGATACACGGAAGATTCCGCGAAACGTCAAACCTCGTTACCATTATTACCGGGTTCAGTGGCAGAATTTAACCGCTATGAATTTAGTCGCCCAGTGCGTAAAGAGAGTTGTATCAATCCTATTCGGGTTTATTCGCACATTTCGCCGTATATGGGTGGACCAGAGAAGATAAAAAATACTAATGGTGCTGGAGATGCAGCATTATCAGCTTTATTACACGATATGGCGGCCAATAAATATCATAAAGAAAATGTGCCTAACTCGAGCAAGCATCAACATGAATTTTTGACTTATTCTTCTTTTTCTCAGGTGTGTAAATATTCTAACCGTGCGAGTTATGAAGTATTGGCACAACATTCTCCTCGTTTATCGCGCGGGCTTCCTGAGCGTGAAGATAGCCTCGAAGAGGCGTATTGGGAACGATAATAAAAAAGGCTCCATTTCGGAGCCTTTTTTTATAACTAAACGCTTTGGAATAGTTACTTTGCAATTAAATAGCAAAAACGTCCAAAGATTTACCCGCATCGAGTGCTTTTTGAATCGCTAAAGGTGTGCGACCTTGGCCTGTCCAAGTTTTCTCTTCACCATTAGTGTCGATATACTTGTATTTAGCAGGACGAGGTGCGCGTTTGCCTTTGCTGCTTTTGGCTTTCATTTTGGTTTCGCCAGACAGCGCAGAAATAAGCGCTTCTAGGTCAATGCCATCTTTTGCCATTTGTTCTGCAATCGCTGCTAATTTCGCATCTTGCTCAGCACGAGCTGCCATTTCTTCCGCTTCAGCTTCTTTACGCTCTTGAACGACGGTCGTTAATTTATCTAACGCTTCTTCAAGTTGCTCAAAAGTTAGCTCGCGTGCATAAGCACGTAGGCTACGAATATTTAATAAAGTCTTAGTGATTTCCGACATTACCATTTCCTGTTCACAAATTGGATACGAGTTAATATTAAACCTAGCTTATTATTCTGACAAGTTATTCGCTGTAAATAATAATTCAAAATAGTAAGAAAGTAAAAATATAAAAATTATTGAGTAAAAGAAGGTAAAGAACCGTCGTCGCTGTGATTTGTTGATCATCGATTATGCATATAAACATGGTTGCTTGATACTTATCACACCAGTAAATAATATATATGCGATATATCCAGCCTCCGTTTTTTTTTATGAAACGAGTATCTAATAAGTGATTGATTTGCGAGCCGTAACACGAATTTTTCCACGCGAAAGCTAGTTGCATTGCGATTTTTGTTCAGTAAAATAACCACTACCTAATGCGAAAAGCATCTTTGAATGAGCCAAATGAATGGGTCTGATAAGATGGGGGTTTCGCCGTAGAGGCGCGATTACGAAGAGTATCCACAATTGGGGTGATGCCAATCAATGGTGGAGAAAGGCGTTGTCGCCGAAGTCAACTTGCCGATCACAGCAGTTGGCTGGGGTTGCATCAAATAGGTGTAACACTGCCATAGTCTATATTTTTGTTAAACTATGGAGCGCTACTGTAGGGTTGGGTGAAGTGTTCGCTTCCCTTTCGCTTAGTTCAACATAAATTAAGTGGACATGAAGTCGCTTAATTTGTCTGCAGTAGATCTCTAACCATTTTTTTACTGGTTTAGGAAGATCATGAATTTAATCGATTTTGCTTCTTCGCCACTCTCTGTTTTACCACCACTGGTAGCATTGAGTCTGGCTATTATTACTCGTCGCGTACTCCTGTCACTCGGAGTGGGTATTTTCTTAGGTGCTTTACTGTTAGCGGATTATGCGCTCGGCCAATCGGCACAATATATTGCGACTCGAGTCGGCAGTGTATTTATCGAAGATGGTGCGATTAATGCGTGGAATATGAGCATTGTTGGCTTTTTACTGCTGCTGGGCATGATGACCGCTTTATTGACCCTGTCGGGCGGGACGCATGCTTTTGCTCAGTGGGCTCAAGTTCGAGTAAAAAGTAAACGCGGCTCTCAATTATTGGCGGCATTTTTAGGCGTATTCATTTTTGTGGATGACTACTTTAATAGCCTCGCGGTGGGGTCAATTTCTCGCCCAGTGACGGACCGTTTCTACGTTTCTCGCGCCAAATTAGCTTATATCCTAGACTCTACTGCCGCGCCGATGTGTGTTGTGATGCCCGCCTCAAGTTGGGGTGCTTACATTATGACCATTATTGGCGGTATTTTGGTGGCGCACGGGATCGAAGAGTATTCTGCGTTAGGTGCCTATCTACGTTTAGTACCGATGAACTTCTATGCGATCTTCGCTTTGCTGATGGTATTTGTTGTGGTGTGGTTCAAAATCGATGTTGGCCAGATGCGCAAACATGAAATTGCAGCCTCTCAAGGACGGGGATTTGATGAAGATCCGAGTACCGATGCGCCATCGGCTCATCAACTTAATGAAGAGCTCGATATTGAACAAAGCCCGCGTGGCAGTGTATTAGATCTGGTATTGCCGATTGTGTTTTTAGTAGTGGCGACGATCAGTGCCATGATTTGGACTGGCGCGAGCGCGTTAACGGAAAGTGGCAAACCATTTGATATTTTTGGTGCTTTTGAAAATACCGATGTAGGTACCTCACTGGTTTATGGTGGCCTAGTCGGTTTGGCGATGGCGTTTATTACTGTGCTACGTCAAAAGCTGCCAGTTAAGCTAGTGGCTAATACCTTGTGGATCGGCGCAAAATCGATGTTTGGTGCGATTTTGATCCTCATCTTTGCATGGACGATTGGTTCGGTGATTGGTGATATGAAAACCGGCACTTATCTCTCTTCATTGGTGCAAGGCAACATTCAACCTTACTGGTTACCGGTGATTCTGTTTGTTCTGTCTGGTGCGATGGCATTCTCGACCGGAACATCATGGGGCACATTTGGCATTATGCTGCCGATTGCGGGCGATATGGCTGGTGCAACCGATGTGGCCTTAATGCTGCCGATGTTGGGTGCGGTATTAGCCGGATCGGTATTTGGTGATCACTGTTCGCCGATTTCAGATACGACCATTTTGTCATCGACGGGTGCGCGCTGCCACCATATCGACCACGTTGCTACTCAGTTGCCTTACGCATTAGCGGTGGCTTTAGTTTCTGCGATTGGTTATGTGGTACTCGGTATCTTCGCTTCATTGTGGCTGGCGTTAGCGGCGGCATCGGTCAGCTTTGTGTTGATCTGCTTAGTTCTTGCTGTACTCTCGAAAACCAAATTGAGTAAGCAAGTGTCGGTATAATCGACTGAATTCGCTTGTGCTACGAGGAGGTCCGAGGACCTCCTTTTTTGTACATAAAAAACCTACTATTAAAAAATAACCAGAAAAGTATCAATTTGTGGTTGAAAAAACGACTCAGCTTAGTTAGTGTGAATGCAGTTCTCAAACAGATAGAAAATCACTAAGTATGCGTAATTTCGTAATGAACATTCATCATCACCATCATCCCTAAGCTGTCTTTCGGGGAGATGTACGCATACCCGGGGGACTGGAATCTCCCGGAGTTGAAATCAGAGCTACAGCAAGATTCTAACCCTCGGGAGACTAAACTCCCGAGGGTTTTTGTTTTACGCTTTGAAAAAACAAATAAATTCAACAAATTGCCAAGGAAGCATGTTATGCAAACACAACGACTGAGAATTGCGTTACAGAAAAAAGGCCGCTTGAGCCAAGAGTGTCAAGAACTGCTGAAAAAATGCGGTGTGAAATTTAACATCATGGGTGAGCGCTTAGTGGTTCATTCACTGAATATGCCGATTGATCTGTTACTCGTTCGTGATGATGACATTCCTGGATTAATCATGGATGGGGTAGTGGATTTAGGGTTTGTGGGCGAAAACGTATTAGAAGAAACGCGCTTAGACCGCCTTGCGCTTAATCAACCGCATCAATTTATCACCTTACGGCGCATGGATTTTGGTGGCTGTCGTCTTTCGATTGCGATTGAAAAAGATGCCGACTACCGTACTCCGCACGATCTGAATGGTAAACGGATTGCCACCACTTATCCTCAGCTACTCAAAGCGTATATGAATCGCCAAGGGATCGAGTTTAGCACCTGTATGTTAACTGGCTCGGTAGAAGTGGCACCGCGTGCCGGCTTAGCGGATGCGATTGCCGACCTTGTGTCTACCGGTGCAACCTTAGAAGCCAATGGTCTCAAAGAAGTGGAAGTGATCTTTGAATCCAAAGCGACCCTGATCCAGCGTCCTGGCACTTTTGCTGCCGATAAAGCGGCGTTGATCGATAAACTGCTCACGCGGATGCACGGAGTGCAGCAAGCGAAAGAATCCAAATACATTATGTTGCACGCACCAGTAGAAAAACTCTCTCAGATCAAAACATTATTACCTGGTGCTGAAGATCCCACTGTGCTGCCGCTCTCTGCGGATCGATCTAAAGTGGCGGTACATATGGTGAGCTCAGAAAACCTATTTTGGGAAACCATGGAGCAGCTCAAAGCGCTCGGTGCGAGTTCAATTCTGGTGTTACCAATTGAAAAAATGATGGAGTAAAGCGATGAGAACCGTAGTTTGGCACTCTTTGAGTGAAGCTCAGCAACAATCGATTTTACAACGTCCCGCGATAACGGAAGGGGCAAACATCACCGCGGCGGTAGCGCAGGTTGTCGCGAAAGTGCGTAGCGAGGGCGATGCTGCACTGTTTGAACTCACTGAAAAATTTGATCGGGTGAAACCGGCTTCGCTGCGTGTTTCACGTGAAGAGATGGATGCCGCCGCCGCGCGTTTGTCGGAAACGATGAAGCAGGCGTTAGAGCTGGCATACCACAACATCAGCAAATTTCACCAGGCGCAAAAAATGCAGCCAATCAAAGTGGAAACTATGCCAGGCGTGGTGTGTGAGCAAGTGACTCGCCCGATCAATCAAGTGGGTCTGTATATTCCCGGTGGCAGCGCACCGCTACCATCAACCGTGCTGATGCTCGGGGTGCCAGCGCAAATTGCCGGTTGTCGTAAAGTAGTGCTTTGCTCGCCACCGCCGATCGCCGATGAAATACTCTATGTTGCTAAGCTGTGCAACATCGATGAGGTGTACAACTTAGGAGGTGGCCAAGCGATTGCCGCGATGGCCTACGGCACTCAAACGGTGCCCAAAGTCGACAAAATTTTTGGCCCCGGTAACGCCTATGTCACGGAAGCAAAGCGCCAAGTGAGTAACGATTTTCGTGGCGCAGCGATTGATATGCCAGCCGGACCGTCAGAAGTGTTGGTGATTGCTGATGACACAGCAGATGCCGATTTTATCGCCGCTGATCTGCTCAGTCAGGCGGAACACGGGCCAGATTCGCAAGTGGTGCTGGTGACACCATCTCCGGTGTTGGCCGATCAAGTGATTGATGCGCTGCAGCAACAATTGAAAACGCTGACTCGTGCCAGTATTGCCGAGCAAGCTTTGGCTTCCAGTTTGATCATTATTGCCGAATCACTCACTCAAGCGGTTGCGATCTCGAATTACTACGGCCCTGAACATTTAATTGTACAGACGCGCAATCCACGTGAGTTGGTGCCACTGCTTGATAATGCGGGTTCGATTTTCCTCGGTGATTGGTCTCCAGAATCGGTAGGGGACTACGCTTCAGGCACCAACCATGTCCTGCCTACCTACGGTTACACTCGTACTTATTCCAGCCTTGGCCTAGCCGATTTCAGTAAGCGCATGACAGTGCAAGAGCTGAGTGCTGATGGTTTGCTGTTGCTGGCACCAACCGTAGTGACGATGGCGCAAGCGGAAGGGTTAGACGCACACCAACGTGCGGTGACAATTCGCGTGGAAAAATTACAGAAGGCTCAATAAATTATGGAAAAACTGGCTCGTAAACAAGTACAAGGCTTAACGCCATATCTTTCTGCGCGGCGGATTGGCGGCAGTGGTGATGTGTGGCTTAATGCTAACGAATCGCCGTTTAACAATGAATATAAAACCGATTTTGCCCGCCTTAATCGCTACAGCGATTGTCAACCCAAAGCGATGCTTGAGGCTTACGCAAACTATGCAGGAGTGCGTCCAGAGCAAGTGTTGACATCGCGTGGGGCCGATGAAGGGATTGAACTTTTGATCCGAGCCTTTTGTGAGCCGAATCAAGATGCCATTTTATTCTGTCCTCCGACTTACGGCATGTATGCCATCAGTGCTGAAACTTTTGGCGTTGAGCGCAAACGCGTACCGCTGACCGCTGACTGGCAGCTCGATTTGCCAAGCATTGCGGCTAATTTAGATCGGGTTAAGCTGGTGTTTGTGTGTAGTCCAAATAACCCAACTGGCAATTTGGTGCAACGTTCAGACATTATTGAATTACTTGAAATGACCAAAGATCGGGCGATTGTGGTGATGGATGAAGCCTATATCGATTTTTGTCCTGAAGCGTCGACGGTCGATTTGCTCGCCCAATATCCGAACTTAGCGATTCTACGCACCCTTTCCAAGGCCTTCGCGTTGGCCGGATTGCGCTGCGGATTTACCCTAGCGAGTCCTGAGCTGATTAATGTACTGCTCAAAGTGATTGCGCCTTATCCAGTACCGGTACCAGTGGCAGAAATTGCGGTGCAAGCCTTATCTGAACTGGGACTGGCACGTGCCAAATATCAAGTTCTGGAACTTGGCGCTAACCGCGCTTATTTGCAAGTTGGCTTGTCGATGATACCGGGCGTGCAGGTATTTGAAGGTTGGGGTAACTATCTATTGGTCAAATTTGTGGATGGTGATGCGCTGTTCAACGCCGCATGGCAACACGGAATTATTTTGCGTAACTCACCGATTGAAAATTGTGTGCGCATTAGTGTTGGCAACCGCGAAGAGTGTGAGAAAACCGTCGCGTTTATCCGCAACTACTACCAGTAATTGGGTTTTCAGTAATTTGGTTTACAGCAGCGCGTAGCGCGGGCTGCTGATGAAAGGGACATTTATTGTGAGCAAACAACAAAAAATTCTGTTTATCGACCGCGACGGCACCTTAATTGTTGAGCCGCCAGTGGATTACCAAGTTGACCGCTTGGATAAACTCAAACTTGAGCCTTATGTGATCCCAAGTTTGCTTAAGCTGCAAGAGGCGGGTTATCGCTTGGTGATGGTGACCAATCAAGATGGTTTAGGCACTGCCAGTTACCCTCAAGCGGATTTCGATGCGCCACATAATATGATGATGGATATTTTTGCATCGCAAGGCGTTAAGTTTGATCAGGTGCTGATTTGCCCTCATTTCGATCGCGATAACTGCTCGTGCCGTAAACCGAAGCTGGGCTTGGTCAAAGAGTATCTGCAAGGTGGCAAAATTGATTTCAAATCGTCAGCCGTGATTGGCGATCGCAGCACCGATCTGCAACTGGCGGAAAATATGGCGCTGCGTGGTATTCAATACCACCCACAAACCATGGGTTGGCTGGATATTGTTAAAGAACTCACCACCAAGCCGCGGGTTGCCCAAGTGGTGCGTAAAACCAAAGAGACCGATATTCAGGTTCTAGTCAATCTTGACCAAACTGGTGGTAATCAGATTGAAACTGGCTTGGGATTTTTTGATCATATGTTGGATCAAATCGCCACCCACGGCGGTTTCCAACTGCAACTGAAAGTGGTTGGTGATCTGCATATTGATGATCATCACACGGTGGAGGATACCGCCTTGGCTCTGGGGCAAGCGCTGCGTGAAGCGCTGAGTGACAAACGTGGTATTGGGCGCTTTGGTTTCACTCTTCCGATGGATGAATGTTTGGCCCAGTGCGCGCTCGATCTCTCGGGGCGCCCATATTTGAAATTTGCTGCGAGCTTTAGCCGTCCACAAGTAGGCGATCTGTCGACCGAGATGGTCTATCACTTCTTCCGCTCCTTGACCGATACCTTAGCCTGTACGCTACACCTTTCGTCCAGTGGCGAAAATGATCACCACATCATCGAAAGTCTGTTTAAAGCGTTTGGCCGTACGCTGCGTCAAGCGATCACCGTGCAAGGTAACGAGTTACCAAGCAGTAAAGGAGTGCTGTGATGACTCAGAAGGTGGTGATTATTGATACTGGCTGCGCCAATATTTCTTCGGTCAAGTTTGCCATTGAGCGCTTAGGTTATCCAGTGACGATTTCGCGTGATCCTCAGGTGGTGTTAGGTGCGGATAAATTGCTGTTACCTGGGGTTGGCACGGCGAGTGAAGCGATGAAAAATCTCGCTGAACGCGATTTGATTGAACTGGTGAAACGGGTTGAAAAGCCACTGCTTGGTATCTGCCTTGGCATGCAACTGCTTGGCAAATTTTCCGCAGAGAAAGGCCAGCAAGCCGATCAAATGGTCGCGTGTTTAGGTTTGGTCGATGGTGAAGTCCGTTTGCTACAAACAGGCGTTCTGCCGTTGCCACACATGGGCTGGAACACGGTGCAAGCCAAAGCGGGACATCCGCTGTTTGAGGGGATTGCCCGTGACGAATATTTCTATTTTGTACACAGTTTTGCTCTGCCAGTCGGCGATTATACGATTGCCGAGTGTGAGTATGGGCAATCGTTCAGTGCGGCGATCCAAGTCGGCAATTATTACGGGGTGCAATTTCACCCAGAGCGCTCTTCTAAAGCGGGCGCACGCTTACTACAAAACTTTCTTGAACTTTAGGGACAAGCGCTAGCGAACGTTGGCGCAATACAAGGAACCCCAATGATTATTCCCGCATTAGATTTGATTGAAGGTCAGGTGGTGCGTCTGTATCAAGGTGATTACGGACAAGTGACCGAATATAAAGTAGATCCCGCCGAGCAGTTTAATTTGTACCACCAAGCTGGAGCAGATTGGCTGCACTTGGTGGATCTAACAGGCGCAAAAAATACCACAGTGCGTCAACTGGATTTGATTGCTCGCCTACTTGCCAGCACACCGGCCAATATCCAAATTGGTGGTGGAGTTCGCAGCGAACAAGATGTGCTGGATCTGCTGGAAGCCGGTGCGCAGCGTGTGGTGGTGGGCTCTACCGCGGTTAAACAGCCGCAATTAGTCAAAAACTGGATGGAAAAATACGGCGCAGCGAAAATTGTTTTAGCCTTGGATATCAATATTGATGCGCAGGGTGCGCGCAAAGTGGCCATTTCCGGCTGGCAGGAAGATTCCGGCGTGACGATCGAAGCTTTGCTTGATGATTACTTAACGGTCGGTTTACAGCACGTACTGTGTACTGATATTTCCCGAGATGGCACGCTAGCCGGCTCGAACGTGGAGCTGTATAGCGATCTCTGTCGTCAATATCCACAAGTGCAATTTCAATCCTCCGGTGGTATTGGTTCACTGGCCGATATTGAGGCACTCAAGGGCACAGGTGTTGCGGGGGTGATTGTCGGTCGCGCGCTATTGGATGGGAAATTTACTGCGCAGGAGGCATTCGCATGTTGGCAAAACGGATAATACCTTGTCTGGATGTGCGCGATGGACAGGTGGTGAAAGGTGTTCAGTTTCGTAACCACGAAATTATTGGAGACATTGTGCCGCTGGCCAAGCGTTACGCCGAAGAAGGCGCGGATGAGCTGGTGTTTTATGATATTACCGCATCCAGTGATGGTCGAGTGGTGGATAAAAGCTGGGTCGCACGCGTGGCGGAAGTGATCGACATTCCTTTTTGTGTCGCAGGGGGGATCAAATCGGCGCAAGATGCGGCGCGGATCTTGGAATTTGGCGCGGATAAAGTCTCGATTAACTCGCCCGCACTGGCGAATCCACAACTGATCACCGATCTTGCCGACCGTTTTGGCGTGCAGTGCATCGTAGTGGGCATCGACTCTTATTTTGATAAAGAGACAGGCCAATATCAGGTCTATCAGTTTACCGGTGACGAAAGTCGCACTCGTGCCACCCAGTGGCAAACTTGCGATTGGGTGCAAGAGGTGCAACAGCGTGGCGCGGGGGAAATTGTCCTTAATATGATGAACCAAGATGGTGTGCGTAATGGCTATGATCTGCAGCAACTTAATTTAGTCCGCTCAGTATGCCGCGTGCCGTTAATCGCTTCTGGTGGTGCAGGGGCGATGGAACATTTTGCGCAAGCCTTTACCCAAGCCAACGTCGATGGCGCTTTAGCCGCTTCGGTTTTTCACAAGCAGATCATCAATATCGGTGAACTCAAGCAGTATCTACAACAACAAAGAATTGAGGTGAGACGATGACTCCAGCAAGCCCATTTGCCACGCTAAGCGAGCGTATTGACTGGCAGAAAGTCGATGGACTGGTGCCTGCGATTGTGCAGGATTTTCAGTCCAGCCAAGTGTTAATGCTGGGGTATATGAACCCTGAAGCGTTACAAAAAACCCTTGAAACAGAGCAAGTGACTTTTTTCTCGCGCAGTAAACAGCGTTTGTGGACCAAAGGTGAAACCTCGGGCCATGTGTTGCAACTGAAAAATATCGCGCTGGACTGTGACCAAGATACGTTACTGGTCAAAGTGAACCCAATAGGGCCAACCTGCCACACTGGTAGCGTGACCTGTTGGGATAGCGATGCGCAGGAGGAGTCACAAATGGTTTGGCTTCATCAGCTTGAAGCGTTACTGGCTGAGCGTAAACATGCCGACCCTAGTTCCTCTTACACTGCCTCGTTATATGCGAGTGGCACTAAACGTATCGCGCAAAAAGTGGGTGAAGAAGGGGTTGAAGTTGCGTTGGCCGCCACCGCTGGTGATCAAGAGGAGCTGATTGGTGAATCTGCCGATTTGATCTATCACTTACTGGTATTGCTGCAAGATCAAGGCTTAGCCATCAATGATGTGATCAATAAGCTTAAACAACGGCATAAGTAATTGGTAGAAGAGTCTATCCAACTCAACAATAACGCCCCATTATTGGGGCGTTATTCCCTTCCGACTTGAAGCTGCCGAGGTGTTGGTTGCAACGCTAAGCCGTTGGGCTATATCGGGTAGAAGTCAGAGTGTTAAAGCGTCATTTCACGCCATTCACCGGGTTGTAAATCACCTAAATTCCAATCGCCCATCGCGTAACGAATCAAACGTAGGGTTGGAAAACCGATGTGCGCGGTCATACGGCGAACTTGGCGATTACGTCCTTCGATCAAGGTAATAGCTAACCAAGTCGTGGGGATCGCCGCGCGAAAACGTACCGGAGGATTACGCGGCCACAATGTGGGTTCGGGGATGATTTCGACTTTGGCCGGCAAAGTCGGGCCATCTTTTAAGATCACGCCGCGGCGCAAGGCCTCAAGGTCGCTCTCTTGTGGCGCGCCTTCGACTTGTACCCAATAGGTTTTGGGCGCTTTGGATTGCGGCTGAGTCAATCTGGCCTGCAAAATTCCATCATTGGTTAAAATCAGTAGCCCTTCACTATCGCGATCCAACCGTCCTGCGGCGTAGACCTCTTTAATCGGAATATAATCCGCTAACGTGGTTCTGCCATCACCATCAGTGAATTGGCTTAAGGTATCATACGGTTTATTAAACAAAATAACCTTGCGCGCCGCCGCCGTCATTGGATGCGAAGTGGAACGCGTCGTGACAGGCGGCTGGCTGGGCGTGCGCTTGCGATGAGAGCCACTGTGAGCACGAGCCGTTTTTGGGGTTGCAGAACGCTTAAAATGCGCTTTAGTTTTGGCGGTAGCGAGCGCGGCATCACGGGAGGTGTGCGAGGGCATGTTAAGCACCTTGTAAAAATGTCGATAAAATGTATTGAAAGTTTTTCGCAGGGCACAAGTTCAGCTATCATTTGCGCGCCTGAGAAAGGTTTAGCGCACAAGATAATAGACTATTGGCCGTAATTTGTTTAATTATAAATAACCTCACTCAAGGACGAGCTCGCAAGCGGCGCAACGCGATTTAAGCAGCAGATTTGTAAGAGTGACAAGAGAGTACTTAGGAAAAGATCGTACTTAGGCGGGGGATGTTGCCCACTTAAGTGCCGACAGTTACACAGGGTCATGGCATCCCATGACGCTGTTAGAACAGATAGGGAAAGTTCATGCCAACTAATAAGCCTACCATTATTTACACCGTTACTGATGAAGCTCCAGCGCTAGCGACTTATTCATTACTACCAATTATTCAATCATTTACCGCATCATCAGGCATTAATATTGCTACGAGAGATATTTCGTTAGCCGGCCGTATTCTGGCTAATTTCCCTGAATATTTGACCGAGGCTCAGCGGGTTGGTGATGCATTAACTGAACTTGGTCAGCTCGCGCAGATGCCTGAAGCTAACATCATTAAGCTGCCGAATATTTCTGCCTCGCTGCCACAGCTCAAAGCCGCGATTAAAGAGCTGCAAGAGAAAGGCTACGCGCTACCCAATTATCCAGAAGAGCCCAGCAACCCTGCACAAGCAACGATTAAAGCAACCTATGACAAGATCAAGGGCAGTGCGGTAAACCCAGTGCTGCGTGAGGGGAATTCTGATCGCCGTGCGCCAGCATCGGTGAAGAACTATGCCAAGAAGAACCCACACTCGATGGGGGCTTGGCGTCAGGATTCGAAATCCCATGTGGCGAGCATGAGCGAGCGAGATTTTTTTGCCAGCGAGAAATCGCTGACTGTGAGCGGCGCAACTAAAGTCGCGATTGAATTGGTGGGTAAAGACGGCGCGGTGAAAGTGCTGAAAAAGCCCTTTGCACTGCAAGATCAAGAGATCATTGATACCAGTGTGATGAGCAAACAAGCGCTCATTTCGTTCTTTGAAAAAGAGATCGCGGATGCCAAAGCACAAGATGTGCTGTTCTCATTGCATATGAAAGCGACCATGATGAAAGTCTCGGATCCGGTGATCTTCGGCTATGCGGTGAAGGTATACTACAAAGCGGTTTTTGATCAATATGGCCCGCTGTTTGAGCAGCTGGGAGTTGATGTTAACAACGGTTTGGGTGATGTGTACGCAAAAATTCAATCGTTGCCAGCAGCGCAACGCGCAGAGATTGAAGCGGCGATTCAAGCAGTGTACGCCACTCAACCGGCGCTTGCTATGGTCGATTCAGACCGCGGTATCACTAACCTGCATGTACCCAGTGATGTGATTGTGGATGCCTCGATGCCTGCGATGATCCGCACTTCTGGGCAAATGTGGGGGCCCGATGGTAAGCCAAAAGATACCAAAGCGACCATTCCTGATCGTTGCTACGCGGGTGTTTACCAAACCGTGATTGATTTTTGTAAACAACACGGTGCGTTTGACCCAGCTACGATGGGCAGTGTGCCCAATGTTGGTTTGATGGCACAACAAGCGGAAGAGTATGGCTCACACGATAAGACCTTTATTATTGAGGCTGAAGGTGTGGTGCGTGTGATTGACCAAGCGGGTAAAGTGCTGTTGGAACAATCCGTAGCAGCGGGCGATATCTTTCGCATGTGTCAGGTCAAAGATGCGCCAATTCAAGACTGGGTGAAACTGGCGGTCACTCGTGCTCGCGCGTCAAATACTCCCGCAGTCTTCTGGCTTGATCCGGCGCGGGCACATGATGTGCAATTGATCAAAAAAGTGCAGCAATATCTACCCAAGCACGATACCACAGGTTTGCAAATCAAGATCCTCTCGCCCGTTGAAGCAACTCAATACTCACTGCAGCGAATCAAGGCCGGACAAGATACTATTTCGGTGACGGGTAACGTGCTGCGTGATTATCTCACCGATCTGTTTCCGATCCTTGAGCTTGGCACGTCGGCAAAAATGTTATCGATAGTGCCACTGATGAATGGTGGTGGATTGTTTGAGACTGGTGCGGGTGGCTCGGCACCGAAGCATGTTCAGCAAGTTCAAAAAGAGAATTATCTACGTTGGGATTCGCTCGGCGAATTTTTGGCGTTAGCGGCATCGTTGGAGCATTTGAGTGTGGTGACCGGCAATCGTAAAGCACAAGTGCTAGCAGAGACACTCGATAAAGCCACTGGCAAGTTCCTAGATATGGATAAATCACCGGCACGGCGTGTGGGTCAAATCGATAACCGTGGTAGTCATTTTTATCTGGCAACCTATTGGGCACAAGCGCTGGCAGAGCAGCAACAGGATGCAGAATTAGCCGCAGAGTTTGCCCCTATCGCCAAGCAACTGTTTGAACAAGAGGCTAAAATCGTGGCCGAGCTGAATGGTGTGCAAGGCAAGCCTGGTGATCTTGGCGGCTATTATGCCCCTGAGTTTAGCCAAGCTGCAGCGTTGATGCGCCCAAGTGCCACTTTCAACGCGATAATTGATCGCAAGTGATGGCGACATGGTACTAAGCTTTCGTTAAACCAAACCCGCCAAGATTGGCGGGTTTGTCTTATGATTAAATGGTTATTGCCGCTTTGCGTATTGCAAACCGTGGTGCTGATTATCGCTATTTGGTCGCTTGGCCTTCAACCGGCATCACGCAACTGGCGTGGTACCCCTTCGGACCTTGTTCCACTTGATAAGAAACTTGTTGACCGGCTTTGAGTGTACGGTATCCGTCCATTTGAATGGTTGAGTAATGAGCGAAAATATCTCCGTCTTCACCTTCTGGGCAAATAAAACCGAAGCCTTTGGCATTATTGAACCATTTTACTGTACCTGTCGCCATGCTATACATCCCTCATGCATTATCTAACTGATGTTGAAAAGAAAACCCATGTTGTCATGTGACGTTGGTGAGTTCTCAAAGTGAATAGCGATTCAGCCGATGCTGAAACTTAGTCACTAATTGACCAATTTAGACGATGATAGAGCGCAGTCAATAGCATAAACGTATAAAAAGCACACAGTTTGATATGAAAGCTCAATTTTTTAAGGGTAAGTTATATAAATTTGTCATTTACCACGGATACCAAGCATGTTTATCCAATGGATATCGGTGGTGGGAAAGTAAGCAGTCGCCCTTGTGCAGATCACCATTCGCTATGTTTTATTTGCAGCGTTACCATTGCTAGATTAGTCTCTAAAGAAGAGCTGAAATTCACTGCAGAGGGTTAAGATCATGCTCAGTGTTAAACTGACTTGGCTTAGCGCACTTCAGTGTGAAATTGTCGGTGAGCAGTCCTAATATATTGAATGATCATGAGTAAAAATTTTGAATGGGTCTCTCCAGACTTTGATTTACTGGAGCAAGAAAAAACGGCCATCAAGCCGCCATCTATGTATCACGTAGTATTAAACAACGATGACTACACGCCGATGGACTTTGTAATTGAAATACTTGAGCGGTTTTTCGGCATGGATATCGATCGGGCGACGCAAATCATGCTGCAAGTGCATTACCAGGGGAAAGCCATCTGTGGCACATTTACTGCGGAAGTGGCAGAGACCAAAGTGGCTCAAGTTACTCTATATGCAAGGGAAAATGAGCACCCGCTCTTATGCACGATGGAGCAAGCTTAAGCTTGTGTTTTGTGATTGTGGGTTAAGGAGGCTGTATGCTTAACAAAGAATTAGAGTCGAGTTTGAACAGCGCGTTTGCTCGGGCTCGCAATAAAAGACATGAATTTATGACCGTTGAGCACCTCCTACTGGCATTGTTGGAAAATGATGCTGCGCGAGAGGCCCTGCTAGCGTGTCAGGCCGATATTGACATCTTACGCCGCGAGTTGGATACCTTTATTGATCAAACCACACCATTGATCCCTAAAAATGATGAGACTCGTGAAACACAACCGACCTTAAGTTTCCAACGTGTATTACAACGGGCGGTATTTCATGTCCAATCTTCCGGGCGCAGTGAAGTGACCGGCGCTAATGTCTTGGTCGCAATTTTTAGTGAACAAGAGTCACATGCAGCGTATTTACTGAAAAAAAATGACATTAGCCGCTTGGATATTGTCAATTTTATCTCTCATGGCATAAGCAAAGCCTCGAACCATAACGAAGATTCTTCTGGGGATTCGGTTGGCAGTGACAGTTCAGAAGAACTCAGTGCGGATGAACGTTTGGAGAGCTTTGCGACCAATCTTAATCTATTAGCCAAACAAGGTCAGATTGATCCGTTGATTGGGCGAGATCAAGAGCTGGAACGTACCATTCAAGTCCTATGCCGTCGCCGTAAAAATAACCCATTATTGGTTGGCGAGGCAGGGGTGGGAAAAACCGCGATAGCTGAAGGTCTGGCATGGCGCATTGTTGAAGGTAATGTACCGGAAGTGATCCAACACAGCGTGATTTACTCGCTCGATATTGGCTCGCTGCTCGCGGGAACCAAATATCGTGGCGATTTTGAGAAACGCTTTAAATCGATCCTTAAACAGCTTGAAAAAGAGCAAGATGCGATTCTGTTTATCGATGAAATTCATACTATTATTGGCGCGGGGGCGGCGTCTGGTGGTCAAGTGGATGCCGCCAATCTAATCAAGCCTCTGCTCAGTAGCGGTAAGTTGCGCTGTATCGGTTCAACTACCTATCAAGAGTACAATAATATTTTTGACAAAGAGCGTGCTCTTTCGCGCCGCTTCCAAAAAATCGATGTGGTCGAGCCTTCACTGGATGACACGACTAAAATTTTGATGGGCTTGAAAAGCAAATATGAAGCTCACCATGATGTTCGTTACACCAACAAAGCTTTACGTGCTGCGGTTGAGCTTTCCGCTAAATACATTAATGAACGCCATCTGCCGGATAAAGCGATTGACGTGATTGATGAAGCGGGAGCGCGTGCGCGTTTAATGCCGGCCAGTCGGCGTAAAAAGACGATCGGTGTGACTGATATTGAGACTATGGTCGCGAAAATGGCGCGGATCCCGGAGAAATCGGTTTCCTCTTCTGATAAAGATATCCTCAAACATCTTGATCAAAGAATGAAGATGTTGGTGTTTGGCCAAGATCCTGCGATTGATGTATTGACCGAGGCGATTAAATTGACTCGCGCCGGTTTAGGGGCAGAACACAAACCGGTCGGTTCATTCCTATTTGCTGGTCCTACAGGGGTGGGCAAAACCGAAGTCACATTGCAGCTTTCTAAAGTGCTCGGAATTGAGTTGCTGCGCTTTGATATGTCGGAGTATGGTGAACGTCACTCGGTGAGTCGTTTGATTGGTGCGCCTCCTGGCTATGTTGGTTATGACCAAGGTGGTTTGCTGACCGATGCGGTGATTAAACATCCTCATTCGGTCGTGTTACTCGATGAAATCGAAAAAGCTCACCCCGATATTTTTAATTTGTTATTGCAAGTTATGGATAACGGTACGCTGACCGATAACAATGGTCGTAAGGCGGATTTCCGTAATGTGATTTTAGTGATGACCACGAACGCTGGGGTAGCGGAAACGGTCAAAAAATCAATTGGTTTGATCCAGCAAGATAATAGCCATGATGCGATGGCGGAAATCAAAAAGGTTTTCACCCCTGAGTTTCGTAACCGACTGGATCACATCATCTGGTTTAATCGTCTTGATGAGCGAGTGATCCATCAAGTGGTTGATAAGTTTATCGTGGAGCTGCAAGCCCAGTTAGATGGACGGGGTGTTTCTCTAGAAGTCTCAGAAGATGCGCGTCACTGGTTAGCCAACAAAGGCTATGATCGTGAGATGGGTGCACGTCCGATGGCGCGAGTGATCCAAGAGCAACTGAAAAAACCATTGGCTAATGAGTTGTTGTTTGGCTGCTTAGTTGATGGTGGTACCGTCAAAGTCACCTTGAGTAGTGAGCGGTTATCGTTCGAATATTTCGCCACTCGTAAAGAAGTGGTTCACTAACCCAATCAACGACCTCACGCAATATCACACACTCAATAACATAAAGGCACCGTAAGGTGCCTTTTTAATCATGCAAGCTGGTTAATAACGTGATCGCAGTGCTGAATATGCTTGGTATTTAGTTGAGCAAGATAAAAATTGTTCCAGTCAGGGTCATTAAAATATTGGCGATGGCGTAGGTTCCTGCATAACCGAGTGCCGGAATGGTTGATTTGGCATATTCATTGACAATATCCATCGCTGGTGCACAAGTGCGAGCTCCAATAATGGCACCAAACAGTAAAGCTCGGTTCATCTTTAGCAGGTATGCCCCGACTAAATAAGCAAACACTACGGGTACGACGCTGACTAAGAATGCCAGACCAATCACTTGTACCCCGACCTCAGAAAGGTGTTGGAACATTTTGCTACCCGCACTGAGGCCAATTCCGACCATAAAAATCGCTAAGCCTAAGTCTTTGACCATATTGAGTGCCCCTTGTGGTACATAACCAAAAGTCGGGTGGTTGGCGCGCAAAAAGCCTAAGGTGATACCAGATAGCAACAGTCCTACCGCATTACCTAGGCTGAAAGAGACTTGGCCGAAGGTCATCGTGATCAATCCGAACAGAATGCCCAGAATAAAAAAGCTACAAAAAGCAATGAGATCCGCCATTTGGCTATGGACGGAGATAAAGCCGATCTTATCGGCGAGTCCTTTGACTTTGCTTTTTTCGCCACTGACCTGCAGCACATCACCTTTGGCGAGCACAATATCAAGATCCATCGGCATTTCAATTTGTGCCCGTACCACTCGGTTGAGGAAACAGCCATATTCAGAAAGGTTCAGATCGGAGAGCCGCTTACCGGCGATACTGTCACTTTTTACCACGATCTCCTCTTCCGAGATACGCAGGTCGAGTAGGTTACGGTCAAAGACCTCTTTACCGTTACGAAAGCTAGGATCGAGTCGTGCATGGCTATCTGGGAAACCTACCAGTGCAATTTCATCACCTTCTTGCAAAATTGCATCACCATCGGGGTGGGCTAAAATGCCGTGACGACGAATGCGCTCAATATAACAACCGGTTTGACGATAGATGCCTAATTCACGCAAGTTACGTCCATCAATCCAATCGATCAGCTCTGGTCCGACTCGATAAGCGCGAATAATCGGTAGATAGACTTTACGTTGGCTACCAAGACCGCGCTCTTGCGCAATTTGTTGCGCAGAATCAGAGAGGTTTTGTTTTTGTAATTTAGGCAGCAGCTTAGCAAACATGATCATACTGATCAGGCCAATTAAATACGCCATCGCATAGCCGACCGAGACATTATCCAGCACCAACGAGAGATCCATCTGTCGTGGCACGGAGGCCAACCCTGAATTTAAAGCATCTTGTGCACCAACTAGCACAGGGGTTGACGTTAGCGCACCGGCCATCATACCCGCCGCTAGCCCGTAGCCAAGGTTGAGATAATAGCCACCAAAATAGGCAATCGATGTGGCGGTGATCAACACCACCAAACTTAGGATTAGGTAGTGCTTACCATCACGAAAGAAAATGCCAAAGAAATTGGGGCCGGCTTCAATACCGACACAGTAGATAAAGAGCATAAAACCGATGGTTAATGCCTCAGGCGTAAAGGCAAAACCAAGGTGGCCCATGATCAAGGAGGTGATCAATACGCCGATGGAATTGCCCAATTGAAAACTACCAAAACGGATTTTTCCGAACGAGAGACCAATCGCCAAGACCACAAAAATCAGCAAAATAGGATTTTGCTCTAGCAATAAAACGACATCGATATTCACGATTTAACTCAATTTACGTGTGGCAAGAGAGGAAAGAATAAAATTGGGGGAATTGTAGCTGAATAATATAAAAAGATAAGTGAATTTTTGCATTTATGGGTCGGAATCACCATCTAATCGCTAAAAATAAGACAGAGATTTTGTATGCTCCGGTTAATAAAAAGCCTGCAAATGAGCAGGCTTATTAGCAACTAGATTAGCTTAGTCAAACAGGCCAAGATTTTCTTTAGCGTAAGCTTCAAAATCGGTGCAACCACCAATGTGTTGCTCATCAATGAAGATTTGTGGAACGGTTTCTACAGGTTTACCAATGGTTTTTTCCAAATCTGCTTTGGTAATACCTTCGGCGTGGATATCAACATAACGGTAGTTAAAATCATCACGCTTTGCTTTGAGCGTTTCAGCATGTTCTTTCGCGCGAACACAGTAAGGACAACCAGGACGACCAAAAATGACCACAAACATAACTTTCTCCCTCATTTTATTTGCGCGTACTATGCCCGATCCGATGTGGGAAATAAAGTGTGTTTTTTTCTCTTTATTCAATAGCTAAAAACGATGAAATGGCCAGTCATTCGCTTTACTGTTCGATTTTTTTGCTCGCAATTATAATGGAATAGATTGAAACGACTATATTTAGGTGTGAGATGGTGCAATAAGCCTTGATTTTTTTGTGGTTAATTTTGGCAAGTTGTACTGGGTCAAACAAATTTAGCCACTTTGCGGGCAAGCTAGTGGTTGATGATGTATCAGAGAGCTTGGAGGCTGCATGTTTCAATTTATGACCGCGACACGGATCATTTTCGGTGAAGGGTCGTTAGACAACGCTCTGTCGATCATTAGTCAGTATGGCTACAGTGTGCTACTCATTTCAGGCAAAAACCCTCAACGTTATGCAGCGATCGTGGCCTATTTACAGCAGCAAAAACTGCGTTATCAGCATGTACAGGTAACGGGTGAACCGAATATCACTATGGTGGAAGAGACGGCGCTGCTAGGTCGCCGTTTTAATCCAGATATGGTAGTTGCGATTGGCGGTGGTAGTGTGCTGGATATGGGTAAAGCGGTTGCTGCGGTCATTCCTAATCAAGGCAATGTGTATGATTATGTGGAGGTGGTGGGACGCAGTGTTCCGCTCAAAGCTAAGCCGCTGCCTTTTATTGCGATACCTACCACTGCCAGCTCTGGCTCTGAGGTGACGCGCAATGCAGTACTCCGATCGGCGCAGGATCGGGTTAAAGTCAGCTTACGCAGCCCAGATATGTTAGCCGATGTGGCGATTATCGATCCCACGTTGACTTATGGCACTGATCGGCTGATTTCAGGGCGTGGAGCATTGGATGCTTTTACCCATGTGATGGAAGCTTATGTATGTGGTCAGTCTAATCCGTTGACCGATATGATTTGTGAAGAAGGGCTGCGTCGCTTAAGTCGCTCGATAATTCCAGCGTGTTTGCGGGATGATAAAAAGGCGCGCAGTGATTTATCTTTTGCTGCCATGTTAGGTGGTATGGCTTCTACCAATGCCAAATTAGGTGCAGCACATGGACTAGCCGCCGCGTTAGGGGGGAAATTAGAGGCTCCCCATAGCGTGATCACTGCACGGTTAGCGCCGATTGTGATGCGTGAAAATATTCAAGTTGCCCGAGAGGCTGGGCGCAGTGATATTTTGCAACGCTATCAAACCATTTCGCGTATTTTAACCGGGCGTAAAAATGCCGGAGTCGAAGACAGTATTTTGTGGGTTAATATGATGCTAGAAAAATTGAGCATCCCCAACTTGACCGATTTTGGCGTATGCACCACCTCATTTGAACGGGTGGCGACGGATGCGCTCAAATCGACCTCCATTAAAGGCAATCCGATGCCACTTACCGTACAACGCTTGACGCATATTCTGCAGCAAGTGTGTGCTTGTTATCCGCAGGATTTGCCCGTGATTCAGGCTGTCGGCACTGCAAAAATATCCCATTTGTTGCAGCAAGAATAACCGGTTGAGTGGATGGTATTGATGGGTGAATGATTCGGGGAGCCCAATACTTGATACGACAACGGAGCCATTAGGCTCCGTTGTGATACCTCTTGCCATTAATGACTTGGGTTAAAGTAAGGTGGCAATTTATCGTAGCGCGAGTCTTTTAACACTTCTTTGACCCGCTTAAGATTTTCTCGAAAACCGGAACCACGGCGTAGAGTGAAACCGGTTGCCAGTACATCAATCACGGTCATTTGGACCACGCGGCTTGCCATTGGCATGTACACGTCTGTATCTTCCGGAACATCCAAGCAAATCGATAATGAACTGGCTTGGTCGAGTGGTGAATCTTTCGCAGTAATGGCAATCACCGTTGCACCATTTTCACGCGCCAGATTAGCAATTTCAACTTGGCTTTTGGTGCGCCCGGTATGTGAAATCAGCACAATCACATCGTTATCGGTGCAGTTAATACAGCTCATGCGCTGCATCACGATATCTTCAAAACAGCTAATTGGGATATTAAAGCGGATGAATTTATTTTGAGCATCGCGCGCGACAGCGGAGGAAGCCCCCAAACCAAAAAAAGAGATACGTTTGGCTTGAGTTAACAGGTCAACCGCACGATTAATTTGGAGCGGGTCGAGACTATTTTTGGCGACATCGAGACATGCCATGGTCGACTCGAAAATCTTATGCGTATAAGCGTCTGGGCCATCATCTTCTTCTACATTACGGTTCACATAGGGCGTACCGTTGGCTAGGCTCTGGGCTAAATGCAATTTAAAGTCCGGAAAACCTTTGGTATCTAAGCGGCGGCAAAAACGGTTGACGGTGGGTTCACTGACGTCTGCCATTTTCGCTAGCGTAGCGATGCTGGAATGAATCGCCGTTTGTGGTGATGCCATAATCACTTCAGCAACCTTACGCTCTGACTTGCTGAAATTTTCCAGATTTTTTTGAATTTTTTCTAATGTATTCATAGTGTTCACGCAGGCTAGAGCACAACTCGTCGGTTAGGGTGTGGCTGGAAACAACCGGTGATAAATCAATGGTTTCCATATGATGAACCCACCAACGCCAATTGCCAGAGTATAAACCCAAGCACCACAGAAGCAGAAATGAAACTCTCATTAAGACAGTAAGAATATGACCCGCCTCAATTAAATTTTATAAAAACTACACATTTGATGGCCAGCTTCCGTCATATTGGCGATTTCTTGGCGCTGATTGCACCAAGAGTGACCACAATCTGAAAGTTTATTTCGGTTTTTAGTCACTCTTGGTCAGGATGTTAGTGGTTGACAATGCGTGCCGCTAGCTCGGTAAGTTGTTGCATTAACTTCGGTGCTTGTTGGGCAATTTCGCGCTGTTCCTCTAATACACTATGTAAAATTTCTTGAGTAGTCAGCGGGTTGGCGAGTACCACTCGAAATACGATTGTCGCCAGTTTATCCCACTGATGTGGATTTAACTGAGTTCTCGATACGAATGACTTGCCGGTTTCGCGTTGTTTTTTCTGAATAAATTTAGTGAGTTCATTAATTAATTCATTCAGTTGTGCCCGTTGTGACCCTTGTGATTGGGTGAGCGCACTTCGTACCTGTGCTGGAACATAGCGGTAAGTTAACAGGCACAATTCTGGTTGAGACACCAACTCAAAATCGGCTTGTGCCTCAATTAAATCAGCAAAATAGCGCGCTTTTTGTATGCTTTGATCGATTAAGAGCTCAAACCCTGGGCGGCTAATAATGTGCATGCTTGCGTAGACCAGCATGGCCATTCCCGAGCGAGAGCCCTCTAAGGTATGGCTACCCAAGTCTTTCGAACCTTGCCGCAAAATGTACTGCGCATGGTGCTCAATTGAACGCATGGCGTGCTGATCTTTAAATAACACCATGCCTGCGCCCATCGGAATATAGAGCTGTTTATGCGCATCAATGGTGACCGAATCGGCCAGTTCAATCCCATCTAACAGAGCACGATAGCGATGGGACATTAACGTTGCTCCGCCCCAAGCCGCATCAATATGGAAATGGATCTGCTCTTGTTGGCAAATTTGGGCAATCGCTCGCAGTGGATCAATACTGCCGGTTTCCGTACTGCCAGCAACACCGACCACCGCAAAGACTTTTATGTTACGTGTGCGCAGTTCGGCAAGTTTGTGCTGTAAATCGAGTGGACAGATCCGGTTATTGGCATCGGTTTTCACCGCTACCAGCCCTTCTTGACCAATCCCAAGTACATCGGCGGCTTTCTTCAATGAATAGTGGCCACGCTCGGAAACCAAAATGGCTAAACCTTGATAGCCATAGTGCTGCATCGCTTTAAATAGGCCGGCTTTTTCAACCCCAGGGAAATCGCCATTGGCTTTGAGTGCATTATTACGCGCTACCCAAAGCGCGGTAATATTGGCAATGGTTCCACCTGAACAAAATGCACCGAGCGAGTGCTGGGCACTGTGCATCCATTGCTGATAAAAATGGTCGCTTTGCCCGTAAATCAAACGATGGATCATGCCTAACACTTGCCGCTCTAAGGGCGTAAAAGCTTTAGACGTTTCAATTTTGACCAGATTTTGGTTGAGTGCGATCATGATTTTTGACAGCGGCATCAAGAAATAGGGTAGTGCCGAGGTCATATGACCGATAAAACTTGGTGAAGCGGTGTGCACCGAGTGCGATACCAAGCGATCGAGTAAATGTTGGGTATGATCGGAAACGAATTGCGGCTGTTCAGGAATGCACGGGTTAGAAAAATCTTTCTCAATCTCTTTGAGCGGTTTTTCTTCAGCGACAATGTGTCTGCGCAAGAAATCGTTTAAGTTGCGCGATAGCTCTTCATCAATTTGGGTTAATGTCGAATCCGGACCTTCAGGCACGGTGAAGATCTTGAGCAGGGAATCGAAGTTGACTTGCGCAGTTTTTTGTTCTGATACCATACAGCGTCGTGGATATTTGAGTTGATGAGCATTAGGCGCGACAATTTAATTCAAAATGGTGACAATGTCCCGTCTTAATTCGGAAAGCCTTGATTGCATGGATGCTAGGTGCCAGCTAAAAAATGTCAACCATATACAAATCGAATCTTACGCTTTAGCTGGCAAGAGAGACAAAAAATAAGATCAAAATCGGAACTAACAGACTCAGAATAAACCCACTTACAATCGCTACCGGGACGCATTTTACCCCGCCAGTGGTCTGAATTACCGGTAATGTAAAATCCATCGCCGTGGCTCCAGCATAACCAATCGCGGTGCATGGCACGCGGCGGATCAGCATCGGGATCAACACCAGTGCGACCAGTTCACGCAGCAGTTCAATCATAAACGATGCACCACCTAATACTGGGCCGAATGCGTCGCCGACCAGAATTCCAGCTAACGAATACCAACCAAACCCGGAAGCCATTGCTAGTGCTTGATAGAGTGGCATATCGAGCAGCCAGGCGGCGAGTACGCCACCTAACCAACTTGTGGCGACGATGACCACAGCGATGATCATGCCATGTTTATTGAGCAGGATCTGTTTTAATGACAAGCCACTATTGCGCAGTTGAATACCGATAAAAAACAGCAGCAGAAATAAAATCCAACTGCTAGCTGATTCCACCCACGCTAGATTTTGATTAAGTAAAATACCGATTACTAGTCCTGCGCCAACCACCAAAATCAGTTTGGCTGACTCTAACATCATGCTTGAAAGCGATAGTTTAGTGTGGTTGGTGTCGGTACGCAGTGGCAAATAGTGATCAATTACAGGTAGCGCCAGTAAATTACATGTGCCTAGTATCACGAAAAAGACCGCACTATATTTAACGATAGTCTGTAGATTGGCTTGTAGATTATCTAACCCTGCCAAACTTAAGCCCATTAAAAATAGGATCACATATACTAGATGTGAAGTCGCGCGGCTCAACCGATGCAGGTGTAATGGGTTATGGAGGGTAACCAGATAACCGACCAGTAGTGGTGCCAAAATAAACATCATCCCTGATAGCATAATTTCCTCACTGTGCTTCAGATACCGCTGGCACTGATCACATCACTTAACTTATGTTTAAATTCCATCTCACTCATATTGCTGAGTTGGTAAAGCACTTCTGCGCCTTCCGCGTTGATCTCAACCTCGTGATCATCTAGTGCTTCATCTCGTTTTCTAAAGAGCAGCAGATGATGTGCGATACGCGCAACATCCAGATAACTCACTTCTGGTCGGGCGCTGATTAATTCACTATTGCATGACACTTCTAAAAAGTCGCTATCGAATCCCCAATGTTGCAAGACTGATTGACTGATCGGTGAACATTGTGACTGGAAGATTTGCAGCGCAATGTTCGGGTCGAGATAATGACCGTGTTGCAGATACAGATGGTACTCATTGACTAGACAGAATAGACCAATATCCGCCAATAAACCGACTAATAATGCCTTTTCTAACTCAAGACAGTGGTATTTTTTCGGATCAATCGATTTGAATGTTTGTGCCACTAGTAACATTGTCGCACCCAGTTCACGCGATGCCATGGCGCTTTTTACCAAGATATGATGGCACGCTTTATTCAGATTGACCGAATGTTTGAGCTGTTCGATGGCTTGCGCGGTGACTATATCACGTACCCGTAAAATACCCAGTCGAGAAACGGCCGTCACAATCTCATTGCAGGTAATGTTACGTCGATTAAAGACCACCGAGTTGGCGATTCGAATGACCGTAGCCGACAGGCCTGGATCTTCAATCAAGCAATCGGCCACATCGGAGATCGAAGTTGACTCAATCAAACACAGCCGCTGAATTTTCAGTACCACATCCGAAATAGGGGGGAGGGAGATTTTCCCAGTACTAATCGAAAGCTCGACCAATTGCGCAAACTCAGTTTCCAATCCTTGGATGAGTTGATGTTTTGTTTCTGGTAACCAGTAAAAAGATAGGTGACTCATAAAATACACGATCAAGCAAAGTGAGCTGCATTTTTACTATCGCTAAACCAAATAAGCAAACAGTTCCAAGCTTTTTACGCCTCGAATAACTTTGGTTTGAATTACGGCTAAAACGTATTGATTGCTTGAATGTTTTTGGCTTAATTAGCGGCGTCAACAAAAAATTGACACTGTGATACTGATCTCATAATGTGCCCAGATCAAATTGCATCAGTGTGAGATAAGTCCGGACTTATTTTGCTTCGTTAACTATCATTGTCTACACAAAAAAAAGCAAGCCAATACTAAAGATTGAATAGGCTTGCTAAGAAATTCATATTTTCGCTTTATTGCTGCTATCTGGTGATCTTCCTTAATCGGGGAATATGATTAAAGGATCAATGGATATGAATGAGCAACAGTTTTTAAATTACATAACTAAGTTTGGCGCATATCAAAGACGTTCTATGTTTGGTGGTATCGGGTTGTTTCAGCACGATGCGATGTACGTGTTGGTTAGTGAAGAGCGTATTTTTATCCGCGGTTGCGAGGAGTTAGACCCTGAGCTGATTGATTTAGGGTGTGAAAAATATCGTCATGTCAAAAAACAGACTACGGCTACAGTGAATTATTATGATATTACCGATCTTTATGAGCAAAATTATCCAGAGCTAGATTCGATTATCGAGCGTTCTATTCAATTTTCGGTGGATCAGCGTGAGTTTCAACGTTCAGTCGCTAGTCGTCGTCTACGTGATCTGCCCAATATGCAACTCACCTTAGAGCGCATGGTAAAAAAAGCCGGTATCGATGATGTTGAAACCTTTATTAAGTTAGGTGCGCCAGCGGTGTTTAATAAGGTGCGTCAGACTTATGGTAGCGATGTTGATGTGAAGTTATTGTGGAAGTTTGCCGGTGCGATTGAGAGTATTCATTGGAAACTGCTGCAAGAGCCACGTAAGCGTCAGTTGCTGGAAAGTTGTCAGCTACGTTGAAACATGCCACACCATTAACGTGATAAAAAATAAGCCGGATGATACCGGCTTATTTTTTTATGTTTATCAATCGTTTGTGGCATTTGTGACTTGCTACAGCGGATAAGGTTAAACGCTATTGGTGGTTAACCAAGTGCGTTTAAAAATTAAAGCGAGCAGTAAACATCACCTGATCGTTGTAAAAATCGTTAAAGCGCGCTTCCGCTCCGAGTGCAAACAATTCGGTGGCATGGAAGCGTGCATACACTGAGCCTAACCAGTCGTCATTATTATCAATCGAGACATAACCCGCTTTGCCACCGACTTCAAGCTGTGGACCTAACCATTGGCGAATACCGATATTCAGTTCCATTCCGGTATCAGCGCTAGAGCGTTTGCGATCATCAACTAAGCGAAATAACATTTCCCCAGTCAAATCAGCCCAGTTGTTGACTGGAGCGTGGAAGCCTAATCCTGCAGCAAAGTCGAAATCACTTTCGAACTCTGAATCGATCCGAGCAATTGCGTGCGCATTGGGATGAATAGAGCGGCTCATCGCAGCACCAAAAGTCATAGGGCTAGCGCCGATACGCGCTTCTAGGTAGTCATAACTAAAGTTACTCATTACTGCGCGGTTATCACGCTCACCTTGAGCTACCGCTGAACCTGCGCCAAGAAGTAGTGCAGTTACCAGGATTGTTTTACGCATAATTAAGATAAACCTATCTCTTCAGATTAATTCCAAGGCCGCTGCGGACGAATAGGCAACGGCTGAAGCCATACATCAGCTCCGGGTTCATGGTTTGACATCATAAAGCATTGATGTATCACGCTACTATCAAAAAATGTCAGAGTTTTGTCGTTTAGATGAAATTTAAGCAAATTAGATGCCAAATTCGGATTGACGCTACTCACCAAAGCTCATTCTTTTTGCTGCAATCGCATTGAGGATTTTTTCAGCGTCCAAAATCTGGATCCAAGGCATTAGATCACTTTCGTTGGCAATCACATAGTGCGTGAGCTGCTCTTTGACCACTTGTCGTAATTGTTCACCTTGCCACGGTTTAGCAATATAGAAGTGTAGGCTGGCATGATTAACCGCTTGTACCGTGTCTTCCAATCCTGCTTGACCAGTGAGTAACATTTTGCGCGTTTTAGCGGTATCCACATCTTGATTTAATTCAATCAAAAATTGGATCCCAGTCTGCTCTGGCATAATGTGATCACACAGAATTAACGCCAACGCGACCTGTTCATCTCGATAATCTTCAATCACCGATTTGGCTTCTGCCACCGATTGTGCTGCTTCAATAATAAAGTGCTGTTCGAAACAGTCGAGATCTTGCACCACGCTGTCGAGCACTTCTCGTTCATCATCTACACATAAAATCAGATATTTGTTCATGGCTTGCTCCTGGCCAACTTTGGTGCGACTAAAGGGAGCCACACGGTCATGCTGGTGTATTGGTTGGGCTCAGATTTGACCTCAATCCAACCTTGATGTTGTTGAATGATCTGTTGGCATACCGACAGACCAATACCAAGCCCAAAGTTGCCTTCGCGCTTGGTGGTATAGTTGAGGGCAAAAATCTGCTCGGTGAGTTGTGCTGGAATGCCACATCCGTTGTCAGTAATGTGGATCACGGCGTATTCTTGATCTTGATAATGCTGTTGCTCGGTTTCAATCCGTAATCGGCCATGTTCAGGAAATGCATCAATCGCATTGGAAATTAGATTGGTCCACACTTGTTGTAACGCGATAGGTAAGCAGTAAATCAGTGGTAGTGCGGCGTATTCTTTTTCTACCGTGTGTCGTTTCAAGCGATTTTCGAAAATGACCAGAGTATCTTCTATCCCTTCATGAATATCGGTTAAGCGATAGGTTTCATCGTCCGGCCTTGCATAGCCTTTCAGGCTTTTGACCATATCGGCAATACGCTGTGCACAGACTTGAATCGAACGCAAAGTACTACCCGTGAGATGGTAGCTTTCTAATTGTTCTAGCTGTTTTTGTGCCGCGTCAGGATCGCTTTTGGCGAATTGGATTAAATTTTGATTGTCATCGAGACCCAGTTTGACCATTTTTTTGGCCAGTAGTCGATGATGAATGATGGTTTCCAACTGTTTGGCTTTGCTGCGTTCTTGTGAGGTGGATATGGGGCGCGCTTGCATTGCTTGGCGCAATAAATTTGCCCCCAATTCGATTTGGGTACGTTGTTCTTCATTGAGCAGATGGCCAATATGGCTCGAGAGGGTTTCGGTACCGCGTAATATGGCCGCTACTGGATTGTTCAATTCATGAGCCACCCCCGCGACTAATTGACCGAGCATAGCCATCTTTTCGCGTTCCATTAATTGCTGATGGGCCGATTCGAGTGAGTCGAGGGTTTTTTGTAACTCCAATTTGGTGGTGATACTACGTTGTAAACGACGATTGAAATGGCGCAGCAATAAGTTGGTAAACAGTGGCAATAAGCTGGTGTCGTTATGCATTACTTTGGCAAACACCTCGCGGTCGAGTTTGATCACTGCGGTTTTGGTTAAGGTGATGGCGGTCGAAAATGATGGCTCACCGGTAACAAATGACATGCCACCGACAATATTGCCTTTGGTGTGACGTACCACTTCACGTTGCTGACCAAGGTCATCTTTCTTATACAGCGCCACTTCGCCTTCAGTGATAAACCACAGAAAGCGGTTTGGCTCGCCTTCTTTAGTCAGCAGATGTTGGGCCGAATAGCTGCGACACGCTTGGGTATCATCTTGCTCGGCAAAAATTTGATGCAGAGCACCAATCACCTTTTCGGCTAATTCATTATCTGACAGGCGGTGGTAGTCAGAGATGAATCCTTCACGATAACTACGCATTTTATTATCGATATGCGCGCGTAATAAGCGTTGCTGATCAAGCACTGCACTGTAAGAGAGAACATTGTCTTTATCGTGTTCAAGCACAAAAGAGGTGAGTTCTTGTACCACGGTTTTGTAGAGAGCATGCTCTGGTAGCGGTTGAGTTAGGCAGTAATCTAAACGCCCTTCATTGACTGCATTGAGAATAGCTTGGATATCCTCGTCACCACTGATCAGAACCTTGCGGGCGAATTTGGTATGAGCAATTTTATCGAGTCGGATCAAAAACTCAGCCCCATTGAGCTCTGGATGATGGCTAGCGATAACTAATGCGACGATTTGTTCACTTTGTTCTATAAACTCAAGTTGTTGCTCAGCCTCTTCGACAGACCCGCTGCTGTAGATATTGAATTTTCCAGCAAAGCTCGCCAATTCTTGACACCAATTTGCAACGCTTAGTGGATGGTTGTCTAAAATGAGTAGGGCATACCGATTCACAACGTATTCTCTGGCCACGGGTTAGATGGTTACTGTAGCAGGGATAGCGTAAGGGAAATGGGAGCCGAGTTGAAGAATTTCTGATCGACAGTGTTGCAATTCAATACTCTGATTTATTTCATACTTTGCTAGGAGTTTGCCCTAATACTGACAATTATTTGTATCTTGTCAGTGTTTGGTCACCTAAACTACACAGATTCAATCGCAAGGAAATAGACGACGATGAAATCAATAAAAATAATCGGTGCCGTGGGTGGGGCTGTTGCGCTAGGGTTATGCTGGCCGCTTGCGGTTGGGCAAATTGGGGAATCAGTGATTAAAGATGGCCTTAACCGTTTCGAAAGCTCATCGATCACCGCGGAATTGGTAAGTTATCAGCGTGGTTATCTCTCATCACACATGCAAACCCGTTATCAAATTAGTGATCCAATCTTGGCTGCGCAGCTACAAGCCGAAGGGATCCCCAGTGAAATTTTGGTCGATAGTCAACTACAACATGGTCTGTTCGGTATTGCGGCCATCTCAACCTTGCCACAATATCCACAGTTTCCGGTGCAGATGCACTCGACTACGCATTTAAATGGCAATACTGACTACACTGTCAATTTGGAACAATGGAATTATATGTTCCAAGGCGAAGTGCCGGTCAGTGTGATGATTGAGCCGACGCAACTGACTGGCTCAGTGACCAAATTAGGGGAAATTACCTTCCAACTCAGCATGCCGAACGTCGTGTTTGATTTTGAAAATCAAGCCCAAATGGTGTTGAGCCAAATGACGCTAGAGGGACAAGGTAAAGAGAGTGATGGCTTGTGGCTCGGTGCGCAGAATTTCAGACTGGGTAAACTGGGCGTCAATCAAGCAGGCCAAACCGAATTGGATTTGGATGGTTTTGCCTACCATTTTACTTCTGCGTTGGATAAGACTCTGACTCGTTTTACGACCGCCCATCAAATGCAGATTGCTAAGCTGCAATATAGCGAGGGGGAATGGCAGGATATTGGGTTAGATTTTACGCTGGGTGATCTCGATACCGAGGCGACTAAGGCGCTATCTCAACTATATCAAAATGCTCCAGAAATGAGTGAGCAAGATATTGCACAAATTCTGCCGCAAGTTGATGCGTTGTTTCAGCAAGGTTTTTTTATTGCGATTGATAAATTTACCGCCAAAATTTCTGGTGGTCATGTCACCTCTGATTGGCGACTCGCGGTGCCAGAAGGTACACAAAATCTGCTGCAAGATCCATTAGCGGTGATCCCAGCCTTAACCGGGCAAAGCAAAACATTTGTCTCTCATCAGCTTGCCGAAAGTTTTCCTTTCATTCAGCAGGCGGTGGATCAATTGGTCATGATGGAGATGATGACTCAAAATGAGCAAGGTTATACGTTGGAAGCCGAAATTAAAGACGGTAACGTGGTGTTCCCAAGCGGAAAAACCATGCCATTAATGATGCTGATCATGCCGCTGTTGATGTCGCAAGGCTAGCTTGTTGCTAACGATGGTTTGCTGATGAAAAGAGGCCGTAAGGTCTCTTTTCGCGCTTTTTATCTGCGGGAAAAAGTGGTATTAATCACAACACTTTTCGTTAGCAGGAGCAAACAACACATGGAGCACAATACCGATACGGTTTACAACTTTAGCGCTGGCCCAGCTGCCTTGCCTAAGGCGGTCATGCTGCAGGCACAAGCGGAGTTGGTAAACTGGAATCACCTCGGTACTTCGGTGATGGAGATCAGCCATCGCAGTAAGCCATTTATTCAAGTTGCCGAACAGGCAGAGCGCGATTTGCGCGATCTTCTCAACATTCCAGACAATTACAAAGTGCTGTTTTGCCAAGGTGGCGCACGGGCGCAATTTGCTGCAGTACCGCTCAATTTATTAGGATCGGCGCAGACTGCAACCTATATTGATGCGGGTTATTGGGCAGCTAGTGCGGTCAAAGAAGCGAAAAAATACTGCTCGGTGGATGTTTTCGATGCCAAAATTGAAAAAGAGGGCAAAGTTGCGGTGTTACCGGCCAGCGAATGGCGCATTGCTGAGCAGGCTGCTTATGTGCATTTTTGTCCTAACGAAACGATTGATGGGATTGAGATTAACGATTTACCGGTAACCGATAAACCGATTGTCGCCGATATGTCATCGACCATTTTGTCTCGTGAAATCGATGTGTCGCAGTACGGTGTCATTTATGCGGGAGCGCAAAAAAATATCGGCCCGGCTGGGATCTGTATTGCGATTGTGCGTGATGATTTGTTAGATCTGGCCAGTGATTTACTACCAGGTGTGCTTAATTACAAGATTTTGGCTGAGCAAGACTCAATGTTCAATACTCCGCCAACGTTTGCTTGGTACCTTTCTGGGTTAGTGTTTCAGTGGTTGAAAGCGCAAGGTGGGGTGCGAGCGATTGAGCAAGTCAACCGTGCGAAAGCTGCACTGCTATATGACTATATCGATAGTTCGGATTTTTATCGTAATAATATTCACCCAGCGAACCGTTCGTTGATGAATGTGCCTTTCCAACTGGCGAAACCGGAATTGGACAGTACTTTCTTGGAATTGGCGCAAGCTCGTGGGCTGGTCTCGTTGAAAGGCCACCGAGTGGTGGGAGGCATGCGAGCTTCGATCTACAACGCGATGCCCTTGCAAGGTGTACAAGCCTTGGTTGATTTTATGCGTGAGTTTGCTGAGCAATATGCTTAATTTCGCATTGACGCGATCATTAAGCTAATCGATCACTCTAGCGGATGACTTGCAAAAATGATGGATCCCTAAAGGCTGATTAATCAAAGCTTTTAGGGATTTTTTTCATAAGGTTACAGGGTTTGAGTTAACTGATGGTAGCGGCCTTGCTTGGCAAGCAGATCATGGTGATGACCGTATTCCACTAACTGGCCGTGCTCAATGAGCGCAATCGCATCCATCCGCTCAAGATTAACCAGCCGGTGGGTGATCAATAGCACGGTTTTCTCGGCAAAATGCGCTTGCAGTAGCTGCATGATTTGCTGCTCAGTCTGTTTGTCTAAGCCTTCAGTTGGCTCATCGAGTAATAAAATCGGCGCATTATGCAGTAGAGCGCGAGCAATGCCGATCCGCCGTCTTTCACCACCCGAGAGTTGACGACCGCCGTCTCCCAGCCAAGTATTGAGCGCGGTGTCTTCTAGCAGTTGATCCAATCCTACTTGTTGCAGAACTTGGCTTAACTGCTCATCGCTTGCGCTGGGTTTGGCTAAGATCAGATTATCCCGCAGTGTGCCGTTGAGAATATCCACTCGCTGACTGACCACGCTGATCGCCGCGCGCAAGTCACTTTCTGACCATTGGCGAATATCGCTGCCACCGATGGTAATTTGCCCATAGTCTACATCCCAATAACGGCAAATTAACTGAATTAAAGTCGATTTACCCGAGCCAGTTTGCCCCACGATCGCCACTTTTTGCCCTGTGCTCAGGGTTAAACTTAGGTTATCGATCGTATTGGATTGCTGAGCTTGGTAAGCAAAACTCACGCTTTGCAAAGCGATATCGTACCGTCCATTGTGCGCGGCTGAGTGTGGCGCAAATTCAACTTCGGGCTTAGCGAGAATAATTTCATTCAGCCGACGAGCCGAAGTCATGGTTTGGCCTAAATGTTGGAATGCCATTGCCATTGGCATCAGTAATTCTACGCTGGCTAGTGTGGCAAACGCGACTAGTGCGATCAGTGGATCGGGCGCGCGTCCACCCACCCCATCGGCGGCTAGCCACAGCATGAGTACTAATGTCCAGCCATTCGCCAGTAGCAGTAGTGATTGAGCTAATCCTGAAATTTTTGCATTCATCGATTGATTGAGTAGCAGTTTATCTTGAATGCGTAAGATCGCTTGGCGATAGTGAGCTTCTGCACCAAAAATAGTTAATTCACTATACCCTTGCAACCAATCGAGCGTACGGATACGCAGTTCGGCTTTATGCTGAGTGAGCTGCTGGCCGTTGCGATTGCCTAAGTGGTAGAACAGCGTTGGCCATACCAGGATGATCACTAACAGCAGCGCGCCTAGCGTGATGCCGAGTTCACGATCAAACCAAGCAATAAGACTGGTGAGCGCACCAATCCCCAATACCGCGACGGTGACCGGGCTGATTAAACGTAGATAAACATGATCCATGGCATCAACATCGGCCACGATGCGATTCAGCATATCGGCATCGCGTACTGCACTTAAGCGCCCAGGGATCAGTGGGGTAAGCTTGGCAAAGAAAAATACCCGTAAATCGGTCAGCAGTTTGAAGGTCGCGTTGTGGCTAACCACACGCTCTCCCCAACGGCCTGCGGTACGCCCCATGGCAAAGCCGCGCACAAAGGCACCGGGTAACATGTAGTTAAAGGTTTCTCTGGCAATACTTAACCCTGCGACGGAGGCTGCCGATAAAAACCAGCCGGACAGGATCAACAAGCCAATCGAAGCGAGTAGGGTGAGCAGTGCGAGTAGCATACCAAGGGTTAAGCTGAAAGCATGTTTTTTATACAATTTTAGGTAAGGTAGCAATTCACGCATCGAGATCCCCTTGCGCCGCGATTTGTTGTGCTTGGTTGGCTGCGAGCAGAGTGGCAAATAAGCCGGTTTGTTGGCTTAATTGATCAAAATGACCGGTTTGCACCAGTAGGCCATGTTCCATCACTAAAATTTGCTCGACCGTATGCAGTGGCTGTAACTGGTGAGTCACCAATAAAGCGGTGTGCTGTTGAATACTGCGCTTCAGTCCACGCATCACATATTGCTCGCTACGAGCATCTAAGCTAGCGGTTGGCTCATCGAGTAGCCAGAAGCAGCCATTTTGTAACATGGCACGCGCTAAAGCCAAACGCTGGGCTTGACCTACTGATAGACCTTGTGAGCGATCACTGATGGGATAGTCTAAACCATGCTGTGCCACAAACTCGGTCGCGTAAGCGGATTGCAGCGCTTGATTCAGTTGTTGTTCAGTGATCTCCTGCTTACCGAGTGTGACATTGTCACGAATGCTGCCGTGCAGTAGTAGCGGATTTTGGCCGACCCAACTGATGGTTTGTCGCCACTGTGCATGATCTAATTCACGCAGTTCAATACCGTTGATGGTTAAGCTACCTTGGTAGGGCATAAAGCCCAAAATGGTATTGATTAAACTGGTTTTGCCTGCGCCACTTGGCCCTACCAAGGCGCTGGTTTGGCCCGCTTGTAGGGTAAAAGAGAGTGGTCCGGCTAAACGTTGACCTTGCGGGCTGAGTACGATCAGTTGATCGGCGACGATTTCAATCGCTTGCTCGGCCGCGAGCGTTTGCTGGCCACTGTGCAGTGCTGCGGCCTCAGTGTCGAGAAAATCGACAATCGATTCTGCCGCTCCGACCGCTAGCTGCTTAGCGTGGTAATAAGTGCCGAGATCACGCAGTGGCTGATAAAACTCCGGCGCTAAAATCAGCACAAACAGTCCGGCAAACAGGGTTACGCTGGCACCGTAGTAGCCAAAATTCAGCTCTCCAATATAACTAAAGCCGAAATAAACCGCAGTTAGCGCAATCGAGATTGAGGTAAAAAACTCCAGTACCGCCGAGGAGAGAAACGCGATACGCAATACATCCATGGTGCGGTGACGAAACACTTCCGATGCAGCTCGCATTTGCTCGGTTTCTGCACCAGCGCGATCAAACAGGCGGATCGTGGTGAGCGCTTGTAGACGATCGTAAAAATGGCCTGATAAGCGTTGTAGTGCTTTAAAGTTTTTACGGCTCGCTTCTGCCGCTTTGATGCCGACTAAGGCCATAAACAGCGGCACTAACGGTGCCGTGATCAGGAAAATCAATCCAGGCGCCCAATTGACCGGAAGCACGACCACCAAGATCACCAACGGTACTAGCACGGCCAGCGCCATTTGTGGTAGGTAACGCGCAAAGAAGTCGTGTAACTCTTCGACTTGCTCTAATAGCAAGCTTGCCCACGCGCCCGCTGGCTTGCCTTTAATATAAGCCGGCCCCAGTTCCCGCAGCTTATCGAGAATTAATTGACGGATATAACGACGGATCTCTTCACCGCAGCGAAAGCCAGCGATTTCACGTCCCCAAGCGCAGAGGGCACGCAGTGCAATCAGCAGTGTTAAGCCGAAAAAGTGTGGGATCAGCAACTGTTTATCGATTTGTTCAATGATCAGCTGATGCAAGATCGAGGCAAGCAACGCCGCTTGTGCCACTAGAAATAGGCTTGATAACACTCCCAATCCTATGGCGATGGCAAGCCACCGTTTAGCGCGTTGACTTTGCTGTTTGAGCCACAGATTTAAACTGCGCTGTTTTTGGTTATCCATTGGCAAGACTTTATGAGCATAATAATTGTAATGGGCGCCAGTATACAAAGAAAAGCCCGCCGGTAATACCTAGCGGGCTTGGGGAAATAAAAACCAGCCTAACGTGAACGGTTGGTTATTTGGCTTGGCTGTCTAGATAACGCTCGGCATCCAAGGCTGCCATACAACCGGTACCAGCGGAAGTGATTGCTTGGCGATAGTTATGATCCATCACATCACCGGCGGCAAACACACCTTCAATACTGGTTTGGGTGGCATTACCATTTAGACCGGATTGCACCACAATGTAACCGTTATTCATCTCAAGTTGATCGGCAAAAATTTGCGAGTTGGGTTGATGGCCGATGGCAATGAAGACCCCCATAACAGCCAAATCTTCAGTGGCATCGGATTGAGTATCTTTCAGACGCACCCCTGTAACACCCATCTCATCACCGAGCACTTCCTCTAACGTGCGATGGGTGTGCAGCACAATATTGCCGTTGGCGACTTTTTCCATCAGACGATCAATCAGGATTTTCTCGCTGCGGAAACTATCACGGCGGTGGATCAAATGGACTTCGGCGGCGATGTTAGACAGGTAAAGCGCCTCTTCAACCGCGGTATTGCCACCGCCCACCACCGCTACTTTTTGATTGCGGTAAAAGAAACCATCACAGGTGGCGCAAGCTGAAACCCCGCGGCCTTTGAACGCTTCTTCCGAGTCCAAACCAAGATATTTCGCCGATGCGCCAGTTGAGATGATCAGCGCATCACAACTGTAGGTTTGGCTATCGCCAGTTAAACGAAATGGGCGGGTAGAGAGATCGACCGATTGAATATGATCAAACACGATCTCTGTTTCAAAACGCTGTGCATGCTCTTGCATTCGTTCCATCAGACCGGGTCCGGTTAAACCCTCGGCATCACCGGGCCAGTTTTCGACTTCGGTCGTAGTGGTCAATTGACCACCTTGTTGCATACCGGTGATCAGCACCGGTTTTAAGTTAGCGCGCGCTGCGTAAACCGCGGCAGTATACCCAGCAGGGCCAGAGCCCAAAATTAGCAGTTTGCTGTGTTTCACGTTACTCATGGAGCACTCCAATAAGGACGAAAGGGCATTGGCTCATTGCTTGTTCTAGTGATAAAACATAAGCGAATGATAAGAATCGCTTTTGATTGTAGGGAATGTGGTGAGTGAAGAAAAGTGGTTTACCGAGCAAATTGGTTAGCGTCGCTGACAACTATGGATTTGATGGCGGGCTTTCGCTTGCTGTGACTTCACTTTGTTCAATAATGATAGGCTCTTTAGGGCCAAGAAACTTCGGTTGGGTATTGAGCACAAAGAGATCAAACACTGCGTAAGCGCGCGCAAACACTTCACGTAAACGCACTTTGAAGCCGGAATGGCTGCTCGGTCCAGGGACCGCGAGGCAGGATGCTTGGATATTTTGAAAGTGAGCAATAAACAGGGCTCGTTCACAATGAAAACGCTGGGTAATGATCAAAAAATTGTCGGTATCAAAAATCGCTTTAGCGCGGACTATCGAATCTAAGGTACGAAAACCGGCATAATCGAGAGAAATATGCTCATTGGGGATCCCTGCTCGCAGTAAGTCGCGTTTCATGGTCCAAGGTTCGTTGTATGAGCGATGCGCATTGTCGCCACTGAGCAAGAAATTGCTAACTTTACCTTGTTGGTAAAGCTCGATCGCGGCATCAATCCGGTGGATGTAGTACTCGTTGAGTGTTCTACCTATGTATTTACTGGTACCCAGCACCACCGCGACTTGAAAAGACGGTGCGCTTTGTGTGTCGTTAATGATGTTACTTTGCGTCTGCCAAGTAACCCAACGATCAATCGCCAATAAGCTAACCAACACCAAGCTCAACACCAATAGCAGGGTATTGCTTATTTTACGCCAAGGTAAATGGCACAATGGTGTCGCGATAGCCACGCTGATTCGGCGTAGAGTTAGATTTGACGGTTTCTTTGTGCCCATAGGCCTATCACAATAAAACAGCTTACGATAACAGTCAGCATGATACCTGAATCCAACTGCGCGAAGAGTTGCGCAAGGTAAGGGGTTGCTTTGATGATGATTAAACCGTATCCAAACGCGTTAATAAAGATAAATGCTAGGGTTCGTACCAGAAAATGTTGATTGCGCAATGTTTGACGCAAAAATGCATTCATCTCACCGCCAAACATGACTAACCCACAAGCGATCAGTGCTGTGGCAATTTCATTCAAGTAAGGCAGCAGAATTTGGCCGGCGGGCGATAAAAAATCAAAAAGTTGCATGGTTTCCACTTATTGGATGGTTGTTACAGCCCCTGTTACTCGGGGCTGTTCGGTTTCGCTTAGAAGGCCGTGCGCTTATAACGGCGATAAGCCGGTTGCCAGAAGTGCTGCTCAATGGATGCCTCTAGCGCTTCGTCGGTAATTTCTGGTGCCATACCTTGCTCTATGGCTTTTTTGGCTACCGCGAAAGCAATTTTTTTCGATACAGAATGGATCGATTCCAACGGCGGTAATAATGGCCCATGGCCATAGATCGCCATCGGCGAGCTGCTGGCTAACGCTCGACTGGATTCCATCAGCATTTCATCGGTAACTCGGCGTGCATTGGCCGCTAACACCCCAAGGCCGATGCCTGGAAAAATATAGCTATTGTTGCATTGTACAATGGGGTAGGTTTTACCGTCGTGTAATACGGGATCAAATGGGCTCCCCGTGGCGACTAAAGCCTCACCATTGGTCCAGCGAATGATATCGCTTGGCAGCGCTTCGACTCGACTGGTTGGGTTCGACAGTGGAAAGATAATCGGTCGTGGGCAGTGCTGATGCATCTCTTTGATGATCTCTTCACTAAATAGCCCCGGTGCGCCAGAAACGCCGATCAATACGGTCGGTTTGGCATTGCGGATCACATCATGCAGTGAGTAGCCACTTTGTTCGGTACTCCAATGTTGGGTGCTGGCTTTTTTCTGGACCAAACGCTGTTGGAAATCGAGCAGATTGGGCATACCTTCTTCGAGTAGTCCCCAGCGGTCGACCATATACACTTGTGAACGTGCTTGTTGATCGCTGATGCCTTCCGAGACCATTTGCGCAATGATCGCTTCGGCAATCCCACAACCGGCAGAGCCAGCACCTAAAAAGGTGATCCGCTGCTGCGAGAGTTGACTTCCAGCGGCTTGACAAGCCGCTAATAAAGAGCCGACCGTTACCGCCGCGGTACCTTGAATATCATCGTTAAAACAGCACACGCGATTTTTATAACGCTCAAGCAGTGGCATGGCATTTTTCTGGGCGAAATCTTCAAATTGAATTAAAGCATCAGGCCAGCGACGCTGCACCGCCTGGATAAACTCATCAACAAACTGGTCGTAGTCTGGCCCTGTGATCCGCGGATGACGCCAGCCCATGTACATTGGATCCGCCAGACGCTGTGGATTATTGGTTCCGGCATCTAACACCACTGGCAAAGTGTAAGCGGGACTAATTCCACCACAGGCGGTGTATAACGACAGCTTACCAATCGGAATCCCCATCCCGCCTATGCCTTGGTCACCAAGGCCAAGGATGCGTTCACCATCGGTAACCACAATCACTTTGACATTATGGTTGGCAGCATTATTGAGTAGGTCATCGATGCGATCACGATTCGCATAAGAGATAAATAGCCCACGACCACGGCGATAAATATTAGAAAAATTTTCACACGCTGCGCCGACAGTAGGGGTATAGATGATCGGCATCATTTCTGAAATATGGTTTTGTACCAGGCGATAGAATAGGGTTTCGTTGGTGTCTTGAATATTGCGCAAGTAAATATGTTTATCCATATCGCTTTCAAAGCCACGATACTGCTGATAAGCGCGCACCACTTGTTCTTGGATGGTTTCGGTGGCTTCGGGCAATAAGCCCTCGAGGTTAAATGAAGCACGTTCTTCTGCGCTAAAAGCGCTGCCTTTGTTAAGCAACGGAGTACTGAGCAGAGCTGGGCCAGCATAGGGGATATAGAGTGGACGTTTATCGTTATTCATAGTCGACCTGTTGATAGGGTAGCAGAGACCGCAAAAGAATACCGATTTGCGAGCTGAATTGTAAGTGGACAATCGGATGGCTGTTTTTGATTATTATGCTTCTGTGCACGAGTACATAATTTGCCATATTTATGGTTCAATTATTCATCAATCGTTTAGCGATAATATGATGAACATGGATTATTGCTTTCTGGGGAAAAGATTTCATTTGAGTATGGAAATATTAATCAACTAAGCACATATCATATAAAATATGTATCTCTAGTGTTATTAATTTGGTTTTTATATAGCCTTTTAATTTGTTTTTAAAGTATAAAAGACCTTTTTTATATATCGTATTGCTATATAAAAAAGATTAGTTAATAGTGTGTTGGGTTGCCAATTGTGTCGGAGAACAGAATGGAAAAGGCAAGGATCAGCGCTGTGTTTGATTATACCGCCTTCTTAGGGGTGTCATGCAGCCAAAAATGGACTTTTGCTGAAGCAATTAGCTTATTGGCCTCGGTGTTTGGCCGCGATTGGTCAAAAACGATGGGGCAAGATCATGGCCTTGAGCCGCAAAGTCCTCAAGATCGGCTATGGGATATTGCGTTAAAGCAGCTCTCTACCCGACGCAGTGATGAATCAAATGTGATCACTTTGGTTAAATTAGCCAAACAGCAAGGGATTGAAGAGCTGACGTTAGTAATGCCTTATGCTCTCGATGAGCAGCAGTTAACTATGATTCAATCCAAAAGTGCGGCCTGTATTGAAGCCACCAATCAAGATGAATTGTTAATTAAATGGTAAATGAAATTAGCCAGTTAATTGTGAGAGGGTGAGCAAGCAAAGGGGCATTCATGCCCCTTTGTGCATTATGTTATTTAGTGTTCGATCAAACCGTACTCTTTATCCAAAATGTCGATGATCTCTTGTTTTGGTTGAGTGCTGAGCGTAATTGGCTTACCGGTGATTTTTTCTGCGATCCCAAGATAGGTGCGTGAAATATCTAATAGCGCTTGTAGAGGCAGTGCATTATCACGCGCTAAAGCTTCACGTTCCGGCATCCGCTCTTTATTGAGCAAAATGTCTGGATCAGGGAAATAGTTGAGCAGGAACTGGCGGAACCCTTCTTTGGAGTTTTCGACAATTTTACCTTGTTGATATTGCTCAGCGTCCCAAATTCGCGATGAGTCAGGCGTCCCTACTTCATCCATATAGATCAGTTTTTGCTGCCCTTGAGCATCGGTCACGTAACCAAATTCAAATTTGGTATCGACAAAAATTTGCCCAACAGCGCTTAGCGCTTCACGGATCACCGAGAAACCTTGTTTGAGCAAAATTTCATAATGATCAATATCTTGTGGTTGGTTAAAGTTAAATGCAGCGTAGTTTTCTGCAATGTCTTGGCGCGAAATATTGACATCATCGGCTTCAGGTACGCCGGGAATACCACGCAAAATACCTTTGGTTGATGGAGTCAATAGCAGCTCTGGTAATGGACGGTCTTTTGCGAGTCCTTCAGGTAGCGTGATCCCGCAAAACTCGCGTTCGCCTTTACTATAAGCACGCCACATCGACCCGGTAATATATTGGCGGCAAATGGCTTCAATTTTGATTGGGCGTGCTTTTTGCACAATCCATACCAATGGATGCGGAATATCTAAAATATGGCTATCTGCCAATCCGTGCTGTTGAAACAGTTTGAACCAGTGATTGGAAATGGCATTTAATGCCGCTCCTTTGCCCGGCACACCCTGTACCCCCCCTTCTGCGTGCCAAATACAATCGAATGCCGAAATACGATCACTGATCACCATGATGGCTAAGGGAGCGTCTGCGGTCACCGGATAACCTTTTTCTTTGATTAGGCGGCGGCTATCTTGCTCGGTCAACCAATACACAGAACGGACTTTGCCGCTGTGAACCGGTTGATGAGTACGAATTGGGAGGTCGTCATTGACGGCAAGGACTTGATCTGCAAGGCTCATTGAGACATTCCTATCTGGATTCAAACATCATTTTTGTGATTGACCGTGGTGGAAAATCACCTGTTGAGCGCATAATACCAGAACTAATTTCTGTCGCCAGATAAAAAGCAAACGTTTGCTTAAATTGTTATAACCCATTCCTACCACGCTCAATGCAGAGCGAGTGGGGCTTGCTTGATGAAAAACAGCGCACAGTCATTCTGTTGGGCAAAATGTTGCAGCTGCTGCTGAGTCTCTTGGTCTATCGCGCTGGAGGCCACAATCGCACTGGCGGTACGGCAAGCAATGGCTTGCGCGACAATCTCAGCTTCAGAGTGAGATTTTGATGCTTTAAGGTGGATCACTTTGCCGCAGTCAATGTGATGGGTACTCAATGATTGAGTGCTGGGCCGTTGGCATTGCGCCGTATACAGGATCCACTGTGCTCGCTCAGATAAACGAGCGAGTTGGCGCATAAAGTGAGCGATATTATTTGACTCATGAGTCGTGGGTAAGCGATGCCGAGTGCGCGATACATGTCTGCTAAAAGGTTTGAAGTCAGAGTGCCACATAATGCTGTTTCTTTATCCATGCTGTATATAATAACAGTATTATTGGTTGGCTGATTTTGCAACTTATTTTTGGGTAAAAAAAACACAACTGTCGATTGTGGATGCTATGTGCAATTTTATCTAATTGATTTTATTTGATTATTAATTTTGTGTTCGTTCAAGCAAGATATTCGGCATGGTTGAGTTTTGTGAGCGGCAGCACGTGAGTTAAATCAGTGAGGGTTGGTAATAAAACAGAAAAAGCACACTAAGGTGCTTTTTCTCATTCAAGCCAGAGAGGGATTAGCGTATAGCTTGCTGTGTGTTTCGCAATGCCATTTCAGCTAAGTTAAATTGCCGAACATCCAAACGAGCCAACTCATTACAACTGGCACAGGAATAATGAGCCTTGCCATCGAGGTATTGATGTTTTATCAGTGGTTTTGCCTGTTTGCACCAATCACAGGTGCCTATTACGCTATACATGGTCTATTCTCCCAGCAAAATCAGGCGTAAATTTTGCGCAAATTATCGCATGAGTGGGCAAAAAAAGTGAGTGATTTGTGATGGGAAGCGACCGATCGCACAGCGCAAGATCTGACTGAACAGTGGTGAGCATCACTCAGTTTGTTTGATTTGTGGATGATGTAGCGAATCGATAACCATTTTTACGGCGCCATTAAGCCGTTTCATCTCTTGTTCACTGCCGCCTAGATCGGGATGGTAAATTTTTGATAACTGCTTATAGCGCAGTTTAACCGATTTAATATCAAGTGACTGAGTCGGTTCAAAGCCCATCTGTGCCAATGCCATTACCATCTTTTGCTGATCAGCATTGTAGGATTGCTGTTGCAGGCGTTGACAAGTTTGAAGTAACTGATCCAATTGTTGTTTTTGGCGTTTTATCGTCAATTGCTGTGCTTGGAGTTGAGTATGTAATTCACGGTCAGGCGCTGCAAGTCGACGGTGTCGTGGTGGCCAATGGCGGCGTAGCACAATGATCAATGCCATCATTAACAGTGATAATATGCTGAGCGTGAACGGCCACCAATCGGTTTGAGTATCTTGCTGGCTGGTGGGCTCGTGCGTTGTCGCTGGTAAGCTGAGGTCTTGATCTATTAATTGGTCGAACTGCGCTATGCTATTGAGCTGTTTTTCACGCTGCTGATTGAATTTTTGTTCGAGTAAATCCGCATAACCTTGCTCGGCTTGAGGATCTTGCTTGGCATGCACTCGATACCAAATCTCGGCTAAGTCGAATGTCGAGATGGGGGCTGTCTGCTGTTGGTACCATGCGGCTAAGGTGGTGGTAGCGCGAATATTGCCGCTAAGGGCTAATTGAGTGAGCCAGTATTGAGTTTGCAGTGCATCGGGTTCAACCCCTTGCCCAGTCATATAACTATTGGCCACTTGTGCCATTGCTGCAGGATGCTGTTGCTCGGCGGCTTGTAAAAACCAATAAAATGCCTCATGTTGATTTTGTGTTACCGAGCTGCCCGTTTGGTAAGCTAGGGCGAGTTGGTATTGCGCCTGTGGGTTTTGCGCGTTGGCAAGCGAGAGCAGTTCGCTCAGTTCGTTGGCGGCCAGTGGGCATGATAAGAGCAAACACAACCATAAACGGCGTAAACTCATGGTCTTTTTTTCCTTAACAAGATAAAAAGTTTAGCCAACAATCCGCTAGCGTTGTGTGGCTCGCCGATGCATTTTTGCCGTGCTTAACCCAGCATTATCTCAACTGCTTCGGCGCTTGTGCTCCGTGGATCGGCCGATTGACTGATACACGGCGCCCTTTTTTAAGGCCAGTCTCGTAGTCTGCGGTGAGATTTTTCATCGCTTCTCTTAATTGTTGTTTGAAGGTTTCACGGTCAATATTTTCGAATTCTTTATCAATGTAGCTATTGATTTTGTTCATTGAATCATCATCTGGAGTGATGATCGGTAATTTTTCTAACGCACCTTCAATCCAACCGGAAACAAAAGAGTTGACGCGCCGAGTGACCTCGAGGGAAGAAGTGCCGCTGCCGGCAAAGCTGTTGCGAAATTGGCCCGTGTGCTCATTCATTTCACGATAAATAATATCAAATGCGAATGCCGCAAAGATGGCGCGATCCGCTTCGCCAATAAACTCAACGCGTTTTAACCCCTTGTGATTAAGCAATACCGCTTCTACGCCAAAACGAGTATTAATTCCGCGGATCACCCGCAAAATACCTGAGGATATGGCGGCGGGCAGCAAATGGCTTGACTGGGTTTTCCCCATTTTGATGAACTCAATATCGTCTTTATCAAGACCGTACTTGAGCATCAAATTATGCGCCATTTTGATTGCATTCGCGGCTTCATTGACGTTGGCAGAATTGCCTAACTCAAGGCATTTAGCGATTTTTTTAAGGGCTTTTTGTTTATCCATTGATCAGTAAAGCAGATTCGGTACAGCGAAAGAAAAGTCCGACATTCTAGCCTTTTTGGCCGCCAAGGAAAAGGGAAGAGGCCATCTGTTGCAAGATGGCTCTGATTAGCAATGGATTATAAGTGAAGAGTAAAGTTAAAGCCCGAGCTGGGCGAGTAAATCTTCAGCGCTTGCTTCAGTTGCAGAAGGCGCGGCAACCGATGATAGTTGTTGCTGAGCGGCTTGTAAAATATCGTCTGGACTTTCATCCTCTTGCACATCAAATTCTTCGAGTTGAATAAACTCAGTTTTATCCATCGCCAATTCTAGGTAGAAAATATTGTTATTGGCGGTAGAAAAGGTCACTCGGCGTGCTTGTGGACGGTCTAAATTGGTATCAACCGACAGCACAACCTGTTTGTTAAGTGACAGCATTTTCGGTTGGTTTTGGGTGATGTTGGTTTGCAGTTGTTTGCGCACTTTATTGGTAAAATCGCCCACCAACTGATTCATCAGCTCACCTAACACATCTCCAACCTCATCTGAGGTGTGTAAAATGGCCAATTCTTCTTCTGGCATGCCCATATTGCGCATGTAATTGGTGTAAATCTCAAGTGCAGCTTTGGCGGCAAAGTTGATCACCACTAATCCAGTGAATCCACCATCGAATAGGACAAAACAGCCAAAATCCGGTTTTAGCGAGGTTTTATTAATTTTTTGTACCATCGCAGAATAGTGAACCGGTGAATGCGTCGCGGAAGTGAGAACCGTAGAAACCGATTGGCACAGCATAAGTAAAATATCTTCGGTGGTGACTATGTGATTTTTTTTCATCGTTTTTTTCCATACAGTTCTAGAGAGATAAATAACAGAATAGGTAAGCAATACATAAAGTTGAAAAAATTCTGTTGCAGCGCATTCTGGCATTCAGATTCTGATTTGATCACCCTTTTAAATGTTGTAAAGTGACTCAACTCAAAGATTATTCTTTAAAATCTAACAATACCCAAAGCTGATAGGATCAGCGTAGTAGGGGGCAGGAAGCAAATGTTACCAAGACTTCATCACCAATCCGACGTTGACCCGGTGGTTTTAACCTTTTTAGATCAGTTAAAGCTCGCGGGATTTAACGGCGACATTGAAACCCAATACTCTAGCCGTCTTGCGGTGGCGACTGATAATAGTGTTTATCAGCAATTGCCTCAAGCAGTGGTGTATCCGCAATCGACGGCAGATGTGGTACTGATCGGTAAGCTCAATGCAAAACCTGAATTTGAGCGTGTGACGTTTTCCCCTCGCGGTGGTGGTACTGGCACCAATGGTCAATCGTTGACTAAAGGGGTGGTGGTGGATTTATCGCGTCATATGAATCGCATTTTGGAAATCAATCCACAGCAAGGCTGGGTGCGCGTGCAAGCGGGGGTGATCAAAGATCAGCTTAATGATGCGGTACGTGGTCACGGATTGTTCTTTTCCCCAGATTTATCAACCAGTAACCGCGCGACCTTAGGTGGCATGATCAATACCGATGCTTCTGGGCAAGGTTCATTGCAATATGGCAAAACCTCGGATCATGTTCTGTCTTTGCAAGCGGTATTGGCTGATGGCTCACTGCTTGAAACGGATCTTACACAAGGTCTTCCAGAGCCGCACAGTTTTGCTGCGCAAGCTTTGCAAGTGACAGAGCAAGTCTGCCGTAGTAAGCGTGCACAAATTGTAGCTAAGTTTCCGCGCTTAAACCGTTTTTTAACCGGTTACGATTTAAGCAATGCATTTGATGAGGCGCAAGATCGCTTTGATATTACCCGTGTATTGTGTGGCGCAGAAGGCTCACTGGCGTTTATTACTGAAGCCACACTCAATTTAACCCCGATTCCGCAAGCGCGCACCTTAGTCAATGTCAAATACGACAGTTTTGATTCTGCGCTGCGCAATGCCCCTTTGATGGTACAAGCCAAAGCGCTGTCGGTGGAAACGCTCGACTCCAAAGTGCTCAATTTGGCCAAGCAAGATATTGTTTGGCATAGCGTCAAAGAGCTGTTGAGTGATGTGCCGGGTAAAGAGATGCAAGGCATTAATATCGTGGAATATGCTGGGCAAGATCATACTGAGATCGATCAACAAGTCGCTCAACTGACCACACAACTTGAGCAGATGATGGCGGATCAGCAAGCTGGGATCATCGGCTATCAAGTGTGCCGTGATTTGGCCAGCATCAACCGAATTTATACCATGCGCAAAAAAGCCGTCGGTTTACTTGGGGCAGCTAAAGGGCGAGCAAAACCGGTGGCTTTCACTGAAGATACTTGTGTTCCGCCGGAACACTTAGCAGATTTTATTGCTGAATTTCGCGCGCTGCTCGATTCGAAGCAGTTGGCTTATGGCATGTTTGGTCATGTGGATGCTGGGGTGCTGCATGTGCGGCCGGCACTTGATTTATGTGATCCCAAGCAAGAGCTGTTGATGGCTGAAATCTCCGATCAAGTGGTTAAACTGGTCGCCAAATATGGCGGTTTGATGTGGGGAGAGCACGGCAAAGGTTATCGCTCGGAATACGGTCCAGAATTTTTTGGTGAAGAGCTGTTTACCGAATTGCGGCGAGTGAAAGCGGCGTTTGATCCGCATAATAAGATGAATCCGGGCAAAATTTGCACACCGCTGGATACCCCCTTTGAGCTGGTGAAAGTCTCTGATACTAAACGCGGTTTTTACGATCGGCAAATAGATGTCAAAGTGCGCGACAGCTTTAAAGCTGCAGTGGAGTGTAACGGTAACGGTTTATGTTTTAACTACGAAACCAGCTCACCGATGTGCCCCTCCATGAAAGTCACGGCTGATCGTCGCCATTCACCGAAAGGGCGCGCGAGTCTAGTGCGTGAATGGTTACGGCAATTGAGCGAGCAGGGCGTGGATATTCTTGATCTTGAGCAAGCGACACTGGAATCATCACCAACCATTAAGTCGCTGCTTGATCGAGTCCGTCACGCGCTGACCAAAGATAAGCAGTATGATTTTTCTCATGAAGTATACGAGGCGATGAATGGTTGTTTGGCCTGTAAAGCTTGCGCTAGTCAGTGTCCGATCAAGGTTGATGTCCCGAGTTTTCGCGCGCGCTTTTTGAATCTTTACCACACGCGTTACCCACGTCCGGTGAAAGATTATTTGGTGGCCAACATCGAATCCTTACTGCCAGTGATGGCCAAAGCGCCCCAACTGGTGAATGGCATTTTAGCTCGCTCGACCGTGCAGAAATTAACCGCAAAAACAGTAGGCTATGTGGATACGCCGTATTTGTCGGTGCCCACTTTGGCACAGCGGTTGCGTCGTCATCCGGTGGTGTTGTTTGATATGCAGCGGTTGGCGGCACTCTCTCAAGCTGAACGCGATCAACACGTGTTGATTGTGCAAGATCCGTTTACTAGCTATTACGACGCCGAGGTGGTGGAAGATTTTGTGGCTCTGCTGCTCAAATTGGGTAAAAAACCGGTATTGCTGCCGTTTAAACCCAATGGTAAAGCGCAGCACATCAAAGGTTTTTTACGCCAGTTCCGTGCCACGGCAAGTAATACGGCGAGCTTTTTAGCACAAGTGGCGGCACTGAATATTCCGTTAGTTGGGGTCGATCCGGCGCTAGTGCTCTGTTATCGCGATGAATATGTAGAAACTTTGGCGCAACATCGTGGTGATTTTGCCGTGTTCACCGTACATGAATGGCTCACTCCTCGTTTAGCCGAGTTTGCCTTGCAAGCGAGTGACACGCAGCCTTGGTATCTGCTGGCACACTGTACTGAAAAAACCAAGCTGCCTAAGGCTGAGCAAGAATGGGTGACGATTTTTCGTCACTTTAATGCAGCACTACAGGTGGTTTCGGTCGGTTGTTGTGGCATGGCCGGTACTTTCGGCCATGAGGCTGATAAGCTGGCCATGTCGCGTGATATTTACCAGTTGAGCTGGCAACCGGCATTATCAGCATTACCCAAAGAGCGTTGTTTGGTCACTGGCTATTCTTGTCGCAGTCAGGTGAAACGCTTTGAGCAACTCAAACCTAAGCATCCGTTGCAAGCGTTGCTGCAGTTACTGTAAGCCATTAGCCCAGTTGAGCAGGGCTTTTTATCAGAGCGAGAAAGCAAGATGAGAAACTTGCAGTTAAAAGTGCCACCGGTTGCGGTATTTTTAGTGGCGTTAAGCTTAATCCATCTCAGCGCACGTTGGTTTAGTTCACTGACTCTCGCATTGCCGTTCCCTAATGTGATCATGGCATTGTGCTTGTGTATGGCGGGATTTTTAGGTCTGGCGGGGATCATGGAATTTCGGCGCTATAAAACCACCGTCAATCCATTAGCGCCCGATCTCACGGTCACGGTGGTGGATAGTGGTGTATTTGCCTTAAGCCGTAACCCGATGTATCTCGCGTTGTTACTGCTGTTATTTGGCTTGGCTTATTGGCAACAAAATGCGCTTAGTTTAGTGATCAGTGCAGGTTTTGTGATGTATATGAATCACTACCAAATTGAGCCAGAGGAGCGGATTTTACACGCTAAATTTGGTGAAGTTTATCTCAATTACACTCAGCGTGTGCGACGTTGGCTATGATCAGCGATACAGAGAATTGAGAAAATATAACCCGCACTTGGCGGGTTATTGAAGAGGTGGTACTTAAGCTGCTTGTTCAAGTTGGCGCAGAAAGGCTTGTTTGCGCTCATTGAAACGATTGACCAGATCATCGATGTCAGCCTGGTTGTACGGTTTTAATCCGCTGGCGACCATACGTTTTAGCCCTTTGCCGACCACTTGGCCTTGATCTTTGAATACGAAGTTGAGGGTGACTAAGCCGCGTTTACCATCAACATCAAATGTTGCCCCAGCAAATTCAACCTCCGGGTGGGTGAGGTCGAGGCGGTTAAACTCGACTTCCATTGATTCATAAATCACTAATGGGCGCTGACAGTTGATCATCATTTGCTGCGCTTCCATCAGTGGGACCATAATATGTGGGAAGTTCATCCCGGAAAACTGCACATAGCTGGTGACCACGTGTTCAATAAAGTCTGAGTTATGGTTAACCTCACCTTCACACGACATATGTAGGTACTCTTTGCCGTTAGCATCAACTACCGCACTTTCACGCTGACATTTATTTTCAATATGCAGTGCAACGCCATCGCTGACCATACCTGAGAAATCAAAGCGCATTTTGTGGCTAATTCCTTGTTTTTGCAGTAATACTGCAAATAGCAAGTCACCCGGAACGCAGAAGCGCTTGTTGTCTTCATCATGGATCGGGTTAAAATCGCCCGCCACCAGCTTGGCAAAGTGGCTCGCTTGCTGGCGAGTAAATTGAAATTGCTGTTGTTGACTTGAATGGTATGCGCTCAGAAACATGGTTATCGCTATTTAAATGAAACAGCGGTCATTATAGGGCACAATCGACAAATGATTGGTCTATCCAGTGTAAAAAATGTGGCTGAGTTTGAATGTCGATACCATAACTCAACACATTGAATCTGCGGTAACTTATATCCGATAGCGGTAGGTGATATGCAGCGCAATATCTGCGCTATTATCCATACTAAATACGTTTTCGGTGAACGCTAACTCAATGGCGCTACTGGGCAGCAGATAGCGATAACCGAGCACGTATTCAGTGGCTGGTTTTTCAAGTGCAGCAGGACTTTCGACGCTACCTTGGTAAAAATGAAACGACGTAAATAGATGGTGCTTGGGATGCAGTTGGTATTCATAGCCGATGGCGCTGCTGAGGGAAAGGGATTTTAGTGGCAAAGTGCCGGTTGCACTATCATGATGTACCATCCCCAACATGACATAGATTCGATGTAAGTCATATTGGTAGGTGTAATTGAGTTGTAATGCTTGCTCAAAGCGGCTGAAGCGCAGTAGCCCACGTTGATGGTAATATAAGCTGGCACCGATAGAGAGCCCGTGTTGTGCAGAGCTATGTAGCTGATATTGAGTGTAGAGTGTAACCGCACGGCTGAGAGTGCTGCCGGCAAAACCATCCCATTGGATATTATGTTCGGGGATCGCAATATGAAAACGGTGCTTTGCCACACTATCACGCCCATTTTGATCTAGACCAAACAGGTTGTGAAAGCCCATTGTCAGCGAATCTAACTGATTATCCCACGCTTGGCTGTCTCGGTAGTTCAATTCGCTTTGCCAACGCGGTGCAAATTGCCATTTTAGGCCAATCGCAAATTGGTTTTGATAGAAATCCCCTTGATAACTTGGACTGTCGCTCCAGATACTGGCTGCGGAAAATCCGCCATACAGTTGTAAGCTATCTAACGGCAGCGAGTAGCCATCCCGCAGTTGTGGGGTGAGTGAATGGCTGGCAAGAGGTGCCTGAGCATAGAGATTGAATGGGCCATAATGATATGGGTTGGCCAAAACATCAAAGGAGCAGAGAGCACAAATAAGCGTAAGCAGTGAGAAAATTCGCATCGTCTTACTCACAGTTTGATTGCACTTGAGTTAAGCTTAGCTGAATTTTTTGCGAATGGCGTCAGCCTGTTAGGCTTAATTGAACTTTTTATAAACCGCCAAAAGAGTAACGCCAGCTTGAATGCTGGCGTTAATCCGTTTAGTCACGCTTCCACAGCATATGACAAAACTTCTGATCTGGATCTCGGCTAACTAACATGCGGGCAAACACATCATCCAGCACATCGTTCTGCTCATTCACCAGACCAATGCGTACTTCGGCATAGATTTCTTTATCGACTTCGAAACCCACGTGCGCATCCCAATCATCACCGACATCGACCAATTCTGCCGCGCCGCGATCATCAAACTGTGCGGTGAATAGGATCACATCGACTGGCTCTAGGTTATCGGGTGCCATCTCTAAGAAGATGTCGTAGGCCGTATCAATCGTGTCGTCGATAGAAATTAACTCTGCCATAAAATTACGCTCGGTTCATGAATTTGCGTTCCGCAGTATTGATCACAATACGCTCGCCAGTCGAAATATACTCTGGCACTTGCACCACTAAGCCAGTAGGCATACGTGCAGGTTTAGTCCGTGAAGAGGCTGAAGCACCTTTAATCGATGGATCGGTTTCTTCAATCGCCATTTCAACTGAAGATGGCAGTTCAATCGCCACTGCTTCACCATCAACCAAAACCACGCTCATACCTTGAATATCTTCCGTGATGAACAGTAGTTCATCTTCGATTTCATCTTTCTTGAAGTTGTATGGTGTGTAGTCTTCATTGTTCATGAACACGTACTCATCGCCATCAATATAAGAGAAAGAGATTGGACGTTTGTTCATTTCTACTGTGTCGAGCACATCATCAGATTTGTAACGCTCATCCACTCGTGCACCGGTGTTGAGGTCAGTACAACGCAGTTTGTAGATTTTTGAACCGCCGCGGCCACCAGGAGTGGTCACTTCGATGTCTTTGATCAGTAGGGTTTTGCCGTTAGAAACGATTGCAAAGCCTTTTTTGAGTTCACTTGCCTTTGGCATGAAATATATCCTTCGTGTAAAAAGTGCCAGCATTATAACTAAAGGAAGGGGAGAAAAGGAATATCTATCCCTTGTTGATGGGGTGCGGTGTAGTAAGTGGTGTTTTACTAAGCAATCCAGCGGCTAGCTATTGATTGATGGTCGCGCATCATGGAACATAAGGCCTTTGCACCTTAAATCACTATGTGAGTCGGATGACGCTGCCAGTAATTGACCCTCAACAGCCTTTTCAGCCGGAATATCAAAGCGCGATTGCCGATTTGGTACGCTTTTGGCGTGCAGGGGCAGGGACAGCATTACACAGTCTTTATCTTTACGGCAGCGTGGCGCGTAAAACGGCGCAGCCCAATCACTCGAATCTGGATGTGGTGGTGGTGACTCATGGGTTTTTTACACAAAACCGTGCCACGTTAATCAATACCATTCGTTGGCGTTTTCAAAAAAGTTATCCGTGGATCACCGATGTCTCGATCAAACTGGCCAGCGTTGAGGAGATCGCGACTTTAGACGCGATTTTTTCGTGGGGATTTATGCTGCGTCACTGCTGTGTATGTGTATACGGTGATGATTTGGCGGAATGTTTCGGCCACTATGAACCGAGCTGGGAGATTGCCAAGCATTGGAATATGGATGTTGGTGTCAAGTTAGCCGATTATCGGCACAGCATTGCTCAAGCGACCAATCCGCAGTTACAGATCAAAGCTCAACAATTAATGGCGAAAAAACTGCTGCGGGCCAGTTATTCATTGATTATGCATCGCGATCGACAGTGGTTGGAGGATCCGCTGGCATGTGGTACACATTTCCTGCGTTATTATCCAGACAAGCAGCTGGAAATTGAACGCTTAGGTTTATTGTTGAAGCCACGGGTGATCCCCAAACGGTCGGTGATCGGTCTTATCGACAGTTTTGGGCCATGGTTAGCAGCGCAATATCAAAAAACCGAATTTCGGATCGGTTAGTCAGCGTTGGGTTGGTTAATCCATCCTGCTATCGGCTAAGCGGTTCGCTAACTTGTCGGCCTAAAATAGCCCAAGCTGAGCGGCAATCAGTCGATCAAACTGTTTACCAATAAACGGTAAAATAGCATCGGCGACCGGTTTAAGCTGCTTATCAATATAATGCTGATAATCAATCGCGCTTTGTAAATAGGCTTTGGGCTCTGGACCGTTGAGCGTCATTAGGTAAGCAATGTTGCCACGCTGCTGGTATTGCAGTGGCCTGCCCAGTTTGGCGTTGATCTGATCTGCCATTCTGGCCGCACGTACTTGCGGCGGGACATTTTTTTGATATTCGTGCAAGTGACGGCGCAAGCGCTTTTGGTACACCAATTGTTCATCGAGTTGCCCGGCGAGGGTCTGTTCCACCATGCTGCGAATATAGTCGCTTGGATCCTGTCCTTGGAAAATTAGCCAATAAAGCTGATGTTGGAAGTGTTGTGCAAGTGGTGTCCAGTCGGTGCGCGCACTCTCCAAGCCTTTAAAAATGATCTGCGCTTGATCGCCATCGCCTTTTAAACCCGCATAACGTTTTTTAGAGCCAGTTTCTGCGCCACGGATGGTTGGCATTAAAAAGCGGCGATAGTGGGTTTCGTATTCCAATTCCAGCGTCGAGCTTAAAGCGTATTCATGTTTGAGATGATCCGCCCACCATTGGTTGATCTCATTAACCAGCGCATAACCAATCGCATCGGCTTGCGATTGAGAATATTGACCGTTAAGCGCCACGAAAGTGGAGTCAGTATCGCCATAAATGACTTGGTAGCCGCGCGCTTCAATTAACTGTTTGGTTTGGATCATGATTTGATGGCCGCGCATGGTGATGCTTGAGGCCAGTCGAGTATCAAAAAAGCGGCAGCCGGATGAGCCGAGCACGCCATAAAATGAGTTCATGATGATTTTGATCGCTTGTGAGAACGCTTGCTCCTGATTGCGTTTGGCCACATCACGCGCCGCCCACAGCTTTTCGATCATTTGTGGTAAAAAGTGTCGGCTGCGATGAAATTGACCACCGCGAAAACCGGGTACGGCTTGATTAGCCTGCTGGCCTACACCGAGTTTTAAGCCTTCAATCAGCCCGAGAGGATCGATCAAAAACGAACGAATGATAGAAGGGTAGAGGCTTTTAAAATCGAGCACCAGTACCGAATCGTATAAGCCAGGCCGAGAGTCCATCACGTATCCCCCAGGGCTCGCCACCCAGTTTTCCGGCTGCAAGTTTGGGGCGACATAACCTGCGCGATGCAGTTGTGGTAAATAAAGGTTGGTAAACGCCGCCACTGAGCCGCCAACGCGGTCTAATTCGACGCCGGTTAAGCGTGAACGCTGGATCGCAAAATCGAGCAGATGAGTGAGTGCAAAGATTTTATTTACGAGCACACAATCTTGCAGATTGTAGCGTGCTAACGAGGGTTTATCGTGGATAAACATCCGGTTAATTTCATCCATGCGATCGTGCGCGTCATCAATCGCTTTGCCTTCGCCGAGCAGTTCCAGTGCGACTGACTGCAATGACCATGAACGAAAATGATACGTGGCAGTTTTTAAGGTATCAATGCCGTCGAGCACCACCCGTCCCGGAATATGGATAAACCCTTGCTGCGATTGACGGCTAGAGCGGAAAAAACTGGCTTGCTGGGCACGCCCAATGGTGAGTTTGAGCTGGTGGTATTCGGCGCGCTGATGCAGTACGCGAAAATCGAAATCGACCACATTCCAGCCAATGATCACATCGGGGTCAAATTGGGCAAACCATGCGATCAGCGCTGTGAGTAGCTGATATTCATTCTCGACCCACTGGATCTCGCTATCACTTGGCTGGGCTTGGCCAATCATGATCACCCGGCTGTCCATTGGACTTGCCAAGCCAATCGAATAAAGTTGCCCTTTGGCTGAGCATTCAATATCGAGCGACACCACGCTTAAGTTTGGTAAATAATCGCTTGGACGGCATTTGACTTGCTGAACTTGACGATAACAGCCTAAGTTTTGGCTTGACCCGGTAAATTCGATGCTGCCTTGAATAAAGCGTTCCATCAAATAGCGATCGGCCAAACGGATATCCGCTTCTAGCGGAATAATGTCGGCTTGTGTCAGATGTTGGGCTAAGGTTTGGCTATCGCGGATGGTGTAGCAATAGCAGCCAGCCAAGTTTTGATCGGCAAAACTGCGCAAGGCCAGTGGCGCTAAACGGATCGGCACATTGAGCGCAGCCGCCATCTGCTCCACGGTGGATAAGTAGGCTTGCTCGATGAAAAACACTGGGCGTTCGCCGCGAATGATCAACTGGGTTGGGCCAGAAGCCGTGGCCAGCCACAGCTCAATCTGAGTTTGTCCCGCCACATCTTTAGCGTGGCGTGTTAACACAAACCCTTGTTCAATCTTCAATCCGATCCACCTTTACTCATTTGGTTAGGCTGCTATCCCCTTGCTACTTGAAGGTGCAGCGGTGTTGGCTACGTTCCTTCACCTCAATCAAATAGTTTGCCTATGCTCATGGGGACTCATTCACTTGCCGCCTACCCGCAACGCCAAGTTGTTTGGGTATAGAGGTGCATTATACGGCTTTTGCAGCGATATATTATATGCTGAGTGGCCTGGATGATCGGAAGGGGAGCCGAGCCTAATCGATTAAGTTTAGCCAAAAGAAATTTCATCAAAATGTCATCAACAATGGTGTGTTGCCAATTAGGGAGAATATATTCACTCGATTGCTCAATTTGATGCGTATTATTTTTGTTAACTGATTGATTTTTATGTGCAGGAAGTGCGATTCGACACTTTGCACAATAAGTACTTGCTAAAGTGTCGGTTTCACATCATATTCACCAAACAAAAGTTACCCGCGTGGGTTGGGGTTAGCTTGGCTATCACCCACGATTTCAGTGGGTAGAGCCAATCAATAAGTGTGGAGATACAAGTTTGATTAGTGTTTTCCTTGTAGATGATCACGAGCTGGTTCGCACAGGGATACGACGTATTATTGAAGACGTTCGTGGAATGAAAGTAGCAGGGGAAGCTGACAGCGGTGAAGATGCGGTCAAATGGTGCCGTACCAATCATGCTGATGTGGTGTTAATGGATATGAATATGCCCGGTATTGGTGGTTTGGAAGCCACTAAAAAACTGTTGCGTGTCAATCCAGATATAAAAATTATTGTCTTGACGGTACATACCGAAAATCCATTCCCAACCAAAGTGATGCAAGCGGGTGCGGCAGGTTATCTCACCAAGGGCGCAGCCCCGGATGAAATGGTCAACGCGATCCGGATTGTGCACAGTGGTCAGCGTTATATTTCACCAAACATTGCGCAGCAAATGGCGCTCAGTCAATTTTCTCCTGCGTCTGAAAACCCGTTTGCCGATCTCTCTGAGCGCGAATTACAAATTATGTTGATGATCACTAAAGGTCAGAAGGTCACCGATATTTCTGAGCAGCTCAGTTTGAGCCCGAAAACGGTCAATAGTTATCGCTATCGCTTATTTGCCAAACTGAATATTAACGGTGATGTGGAGTTGACCCACTTAGCGATCCGACACGGGATCTTAGATACTGAGAAATTATAGAGTCGGTCGTGTTTGACAGTACCCATTTTTTAAAGACCGTTACTCATCAGCCCGGCGTGTACCGTATGTACAACGCTGAGGCTGAAGTGATTTATGTCGGTAAAGCCAAAGATCTCCAAAAACGCCTCACTAGCTATTTTCGAAAAAATCTCGACAGTGAAAAAACCAAGGCATTGGTTAGCCATATTGCCAAGATTGATGTCACGGTGACTCATACCGAAACTGAAGCACTGATCCTTGAGCATAACTACATCAAGCAGTATTTACCGAAATACAACGTACTGCTGCGCGATGATAAGTCATATCCCTACATTTTTTTAAGTGCTCATCAACACCCACGTCTTGCTGCTCATCGTGGCGTGAAAAAACGCCGCGGAGAATATTTTGGGCCTTACCCTGATTCAGGCGCGGTGCGCGAAACATTGCATTTGCTCCAAAAAATTTTCCCAGTGCGTCAGTGTGAAGATACGGTATATAGCAATCGTACTCGCCCTTGTTTAATGTACCAGATTGGGCGCTGTGCAGGCCCTTGTGTTGCAGGCTTGGTCAGTGAGCAAGCCTATCAGGACATCGTCAATTATCTGCGTCTGTTTTTACAAGGTAAAGATAAGCAAGTGCTGTCGATACTGGTGGAAAAAATGGAGCAGGCGAGCCGTGAACTGCGTTTTGAGGATGCAGCGAAAGCGCGTGACCAAATCCAAGCCATTCGCCGAGTTCAAGAACAGCAATTTGTCTCGGATGAGAGTTTAGAAGATTTGGATGTGCTTGGTTTTGCACAACAAAATGGTATCGCATGTATCCATATTTTGATGATCCGTCAAGGTAAGGTACTTGGCAGTCGCAGTCATTTCCCAAAAATTCCGCCCGCCACTTCGCAACAGGAAGTGTTTGAGAGTTTTCTGAGCCAGTACTACTTAAGTCAGCATGAAGCTCGCACGATTCCGACCCGGATCATCATCAATCAACATCTCGCGCAAGATACAGACGCAATACAAACTGCGATCTGTGAGTTAGCTGGACGTAAAGTGACGTTGCATACCAACCCAAGCGGAACTCGTGGCCGCTATTTAAAACTGGCCAATACCAATGCACAGACTGCGATTACCAGCAAACTTAATCATAAGTTGACCATCAACCAACGGTTTAAAGCCCTACAAGAAGAGCTGGGCATGGCGGCGATCACTCGCATGGAGTGTTTTGATATCTCGCACACGATGGGGGAAAGTACCATCGCCTCTTGCGTGGTGTTTAATCAAGAAGGGCCGGTTAAATCAGAATATCGGCGTTACAACATCACTGGCATTACGGGCGGGGATGATTATGCCGCGATGGCGCAAGTGTTGGAGCGTCGTTACAGCAAACAGCTTGATAGCACGAAGATCCCAGACATTATTTTTATTGATGGCGGCAAGGGGCAGCTCAACCGGGCTTATGAGATCATTTCTTCCTGCTGGCAAGACTGGCCTAAGTATCCAAAAATTATGGGTATTGCCAAAGGGGCAACGCGTAAACCTGGTTTGGAAACCCTGATCACGATTGATGGCGATGAGTTCCATTTACCCAGTGATGCGCCAGCGTTGCATTTGATCCAACACATTCGTGATGAAAGCCATAACCATGCGATTAGTGGACATCGAGTGCAGCGTGGCAAAACGCGTCGTACCAGTACTCTAGAAGGGATTGAAGGCGTCGGGCCAAAACGGCGACAAGCACTACTGAAATATTTAGGTGGTATGCAGGAGCTCAAGCGAGCCTCTGTTGAAGAAATCGCCAAAGTGCCGGGGATTAGCCGCGCATTGGCAGAAAACATTTATCAAACATTGAAACAATAAGAAAAATATCGCAACATTAACCCGCCTTCGAAAAGAGCCTATAAATTATGCGTTTTAATATTCCTAATCTTCTCTCTCTGCTCAGATTATTTTTGATCCCGGTTTTTGTCGTGATCTTCTACTTGCCTTTTGAATGGGCGCCATTTGCTGCCGCGATGGTATTTTGGGTGGCTGGATTTACCGATTGGTTAGATGGGATGTTAGCGCGAAAATTAGGTCAAACCTCGCGTTTTGGGGCGTTTATCGATCCCGTCGCGGATAAAGTGCTGGTGGCTGCGGCACTGATTTTGATCACCGAACATTACCATAACATTTGGATCACCATTCCTGCGGTTACTATGATTGCTCGTGAAATTATTATTTCGGCTCTGCGTGAATGGATGGCAGAAATCGGCAAACGCGCCAGCGTTGCGGTATCTTGGGTTGGTAAGTTTAAGACGTTAACTCAGATGTTTGCCTTGTGGGTGCTGATTTGGCGCTACGACGATTGGATGATTTGGCTTGGCTATATCGCCATTTATATAGCGACCGCATTAACCTATTGGTCGATGGTACAGTATTTGGCGGCAGCCAAAGATGATCTGCTTAATGAAGAGCATCACTAAAAAACGGGCGTAAGCCCGTTTTTTTATCGCATTAGTTAGTTAATGCCTCTCATGCTCGATAGATCGCGTGATAGATTGAGCGGCTAACCGATTTATCTTCATAAAAAACGGACTTTTTTGCTATTAAAGTGAGCGAATCTGATGTTTTTGCACGTTAAATAGTCAAACGATTCGAAAGGCAAAAAAATTGTATTGACTCAATAACGTGAATGCGTAGAATGCATCCCCGTAGTCAGGCAGTTATCGAAAACGAAGCGGCTTGAGTTACAGAGGCGCGTTGGCAGAGTGGCCATGCAGCGGATTGCAAATCCGTGGACCTCGGTTCGACTCCGGGACGCGCCTCCATTGCGACACTAGCTCAGTTGGTAGAGCGCAACCTTGCCAAGGTTGAGGTCACGAGTTCGAACCTCGTGTGTCGCTCCAAGTTTAATGATATGGCGTTAAGCGGTATCAAAGATGGTGTCTTCCATCGCAAAGATTTTGCGTGCCCTGGTGGTGAAATCGGTAGACACAAGGGATTTAAAATCCCTCGACTTTCGAGTCGTGCCGGTTCAAGTCCGGCCCGGGGCACCATCTCCATTTCGCGACACTAGCTCAGTTGGTAGAGCGCAACCTTGCCAAGGTTGAGGTCACGAGTTCGAACCTCGTGTGTCGCTCCAAATAAAAAAACCCAGCCTAAGGCTGGGTTTTTTGTTGTCATCCTAAACTACCATATTATCACCGTGGTGATTCTATTTGTTAATCGGCTAAATTACCTATAAAAAATGAGCAGAGAGAATAGCTCTACGCTGCCTATTGGAGTTTAGGTTTGCCGTATGGGGTGGCAATCCATGGTTAGAAGCCAAGCAGATAACTATATTGCTGATATTCACTTTATGGATCATTATGAATGATAAAGCCTCATCAATATCCGATAGGTAGCTCTCTTCATAACCGCTTCATGTGACATTTGATATGATATTCGCTATGCATTCGTTGCCAAAGCGGTACCTGCTAACAGAGGAGATCCAAATGAACAAGATTAGCTTGAGCTGTTTAGCCATTGGATTGGCATTGAGTGCCGTTACTAGCCACGCAGGATTCCAGCCAACGACTGGCGAATCGCCGTTACAAGGCGGCTTTCAAGGCCCCAGTGCACAGCAAATCATTCGAGATGTAGTGAGTGCGCTTAATGCCAGTGATGATACGAAAGTTGAATTGATAGGGCATATAATCTCTTCAAGTGGCCACGATGATTATATTTTTCGTGATGCAACAGGGGAGATCAAAGTGGAAATTGATGATGATCTTTGGCGAGGGAAAACGGTCACCCCACAAACTCAAGTAATAATTCGAGGTGAGGTGGATAAAGATTGGTCTGAAGTGACGATTGATACTGACTTCATTGACATTATTCAATAAATCTAGACAAGTAGCCAAACGGATGCCCATTGGCTACTTTTTGATTGCTCAGTAACCTCGATATTCAGTTAGCTAAGCGCATAGATGGGGATATAGTGCTTGTTTACAACTGGGCTAACACTACTTCAGCTTTACTGACTTCAAACGATTTCGGTGCTTCAACATTGAGTAGCGTGACAACACCATCATCAATGATCATCGCATAGCGTTGTGAACGCACACCGCCAAAACCAGCGGTCTCCATCTCTAAGCCGAGTGCTTTAGTAAAGCTTGCATCACCATCAGCCAGCATCATCAATTCAGAAGCATTATGCGTTTCTCCCCATGCATGCATCACAAAGGCATCATTCACCGCTACACAGGCAATAATATCGACACCTTTAGCTTTAAATTGATCGGCGAGTACCACATAACCAGGTAGATGCTCTTCAGAGCAAGTTGGGGTAAAAGCACCAGGCACGGCAAACAGTACCACTTTTTTGCCAGCAAACAGTTCGGTGACTTGATGCTGAATCACCCCCTGTTTGGTAAGTTGGCTTAAGGTTGCCGCAGGTAATTTTTGATGTTGAGCAATCATATCTCTTCCTTTAGTTAGCGTATTATTAGCCTAATAGAGGCCGAAACTGGCTTGCTTCGACCCTTTGCCATCATTAGTAAAACAAGGGTATAGATTCAGGTTCAAACTTATTGCCGTTGAATAGTCCGTCTTACTCCACCTAGTCTTGGTATTATGCACTGGACATATTAAGCGTAGACCAATTCCCTGCCGTACGGCGGGCTTTATCATAGACAATGACCCCAGCTAGGCAGTTGCACGAAATGATGAGCACAGACGTTGTTTTTCGACCTTAAAGTGACCAGGACCGAGTCGCTATCGGTTTAACGTTGCTTAGCGTAGCGATTTAAACATCCAGACATCGCAGCCGTTATGCACACTCCCAACCAGAGGTTGAGATAAATGTTCAAAGCCAAGTTGTTGGTAGAGCCTGATGGCTTGAGTCATGCAAGAAAGCGTATCTAGATAACATGCGGCATAATTTTGCTGTTTGGCAAAATTCAAACAGTGCTCACTGAGCGCTCGTCCGACACCCTGTCCACGCACAGTCGGCAGTAGAAAAAGCTTTTTCAATTCACAAACATTAGTATCTTGAGCAAAAGCAGCAATCCCACCACCACCGACCACGATTCCATTCAGCAGCGCCACAAAATAAGCGCTGCGTTTTTGTACATGATAGTGTTGGCTCATGGCGAGCACTTCGGCATCCGATGGACCAAAGCCTTCACCAATTGCACCAAACTCCGCGCCTACTGTTTGGATAATTTGACAAATAACGCCATCAAATTCTGGGCGGATAGGGACAATTTCCAGCGTCATGAACAGATTCCTTGAGATGATTTTTTACATACTGATGAGGTTTTTTAACAGGTCTGAATAGGTTGTCAATTCTTCTACTTTAGCCAAACAGAAGTAAGTGCATGAATAATGCACCAATAATGCATACAGCACAGATTTCAATTTGGCTTTAATCCTCGCTTTCGGTACTATGTACAGCTATTTGAAAACCCCAACAATCCCTTACGGTGACACTCTATTGATGGTCTTGCCACCATCAAAGACCCACTCGGGCTCCTAAAGGAAACTGCTGATTGGCAGACGAGGAAACGATGCAACATCTACAAGAGATTATTGCTAATGCGACTACTGCGGCGAATGCTGCACAGTCGCTGGTCGCACTCGATGAAGTGCGTGTTCAGTATCTGGGCAAAAAAGGTGAGTTAACCTTACAATTGCAAAGTCTGGGCAAACTACCACCGGAAGAGCGCCGTACGGCAGGCCAAGAAATTAACGTGGCGAAAGAAGCGGTGCAAAAAGCACTAGCTGAGCGCAAAGATGCGCTGCAACGCGCTGAGCTGGAAGCTAAATTAGCGGCTGAAACCATCGACGTGACTCTGCCGGGTCGCCGCATTGAAAATGGCGGTTTGCACCCAGTGACTCGTACAATCGAGCGGATTGAAAGCTTCTTTGGTGAGCTTGGCTTTACGGTTGAGTCTGGCCCTGAAATTGAAGATGATTTCCATAACTTCGATGCACTGAACATTGCCTCCGATCACCCAGCACGTACCGATCACGATACTTTCTTCTTCAATCCGAAGCTGATGCTGCGTACCCACACTTCTGGCGTGCAAATTCGCACCATGGAAGAGCGTCAACCGCCACTGCGTTTCATCGCACCGGGCCGAGTTTACCGTAACGACTACGATCAAACCCATACCCCAATGTTCCACCAAGTGGAAGGTATGCTGGTTGATGAAAACGTCAACTTCGCACAGTTGAAAGGCATCCTGCATGACTTCCTGTGTAACTTCTTCGAAGAAGATCTGGAAGTGCGTTTCCGTCCTTCTTACTTCCCGTTCACCGAACCTTCAGCGGAAGTGGATGTGAAAGGCAAAAACGGCAAATGGCTAGAAGTGCTAGGCTGCGGTATGGTGCATCCAAATGTACTGCGTAGTGTAGGCATCGACCCTGAGAAATACTCAGGCTTCGCGTTTGGCATGGGCGTTGAGCGTTTAACTATGCTCCGTTACGGCGTGAATGACCTGCGTGCATTCTTTGAAAACGATCTGCGTTTCCTAAAACAGTTCAAGTAATTCAGGGTTCCCAAGAGGTATAGACAATGAAATTCAGCGAATCATGGCTTCGTGAGTGGGTTAACCCAGCAATTACCACTGACGAATTAACCCACCAAATTACAATGGCGGGTCTGGAAGTGGACGACGTACTGGCAGTGGCTGGTGTGTTCGATGGCGTAAAAGTGGGTCACGTGGTGGAGTGTGCTCAGCACCCTGATGCCGACAAACTACGCGTAACCAAAGTCGATGTCGGTGAAGCAGAGCTGCTGGACATCGTGTGTGGTGCGGCTAACTGTCGCCAAGGTCTGAAAGTTGCCGTTGCAACTGTAGGCGCGACCCTGCCCGGCGATTTCAAAATTAAGAAAGCCAAACTGCGTGGCCAACCGTCACACGGTATGCTCTGCTCATTCTCTGAGCTAGGTATTGATGTTGAATCGAACGGCATTATGGAACTGGCGGAAAATGCACCGATTGGGATGGATTTTCGCGATTTTCTGTCACTGAATGATGTGACGATCGATGTGGATTTGACCTCTAACCGTGCGGATTGTTTCAGCCTGCGTGGTCTGGCTCGCGAAGTGGGCGTACTCAACCGTGCTGATGTGACTGAACCTGCGGTGAACGCGATGGCGGCGACCATTAAAGATGCGATCGCGATTGACGTGCAAGCGCCTGCGGCGTGCCCACGCTACCTTGGTCGTATCGTGAAGAAGGTTAACGTTCAAGCGTCAACCCCATTGTGGATGCAAGAAAAACTGCGTCGCTGTGGCATTCGCTCGATCGACCCTGTGGTTGATATCACCAACTTTGTGATGTTAGAGCAAGGCCAACCGATGCACGCGTTTGATCTGGCCAAGATTGAAGGCGGAATTGTAGTACGTCTGGCTGAACAAGATGAAGCGCTGACGTTACTTGACGGCTCACAAGCCAAACTCAACGCCGATACGCTAGTGATCGCCGATCAACAAAAAGCATTGGCGATTGCCGGTGTGTTTGGTGGCGAACATTCTGGTGTGAGCAGCGAAACTCAAGATGTATTGCTGGAGTGTGCGTTCTTCGCACCCGATCACATCCGTGGTCGTGCTCGTAGCTACGGCTTGCATACCGATTCTTCTATGCGTTTTGAGCGTGGTGTGGATTATGCACTGCAACACACTGCAATGGAGCGCGCGACACAGCTATTAGTTGAGATCTGTGGTGGTGAAGTGGCTCCAGTGGTCACCGCTGAGTCTGAGGCCGATTTACCTAAACCAAACCAAGTGGCACTGCGTCGTAGCAAACTTGATCAACTGCTAGGTCATGTGATTCCTGATGCGGACGTGGTAGAGATCCTTGAGCGTTTAGGCATGAAGGTTGAAACCGGTTCAGAAGGTTGGCAAGCGACTGCGCCAACTTGGCGTTTTGATATTGCGATCGAGCAAGATCTGGTGGAAGAAGTTGGCCGTATCTATGGTTACAACAACATTCCTAACCAAGCACCTATCGCGGCGTTGAACATGAACCTGCACAACGAAGCGAAATTACCGCTGAAGCGTGTGCGCGATTTGCTGGTTGACCGTGGTTACCATGAAGCGATCACTTATAGCTTTGTGGAGCCTGAGCAGCAAAAACTGGTGGTACCGGGTATTGATGCGTTGATCCTGCCGAACCCAATTTCTGCTGAAATGTCGGCGATGCGTTTGAGCCTGATCCAAGGTCTGCTCAATACTGTGGTGCATAACCAAAAACGTCAGCAACCTCGTGTTCGTCTGTTTGAATACGGTCTGCGTTTTATTCCTGATGCGGCGGCTGAAAACGGCATGCGCCAAGAACCAATGCTGGCAGGGGTCATTTCTGGCGCTCGTGGTGAAGAGCACTGGAATATGGAAACCGCGACAGTGGATTTCTTCGATCTGAAGGGCGATCTGGAAGCGGTGCTTGAACTGACCGCGAAAGGCAAAGCCTACAGCTTCGCGGCCACTTCGCATCCTGCACTGCATCCTGGCCAAGCGGCAGCGATTATGGTCGATGGTCAAGCTGTCGGCGTGATTGGTACGGTTCACCCAGAACTTGAGCGTAAGTTTGGCCTTAACGGTCGTACTATCGTATTTGAGATTGAGTGGAATGCGATCAACACTCGCGTGATCCCAGAAGCGGCAGCGATTTCTAAGTTCCCGGCCAACCGCCGTGATATCGCGTTGGTGGTCGATGGCAATATTGCTTCTGGCGAAATTGTTGAGGCATGTCGTGTTGCTGGCGGTGAGTTGCTGCAAGAGGCCAAATTGTTTGACGTTTACGTAGGTAAAGGGGTTGCCGAAGGTAATAAGAGCCTCGCTATCGCACTGACTCTACAATCGGTTGAACGCACGCTTGAAGAAGCGGATATTGCTGCGGCGGTTGAAGCGATTGTGCAAGCGGTATCGGCTCAGTTTGGTGCGGCGCTGCGCGACTAAACGTAAGCCACTTGTGCTGAATAAGATAAGACAGGCTCCTAGGAGCCTGTTTTTTATCATGGCAATGTGCAACTTTGCCAACAACCTCCTGATTTTTAGATGAAACTCAGAAAAAATTTTTGGCGTATCGGTAAAAATTATCTACGCTAAATAGGGATGAGGATTGGAAATCTATTTTAGTGATAATGATGTAAATAACTAAAAATGCAGATTTTTTTATACTTATCACTTAAGAGAGAGTAAGTGATTTGTGGAAAGGGTGGTCGGTTGTGGCTTTTTGAATCGCTGAGTGTGTAATAAAAAAGTTGGCGAAAATCAGAAGGTTGGCATACACTTTCACTGTTCGGCAATTAGGTGATTGATTGGCCGAGCAAAATTGCTTTGGCGCTGCCAACCAGCAGCAAGGTTTAACTTAGCTTTGAGGGAAGTTTTATGGCGCTCACAAAGGCCGAATTAGCTGAAGCCCTGTTCGAAAAGCTCGGCATGAGCAAGCGGGATGCCAAGGATACGGTTGAAGTGTTTTTTGAAGAAATTCGTAAAGCACTAGAAAGTGGCGAACAGGTAAAACTCTCCGGTTTTGGTAATTTTGACCTACGAGATAAAAATGAACGTCCGGGTCGAAACCCAAAAACGGGTGAAGATATTCCGATTACCGCTCGACGTGTCGTAACGTTCCGCCCAGGGCAAAAATTGAAAGCCCGTGTCGAGAACATCAAGATCGAACAATAAGACCGAGCAAACAAGAGACCACGCTTATGCGTGGTCTTTTTGCTTTAGGTCGATTCTACTTAAGCCGTTCGTCTGACAGTCTGCGGCTACTTGAATTAAGCCGCTTGAATATGGGTGGTGATGTAAGGTTGCCACGCTTGTTGGTACAAATCACGTGAGATACCACGTATTTTGTTGATCTGCGCTTGTTCCCACTCCGTTACAGGGCGCTGTTGTTGGCGAGCGGTGCGTTCAATATGTTGGATCTGCTCATACAACTGATGTTCTGCACCATTTTTCACCTTAGCAATCGCCGCTAAATGAAATTGCACTTCAGCGATAATCTGGGTTTTTGGTAGTTGAACCAGTACGTTGAGATCGCGATAGCCCGATTCGACCGGGTGTTTAAAGCGGTTTTTGACTCGTACAATCGTGGCCGATCGACTGAGTGTTTCATAAGCGTTGACTAAGCTGGCAATATCATTCGCGACAATGGTTGCCCGAGCTAAATCGGTGATCCGCTCGACTTGGCCATCCAACTCTAGGGTGACTTTTTCTAATGCCCGTTGGCGAGATTTCGCTCCCGCAAAATAGGCTTGGGTATTAGTGAGTAATACCGTGCTTTTGCACAGCGTTTCTAATTCCAGCTGTGCTTGGTGTGCTTTGCTATAAAGTACATCGAAATCCTGATAAGGCTGGGTTACTAGGTTGGTTTGACTAGCAATGCCATATAAGCCACTCAGGCTGTGGCGAAAAAGTGTCGAGCTGACTTCATTTTGCTGCGACTCCTCACGGTTATCTGGGCTTGGAGTTAAAATTAATGGCATAGCTGCCATGGCTGGAGCTCGGCTGAGCAATAAAAGCATAAGTGCCGTGGTACGGAACAATAAACTCATTCACTCTCCTTAGTTTGCGCTGTTGGGTTAAAAAATGGACCGACAAGGGGGGCCTGACAGAGCAATTAAAGTGGTTACTGGTTTGGGTTATCTTGCTGTTACCTATGTTATTCAATGGGGTTGGGGGATGATTTTTACAACTCACGTCTGATCGGAAGCGAGTAGTTGATCACACTCAGATCACCAATAAATCATTTTCTAATCAGTATTGTTTGAGACTGTACATGATTAATCGAGTTCAAACTCGAAGAGTAAATAAATGTAACCGGTAAGCGGGCGCCAGGGATTTTGAGATTGCGAGTGGAGTGACAGGTTGGTTTGCTGGGGATGAAAACGCGCGCTGTTTGATCAGCGCACGTTAGGTATGGTATGAAGCTGCGAGTTTAATTAGTAATCGATCTTGATCGCTTTTGCGCATTCAATCGCGCGCTCGATGGCTTGTTGAGTGGTTTTAGCCCGACTCAGCGCTACTCCTAAACGGCGACGACCGGCAATGTCTGGTTTGCCAAACAAACGCACTTGGGCGTGCGGCACGCTTAATGCCTCATCTAATCCGCTAAACTGAATATTGTCTGATTGGCCGTTACCAAGAATCGCCGCTGAAGCGGCTGGGCCATACTGTACGATTTGGCCAACCGGCAAGCCAGTAAAAGCTCGCACATGCAAGGCAAATTCAGACAACTCTTGAGAAATCAGCGTTACCATTCCGGTATCATGTGGGCGTGGTGAAACTTCATTGAAGATGACTTTATCACCTTTAATAAACAGCTCGACACCAAATAATCCATAGCCACCCAGCGCGTTGACGATCTGCTCAGCAATGTATTCTGCCGCTTTAATTGCGTTTTCCGACATTTGCTGTGGTTGCCAAGATTCGCGGTAGTCCCCCTCTTCTTGACGATGACCAATCGGGGCACAGAAATGCACGCCATCGACCGCGCGAACTGTGAGCAGCGCGATTTCGTAATCAAAATCGACAAAACCTTCGACAATCACCCGGCCTGCACCCGTGCGTCCACCTTGTTGGGCACACTGCCAAGCGGCTTCAATTTGCTCTGGCGTACGGATCACGCTTTGTCCTTTGCCTGAAGAGCTCATCACTGGCTTGCAGACGCAAGGGAAGCCAATCGCTTCAACGGCACTGACAAAACTTGGATAGCTATCAGCGAATTGATAAGGGGAAGTGGGTAGCGCGAGCTCTTCTGCGGCTAAACGACGGATACCTTCACGGTTCATAGTGAGTAACGTCGCCTGCGCGCTGGGTACGACATTTAAGCCTTGCGCTTCTAATTCGACCAGTTTACTGGTAGCAATCGCTTCAATTTCAGGCACGACAAAGTGCGGTTTCTCTAGATCGATCACTTGCTGTAGTGCATCGGCGTCGAGCATATCGAACACATGGCTGCGATGGGCGACCTGCATGGCAGGTGCATCGGCGTAACGATCACAGGCGATGACTTCGAGGCCTAGGCGTTGGCACTCAATGGCAACTTCTTTGCCCAGTTCTCCAGAGCCAAGTAAAAGTACTCGTGTGGCGTTATCCCGAGTAGCAGTCCCAAACATAGACAATCCTTATAATCATTCAGTCACATTAGCAAAAACAGCGGCCATCATACTGGAACGAAATGCAAAAGAAAACGTTTGCTTCCCGCTGTAGCCCGCCAGGTTAACCATTAATCGCGTCAAGTTGATGACAGTTTTATGGCGAAAACGGTGGGTGAGCCGTTTGCAAAAAAAAGAGGCGGATCGCCTCTTCAGATGATTAGAGTGATAAGTAGGCGAGAGGAATGTCGGGATTCAGCACTTCTAGGGTGGCTTGGGTATCAGCGAGATGGCTAATTTTACCGTTGCAGCTTTCTACTAGGGCGGCCGCTTGGATCTCTGCAAAAGATTCACCATTGAGCATCAGTTGTGCTAACGCGACTTGTAGTGGCGGCAAGCTTGGGTTGAACGCCGCATTTTCCGCATAAGCCCCTAAGAATAGACGACCATTGCGCATGTGTAGGGCGACTCCACTCAAGTTGTGGGTATAAGGCGAGTGGCTACGGTTCATTGCGCGCACCGCGTGTTGGATCAGCTCATCATCATCGTTACAGCTTTGGCCGTGATTGATGGAAGCCATCAAACCATCTTGAATGCCTAAATCGGCTGGACCAAATGATTCAGGCAGATATTGTTGTAAGCTTTTTGCCGCACGGTTGGGTAATTGAATATTGAGCGATGCTGCCGTGGTGAGCTCATTCATAAACTGGCGGCAGTGTCCACAAGGGCTAAAGTTGATGGTGATGTCCGCTACTCCCGTTTCACCTTGCATCCACGCATGGCTGATCGCACATTGTTCAGCATGCACGGTTTGGCCTAATTGGGTGCCAGTAAATTCCATATTGGCGCCCAAATACAGACGCCCAGAGACGCCGCGCACGATAGCACCGACATAGAATTCAGAGATGGGTGCGTAAGAGTAAGCAGCCGCCAACGGAAGCAGTGCAATGCGCAGATCGGCATCTTCTAGCCCAGAGAGGGTTAACAGTTGTTGATACTGCTCGACAGAGAAAGTGGCATCAAAATCCTCGACGAATACCAATTCACGTAGATATGGGGCAAAAGAAGCCGGCATTGTTTGTAATGCTTGCTCAATACGGTCTCTCATTTTGATTCCTTTTGGTTGCATGGCTGCTTATTTTAGGCTATATCAGATTTAATAAGGTGATAAAAATCACACCTAATAATGTAATTTTACCAATAATTACATTATTAGAGTGAGGTCACGCGAATGAGGTCGATTCACGAACGTTGTGGGCGGGTATTTGGTTGCTAACCCTAGTTAGCGATCGGTGTTATTAGCCAGTGCAATCGCAACGAGAGTTTTGTTTCAACCACAGTTCTGTTTCAACCACAGATCTATTGCAACCACAGAGCCAAAGCAAACAGGCTTGGGGCTAATAGCGAAGTAATAATACCGCATACCACCAGTGCCAATGAGCTAAAGGCGGCATCACGCGGATCTTTTTCTGCGCAGCTCGCGGTACCTAACGCGTGTGATACCGTGCCCATGGTCAGCCCCTTAGCAATCGGGTGAGTAATGTTGAGCAGTTGATAAATCGGATAAGCGAGGATTGCGCCAAATAACCCAACCAGAAGCACTAGAATGGCCGCAATAGCCGGCTCGCCCCCTAATTGACGAGTCACTTCCATCGCGATCGGAGTGGTGACCGATTTGCCCATTAATGCGGCGATCAGTTGACTATCTGCGCCCATACTAACTGCAATCACACTGGTGGTGATCATCGACATCACACTGCCTACGCCACAGGCAAAGGTGATAATTCGCCAGTTGGCGCGAATTTGTGGTAGCTGCTCATACAGTGGGTATGCCAAAGCTACCACGGCTGGTTGCAGTAAATAACTCAGCCACTGGTTGTCGGCGTAGTAGGTGTCAAACGGCACATCAAGATAAGTCAACAACGGGATCAGCAGGCCAATGCTGATCAGTAACGGATTGGCTAATGGTGTATTGCATTTTTGCGCTACCCAGCGCGCGCTAAAAAAGACCAGTAGGGTGACAATCAACCACATGATTTTTTCCCCTTCTTGAGTAGACGATCGAGCAGCAGACCTAGCGTGACCATCACCAATAATGTGCCACCAATCGCACCGGCTAAAATTGGAGCGATATTGGCGACTAAAGTATCGAAATGCACCATTAAACCAACGCTGATCGGCACGAACAGCAGGATCATATAGCGAATAAATAAGCTGGCACTCGGTTTGACCCATTCTACCGGTACTAAGCCGCTGGCCATCAGAGCAAATAAAATCAGTAAGCCTAAGATACTGCTAGGAATAGCAATGCCGAGCCAAGTTTGTAAATGGACGCCGGCAAGCAGACAGAGGAAAATCAGTCCCATCGAGACCACGTATTGCGCGATTGTTTTCAGCATGGTTCACATCAGCAAGTAAAAAATAAACGTTAAGTTAATAAGCCAGTCGTTCAACGTAATGGTAAACCGATTTTAGAATTGCCATTTTCTTTTGGTCAGCTTGATGTTCAAGAACTAAGTTTTCCAAATTAAGCATATAACTCTCAAGATGGCGTTCGAAATAGTCGCGGCAATGTGCTGCCCAGCGACGTTGTTCGCTATCATTTAACGTTTGTGGATAATGGCGTGCGCGATAGCGAAAGAGCAGGGGCTCGATGCGTTTATCGGCCACGCGAATCGCTAAACTAGCGAGATAGTCGGGGTCGGTGGTGCGGATGATCTCCATTGCGGCGCGATCGGCGGGTGAGAAGAATCCATCGTACAGCTGGCTATCCACATCTTGTGCTTGGCTAAACTCCCGTGATTGACTAAATACGTTGACCAATTTTTCACGAATTTCAGGATGCTGACGGATCAACTGCAAATGGGCCAGACATTGGGCGCGATCAATACCGATCTGCTCGGCATTCTCTGCGGTTAGGGTTTTGGCCGGCGCGAGGATTGGGCACTTATTAAGATGCACCAGTTTCACCGGCACTGGCTGTTCATCGGCGGCTAAATCTTCATAACGAGTATAAAGACGATCGTGCAAGGTTTCCGCATCCAGATCGAAGAGAGGCTGAGGATCCTTGGCCAAATCGACCACAATGACTGCATTTTGGTTGGTGGGATGCCAAGCAATCGGCACAATCCAACTGGTGTATTGACGCTCACGCCCCAGCATGCCGGAAACATGCATCAGTGGAGTTTGATTTACAATATCAATCAATTCGGTCAGTTTACGCTTGTGGCGCATGGTGAAAAAATACTCAAACAGCTTCGGCTGGGCCGCTTTAATTTTTTTGGCCAACTCAATGGTGGCCAGCACATCGGCCATTGCATCGTGCGCGTTGCTGTGTTCTATGCCATTGGCCACTGAAAGGTGCTCCAACTTAAAGCTGGTAAAGCCTTGCTCATTTTCCGGCCAGACGATCCCATCTGGGCGCAATGCGTGACAAGCGCGCATCACATCAAGCAGATCCCAGCGCGAGTTACCGTGCTGCCAGCTCCAGGCATAAGGGTCAATAAAGTTGCGATAGCAAGTATAGCGAGTCACTTCATCATCAAAACGGATGCTGTTATAGCCAAGGCTAATGGTATTTGGCGTGGAGAGCTCCGCGTGGATCCGTGCAATAAATTCCGGTTCAGGCAAACCTTGCTGGTTAGCGGTTTGTGGGGTAATGCCAGTGATCAGCGCCGCTTCTGGGCCAGGTAAATAATCATTCGGCAATTGACAGTAAATCACCAGCGGCTCGCCAATAATGTTGAAATCCATATCGGTTCGAACACCGGCAAACTGACTAGGACGATCTTGCGCGGGATTAACTCCCCAAGTCTCATAATCGAGGAAGAAAAAAGTGGGTTGGTGTTCTTGCTGCATGTGGCTGACCAAATCGCGAAAGGTGCGGTTATTAGACCATCCTGTCTCTGACATAGCAATTGCTGCTCGGGGCTTGCGGCGGATTTGTGGTTTTTTATCATCAAAAAGCCGATGCAGGGCATCGGCTTGAATAGAAGGGCAATTTAGGCTTGTTGAGTTTGTGGCTCACTTGACGTGGTTTGCTTGAGCAAACGGCTAGTGACTGTGCCTGCGGTCATCGAGCCAGAGACGTTAAGTGCAGTACGCGCCATATCAATCAGCGGTTCGATAGAGATCAGCAGCGCGGCAATCGTTACTGGTAAGCCCATGGCTGGCAACACAATCAGAGCGGCGAAGGTTGCACCGCCACCGACCCCAGCGATACCAAATGAGCTAATGGTGATCATCGCGATCAGTGATAGCATAAAATGAATATCAAGTGGGTTGATGCCTACGGTTGGGGCGACCATTACCGCCAACATGGCAGGATAAATCCCAGCACAGCCATTTTGACCAATTGTGGCACCAAATGACGCAGAAAGGTTCGCAATCGCGGGTGGCACGTTCAGTTTGGTGATTTGTGCTTCCACATTAAGTGGAATGGTCGCAGCTGAACTGCGTGAGGTGAACGCGAAGGTCAGCACTGGCCAGATGTTTTTAAAGTAAACCGTTGGGTTGACGCCAACCAGCCCGACCAGTAGGCCATGTACCACAAACATCAGTGCAATCGCCACATAGGAGGCGACGATAAAGCCGAGCAGACTGAGAATATCTGCCGCACTGGATGTCGCCACTACTTTAGCCATTAGTGCGGCAATCCCGTAAGGGGTCAGCGCCATGATCATTTTCACTAGACGCATCACAATCGCTTGTGCCGCTTCGACAAAAGTACGAATTGGGGTGGCGAGCTCTTGTTTATCGGCAATCACTTTACGTGCCGCAATACCGGTCAGCACTCCAAAGATCACCACCGCGATAATAGACGTCGAACGCGCACCGGTTAAATCGGCAAACGGGTTGGTGGGTATAAAGCTGACCAGCAGTTGTGGAATGGTGAGATCCGCCACACTGGATACGCGGCTTTCTAAAACGGCAATCCGCGCGGTTTCACGACTACCGGTAATCAGCCCTTCAGCGGTTAGGCCGAAAGCTTGGGTGATCACAATACCGATCAAGGCTGAAATCGCTGTGGTGATCAGCAAAATACCAATCGTTAAACCAGAAATTTTGCCAAGTGAACCATTTTTATCTAGGCGTACCACCGCCGAAATCATCGAAACCAGCACCAGTGGCATGATGACCATTTTCAGCAAACCGACATAGCCATCGCCGACAATGCCAATCCAAGACAGAGTCTCTTGAATGGCCAAATGGCCTTCACCTAGAATTACTTGTAGAGCCAAACCAAAGGCACTACCAAGCATTAAACCGAATAAAACTTGACGAGAAAGAGTGGCTGATTTTTTTTGCAGCCCAAACAGAAACAGCAATAAACCTGCGAAAATCACCAGCGCAGCGAGAGTAATCACCGACATCATATAATCCTTATTGGCAGGGATGGCATGCTTGATCAAGCTCAACGCCACCATCCTAAATGAGAACACTTGTCAGCAATATAGCGATCACTATCACAAAAATAAACGCAGAAAAAATCATGTGTTATAACTAATCGTTATCAAACATCGAGATTTGATTAATCTCAAATCAGTCTGCACGCACTTTGTGTGATTGGTGGTGTTTTTGTGAGCGATTGACTCATGAGTCGCAATAAAACTAGCCCCCAAATGCATTATCCGAGAGCAACTTGCGCAATCAATCGACGTCGTTGATGGCTAATTGATTGGGACGTGCTGGTCAGTTAAAGCATGTGAAGGTTTTGGCTTTGTGGTGTAGAGCGAGTAGACTGTGCCAACTCTTTCTCATGCCTCAAAAAGACGTAAGGACACCCACATGCTAGATCGCTCATTCAGCGCCGAAATCCAACAACGGATTGATCAAAAAACCAAACCGCTTGGTGCGTTAGGTCAACTTGAACGCGTTGCTCATCAACTGGCTTTAATCCAAAGTCAAAATAAGCCGCATGTGGTCACCCAGCTTGAAATTTGCCAACCGACCGTGTTGGTGTTTGCCGCCGATCACGGTATTGCGGCGCAAGGGGTCAGTATTGCACCGAGTGCGGTGACCGAGCAAATGGTGAGTAATTTCCTTGCCGGTGGCGCTGCGATCAACTGTTTTTGTCGAACCGAGCAAGCCGCGTTACGGGTGGTTGATTGTGGCATTTTGCGCGAGCAGCCTGCCCATCCTGCTTTGATTGAACAGCGTCTTGGTGCCGGTACGCACAATTTTGCGGAACAAGCGGCGATGAGTGCGCAGCAAGTGGCAATCGGGTTAGAACTTGGTAACGCCTTGATTGAGCGTGAAGTGGCTGCGGGTTGTAACGTATTGATGTTTGGTGAAATGGGCATTGGCAATACCAGTAGCGCAGCGGCGATTTTGGCGGCACTTTCTGGGCTACCACTTGAGGTGTGTGTCGGACGTGGAACTGGAATTAGCGATGCCCAGTTTAAGCGCAAATTGCAGTTGGTCGGCGAAGGCGCTAGCCGCTGTTTAGGGGCGTCACCCCACGAGGTGTTATGCCAAGTTGGTGGCTTCGAAATTGTACAGATGGTGGGGGCTTTTCTTGGCGCTTATCAAAAGCAAACCCCTGTATTGATGGATGGTTTTATTGTTACGGTAGCAGCTTATGTAGCGACCTTAATTGAGCCGAACCTGCGTGATTATTTGTTGTTTGCCCACAGTTCGCAAGAAACGGGTCATCGGGCGGTATTGCAATTACTCGGCGCTGAGCCACTGCTTGATTTAGGCTTACGCTTAGGTGAAGGTACCGGCGCCGTGCTGGCGCTGAGTCTAGTGCGTGCGGCGGTGGAGTTTTATAACCATATGGCCAGTTTTGCTGACGCGGGAGTGACGGTGTAATGGCAGCTATCTTTCGTTATCAACTGGAACTTTTTTTGCTGGCAGTGAGTTTTTTTTCACGCTTACCAGTACCCGTAAATTTGCCCTATAGCAGTCAGCGAATGAATCAGGCTGGGCGTTATTTTGCTTTGGTTGGATTGCTGTTAGGTGGGCTGTGCGCCGTGATTTATTCTCTGGCGACGCAACTTTTTTCAACCAATATTAGTGTGTTTCTAACCATCGTTTTCAGCCTATTGCTGACGGGAGCATTCCATGAAGATGGTTTAGCCGATATGGCGGACGGTGTTGGCGGCGGGATGACTACTGAACGTCGTTTAGCGATCATGAAAGATAGCCGGATTGGGACATACGGAGCCAGTGCGCTATTGATGGTATTGCTGGGTAAATATGTACTGCTGACTGAGTTGGCGGATTTGACCGCTTTAACCCCGGTTTGGCTGCTGGCTTATACCTTAAGCCGCACAGTAGCGGCTTCACTGATCCACAATACACCGTATGTTTCGGATACTGACAGCAGTAAAAGTAAACCACTGGCTCAGCAGCAGTCGGCTAGTGATGTGGCGATATTAGTATTGAGTGCATTGGTAGTATTGCTGTGGTTCTCTTGGCCAGTGATCTGGAGCATGATTGCATTTAGCTTGGTTTTTCGCCTGTTGTTTCGCCACTGGCTACTTAAACGGTTAGGCGGTTTTACTGGCGATTGTCTCGGTGCGGCACAGCAATTGATGGAAATTAGCATCTATTTAATATTGCTGGCTTTCTTGCAGCACGAGTGGCTGATTTAGGAGGCGAGATGAGTGTGCATTTGATTTTAGGTGGCGCGCGCAGTGGCAAATCTGGCTACGCCGAGCAGTTAGCTCGGCAAACGGCGCATTCGCACTCGGCCACTTTGCATTATGTGGCGACCGCCACCGCCCTAGATGCTGAAATGAGTGCGCGTATTGCGCATCATCAAGCTCGGCGTACGGCTGAGTGGGTTGAGCATGAAGTACCGCTCAAGCTCGCGGAGGTTTTGTTGCAATTTACCGCCGACGATGTGGTGCTGGTGGATTGTTTGACCTTGTGGCTCAACAATGTGCTGTTTGAGTATCAAGCCACGTTGACTCATGCGTTATTAGAACAGCAGATTGAGCAATTACTGGCGGCTTTGGCACACAGTCCAGCGAAAATTATATTGGTCAGTAATGAAGTGGGGATGGGTGTGGTGCCGATGGGGGAATTGACGCGCCTGTTTGTCGATCATGCTGGCTGGATGAATCAGAAAATTGCCGCGTTAGCCAATGCGGTGACTTTTGTGGTGGCGGGATTGCCCCAGCGTTTAAAAGAGGAGTGAGCCAACCATGATTCGAATTTGGTTGCTGCGCCATGGTAAAACGGAAGGCGTCGCTGCGTTGAATGGAGTGACCGATGTCGCAGTGCCCGGTTCAGTGCAGCAGCAAATTGCCGCGCAGGTGGTGGCGTTACCTTTTGCTCGGGTGATCAGCTCGCCTTTACGCCGCTGTGCCGAGTTAGCACAACACATTCAACAAGCTCGTCCAGAGATCCGTCTCGATTTCGATCCCCAACTGCAAGAGCTCAATTTTGGCCAGTTTGATGGTCAGAGTTTTAGCCAATTAGCCAGTGCATGGCCATTATTGGAAGCTTTTTGGCAAGATCCGGCTCAGCATACTTTGCCGCAAGCTGAATCGTTAGCCGACGCTTATCAACGTGTCACCCAAGCATGGCTGCAATGGCTAGCTCAATTAGACCGCGATACGCTGATTATCTGCCATGCTGGTACTATCCGCTTGATTTTGGCTCAAGTGTTAGGTGTCGATTGGCGCAATCCTCACTGGTACAGTCGACTCAATATTCCTTATCAATCGGTGACTGAACTGACGGTGTATCGCGGCGAGCCACCAGTGGTGTGTGTCAATCGGATCGGTAGCCCGCTTAGTCAGCCATTATAAAGCCGGTTGAATATAGAGTGTCACCCTTGATAAATGCTAGAATTTGTCACCTTGTCGCAGCCATCTTGCTGATTATAAAAAGGATCGGCTAGCGCTTGTTTTCATCAATCGATCGTCAATCGTGAGTGATAAGTGGGATCGCCTTGGCATAAATTGCTCGCACGATTTCTTAACATACCGCTGTGCAATAAAGGAGTAGCGCATGACGAAATCCCTCTTTCGCCAATCTTTTCTTCTCGACAGCTTAGATGTTGATCATCCGATGCTGGCGCAGTCAGTGACGACGGCACAAGGTGTGACCTTGCAACTGCATCAACCTGGCGTGTTGGAAGTGATCCCGGCCGAGCAGGATCAACAGACTCAGCACATTGTGATCTGCGCTGCACTACATGGCGATGATGCCGCTCCGATCGAGCTGATGGATAAATGGCTGGAAGATATTCAGAGTGGATTTCAAGTGGTGACGGAGCGCTGCCTGTTTATCTTGGCCCATCCACTGGCCATTCAACGTCAGGTGCGCTTTATTGATCAGGATCTTAATCAATTATTTGATGAACAAGCACACGCCGCGAGCTGCGAACTGGCGATTGCCGAAACGTTAAAGGCGCGGCTTAAGTCATTTTTTCAAGGGACAGAGCCTAGCTCGCGTTGGCATTTTGATCTGCAATGTGCCAGTCGCGACTCGAAGCACTATTCCTTTGCTATCAGCCCTAAGTCGCGTCATGCAGTGCGCAGTCGCCGTTTGCTGCAGTTTATCGAGCACGCTCATATTGATGCGGTCATGTTATCTAATGCACCTTCTAACCGTTTTAGCTGCTATTCAGCCGAGCAATTTGCCGCGCAAGCATTGACTTTAGAGTTAGGGCAGGTCACGCGTTTAGGTGAGCATTCGTTGCACAAGTTGGTCGCATTTGATTTAGCCGTGCGTGATCTGATAGCACGCCACGCCCCTGAGCATTTGCCACGCAAAACGGTGATGTATCGCGTGAGTCGCACGATTGTGCGTTTGCATGAAAACTTTACTTTTCGATTTAATGAGAATGTCGAGAATTTCACCACGTTTATGCACGGTGAAGTGTTTGGTTATGATGGGGATAAACCCTTGATGGCTAAAAATGAAGGGGAGGCGATTGTGTTCCCTGATCCTCATGTGGCGATCGGTCAAGCGGCAGCATTGATGGTTTGCAAAGTAAATGCGCGTTATGAGGATGACCAACTGGTGTACGACTGACCCATCGTTTGATCTTGATGAATACCTTGGTATGAACTCCTTTCTATTTAAATGGCTTAACGGTAAGGTTAGGCCATTCTTTTTGCTATGAATGACAAGATGGATTTTCATCGATTACTCCAACAAAAACACCAGCGCTGGCGACGCAGCGGTTATTGGCTATGCGGATTTCTTTTCGTGCTGTGTACGGTTTATCTGCTGGTGGGCGAGCTGTGGCTATCGCCATTTTCTACTTGGTCGCCTTTAGAGCAGCAATTGGTATGGCAACTGCGCTTACCTCGTTTATTAGCAGCGGCAGTGATCGGCGGCTGTTTGGCTATCGCTGGTGCGACGTTACAAGTCCTACTTGGTAATGTGCTGGCTGAACCGGGCGTGATTGGGGTTTCCGGTGGTGCCAGTGTGGCGATGGTGATCTTGCTGCTATTTTTCCCAACGTTAAATTCGCCGCTGGCGTTTATGCTCGCTGCGGTGTGCGGGGCGCTACTGTTTACTTTGCTGTTAGTGAGCATGGCGCGCAAACTGCGCCTCACCACCGCGAGATTACTGTTAGTCGGGGTGGCATTAGGGATTTTATCTGGCGCGGTGGTGACTTGGGCATTCTACTTTAGTGATGATTTAGGTTTGCGCCAATTAATGTACTGGTTAATGGGCAGTGTCGCGGGGGTGAGTTGGTATCAACATTTACTCTCCTTGCTTGCACTTCCGGTGCTGGTGTGGCTTGCGCTCCAAGGTGGCGTATTGGATAAACTGATGCTTGGCGAAGGGCATGCCAAGCAGTTAGGGGTGGATATTCATCGTATCCGCTGGCGGTTAATTCTTGCGATTGCCTTACTGATTGGCGCGGCCGTTGCGCTCGGGGGCGTGATCGGTTTTGTTGGTTTGGTGGTGCCGCATTTACTGCGCTTAACCCTTGGCTCAGAAAATCGTTTACTACTGCCGATGTCGGCATTGTGTGGCGCGTTGTTACTGATCAGTGCCGATTTAGTGGCGCGTTTGGCATTGAGCAGTGGTGAATTGCCGCTCGGGGTGGTCACGACCACTTTAGGTGCGCCGATTTTTATCTGGATGTTGGTAAAAAATCATGATTCGTGTTGAAAGTTTGCAGGTTGATGCTCGTCTATTGCCACTTTCACTGCACATTAACGCCGGTGAAATTTGGCATGTGGTTGGCCCTAATGGCAGTGGTAAAAGTACCTTGCTTGCCGCCTTAGCCGGTATGATCCCTTTTGCGGGTTCAATTCAGATTGATGGGCTGTCCGTCGGCAATGCCAGCTTAGCGGAATTGGCACGCTATCGCGCTTATCTGGCACAAAATGATAAACCCAGCTTTCAATTGCAGGTATTTCAATATCTAGCGCTGTCGATCCCAGCAGGGATGACGATCGACAGTCCTGAGGTTGCTGGTGAAATTGAGCAGATCAGCCGCCTGCTCGATATTGACGATAAACTGCATCGTTCGATTCATCAGCTCTCGGGCGGTGAGTGGCAGCGAGTGCGTTTAGCAGGCAGCTGTTTACAGGTTGCGCCGCGTTTAAATTCGGCCGCACGGCTTTTGATCTGGGATGAGCCCGCCGCAGCACTTGATATTGCGCAAGAGAGTTTGTTATATCGCTTAATCGCGCACATGGCCGAGCAGGGCTTAACCGTTGTCATGGCTAATCATGATCTTAATCGGACCTTGCGCCACGCTGATCAGGTATTACTGCTCGGTAATGGCGTGCTCCATCGTGCGGGTCAGGCTAATGAAGTATTGCAGCCAGCAATCCTGCAAGCGGTATTTGGCACCACGATTCGTCGCGCTGAGCTGGCGGGAGAGGCTTATTTATTATTTGATTAATTGTTTGATTGCTTGAACGCGCCCCACCACCTTCTTAGTGACTAAAAGTATCCCTTCATGACTAAGAAGGTGGCGGGTTGTGTACTCAGAGTTGGGTTAATCAAGCGATTGAACCGCAAATTTACGCACCGAATAAGCGACACGTTCAGCCGGCGTTGGGTAAATCAACGAAGAGCCTAAGTTTTCGATATGTTGCAGACGAGGCAGTAAACCTGCGCCATTGGCAATTTGAATGGCGAGCCCCGGCCGAGCATTGAGTTCCAGTACCATCGGGCCTTCGGTTTTATCCAGTACCATATCGGTGCCGATATAACCTAAACCGGTCATTTCCCAAGCGCTGGCGGCTAAGGTGAGTAACCGTTCCCACTGGGGTACGACTAAGGTTGAAAGCAATTTGCCGGTATCCGGATGATGGGTCACGGGCTTATTAAATTGCACTGCGCGTACCGCTTTACCAGTGGCAATATCAAGACCAACCCCAACCGCACCTTGGTGCAAATTCGCTTTACCATCGGAAACCGAGGTGGAAAGACGCATCATCGCCATCACAGGGTAGCCTTTAAATACGATAATTCGCACATCTGGCACCCCTTCGTAGCTAAAGCCTTCAAAACAGTCATCAAACTGGATCAGATTTTCGACCAGTGCTACATCATTTTTGCCGCCCAGCGAGAACAATCCGGCTAACGCATTACTGATATGCCGTTCGACATCTTGCTGATTGATGGTAGCACCGGAGGGTTTGGTATAAACCCCATCTTGATGTGAAGTCACCACCAAAATGCCTTTGCCGCCACTGCCACGTGCTGGCTTAATTACAAAGCCAGGCCAGTTTTTGACCATTTGATGAATGCGTGGAACTTCCGCTTGATTGGTGATCACACCAATCAATTTGGGTACGGTACATCCGGCCCGTTGGGCAATCAGTTTAGTCTGGAGTTTATCATCCACTAATGGGTATTTAGAACGGTCATTATAACGGCCAATATAAGCGTGATTACGCTTATTCATGCCCATAATCCCTTTACGGCGTAACTTAAAAGGGGAGGTATAGTCCGACAGTGAAAATGAAAACCACATTATTTCTCCTCCACCAAGGGTTTGAAGCGGCGGAGTTCAGAAATCCGATAGCCTGTATAAGTGCCGAGCAGCAAAATTGCTGCTAACACCACCAATTGCAAGCCAATGAAGTTAAAGGTTAAGTGCTGTACATAGGCATTGGTCATGGCTAAGTAGATCAAAATCGAGGTGAACAGTGAGCCGCCACCTTGTAATAGAACCTCTTTTGCTCCTTCTTCTTCCCATAGGATCGACATTCGTTCAATGGTCCACGACAAAATAATCATCGGGAAGAACGTGATGGTTAAGCCTTCGGTGAGCCCAAGTTTAAACGCCATCACGGTAAACACCGAAATAATCAAAATTACCGTGATGATCACCGCCGAAATCCGTGCAACCAGCAACAAATTAAGCTTGGAAAGGTAACTGCGAATAATCAGCCCGGTGCCGACAATCAGCAAAAAGCCAACAATCCCGGTGGTGAGTTGGGTTTGTACAAAGGCAACCGCGATCAACACTGGCATGAAAGTGCCAGAGGTTTTGAGTCCGACAATCACGCGTAGAAACACTACAATCAATGCGCCAATCGGGATCAACATGATGGTTTTGAACATTGCTTGCTCTTCCAGTGGCAAGCTATGAATCGATAAATTCAGTAGACCATCGGCTTCGACTTTACTGTTGGTGGCTTGTTGTGGTGCTACCGTTTGCGCCAGCATACTGAACATGACTTGGCTGTTTTGACCACCGACTACATCGAGCAGTGAAACGTTTGATTCATCCCAAACTAATAGATTAGGGTGAGTCGGTTGGGTGCCCGTTTCTGGGTTAAACAACATCCACGCACTGCCGTCCCATACCTCATTCATATGCTGAATGGTTTGGCGGCGGCGGCCATCTTCCAACTGGATCACCCCGACCACTTTATTGGGCACTTGCGCGTATGACAGCAGTTTTTGCGCCGCTTCCACTTTGCTCATTTTATTGAGCAGTAGCGAGGCATTTTGGCTTTCGGCATCATTGAGCCCTTTAATTAACTCGCGAGCAAAAGTGATGTGATCGGCTGAACGTTGAGTTGCATTGGCAATCAATGCGATCGCCGCGGATTCTTCAGGCCCATCAAACGTCGGTTTGACGATCTCTTGAGTCGGGGGGATTTGTAGCGCTTTGGATTGTGGGTCAACCAAAAACTGCGCTTTATAGTAGATGGTTTGTGGGCCGCTGGCTTGACGAATCGACCACTCGACTCGGCGTCCTGAATCGGTGTTGAGGTAAGAGATGCCATAACCAGGTGATGAAGCGGTTTCATTGATAAGTGTGTAGCCTTCTTGGGTTAGCGGAGCGGCTAACGAGACCTTCGCTTCTTTGCCCTGTGCGGCAAATTCAATTCGCGCTTCAATATCCCATACTTGGCGAGTTTCGCCAGGCACCCAAGGTACGCCATAATCTTGGTGACGTAAGAGACTGAGCGTGATGCCCACCGTAAACAGTAGCAACACAGAAATATAAAAAGGGATTTTCGAAGTCATTGCTGCGCCTATTTGTTTTCACCATGAATATACTTACGACTGACATCGACAACCGCGATATCACGGATAAACTCGCGACCGAGTAGTACGGGATTGGTCATTTGGGTACGGTCAGCGAGGGTAAATTGGGCTTTCTCATGGATCGAACCGAGTCTAACCCACAGTTCAACCACCGCACGGCGCTCGGTGCTTTCATTGGTCGATTGGCGAATTCGCACATAACGTAATACTGGCGCTTCAATCCAGTTACTGTCAGTTTTTGGGGTTTTCTCATCGGCGAGGTGGAAACGCACCCAGTTTTTGCCATTGCGTTCAAACTCTTCAATATCGACCGCGTTCAGAGAGGAGGTTGCGGCACCAGTATCGATTCGCGCATCAAAGCTCTGTTTGATGGTCTCAATTGTTACACTTTCAATTTCGCCAAGTACGACATCGTGTAGCGGGGTGGTGGATATGGTATTCGGTTGATTCGCGGGTTTGGCGACTGGCGTTCGTTTTGGCGCTGGCGGCGGCAATTTAATTTGGCTGACTTGCGTTTTCAGCTCATTGATTTGCAGTTCAAGATTTTCAATATATTGGTTTTGGAGACCCATTTGCGATTCTAACTGGGTGATGGTTTGGGTCAAATTGGTTTCGGAGCTTTGAATCGCGGCGAGAGTGGCTTGATGGTATTGCTCGCTACTAGTAAGGGTACAGCCAGAAAGCAGACTCAATGCGGCAAAGGGTGCAATTCGCTTAAACATATGCGACCTTATTTATTGTCTAATCAATGTACAGATAATACGAACCAAGGATGCGTTGAGCATCCTTGGGCGGGTAAGGGTAATGTGATACCCAAATCAACGAGTTAATACTGTGTCAATTATGGTTTTTTAGCAATCAAAATGGCACGGCGAGGTGCTGGGTAGCCTTCAATAGTTTGACTTGGATCTTGTGGGTCGAGGTAATCGGGCAGTGAATTGTGATTCATCCACTCGGTGGTACGCTGTTCACCTACTGAAGTGACGTTTTCATCGACAATACGCACATCGATAAAACCGGTTTTTTCTAACCACACTTTTAAAGCGAGTGCTGATGGAAAAAAGAACACATTGCGCATTTGCGCGTAGCGATCAAACGGCACCAAAACGGTTTGCTCATCCCCCTCGACCACTAAGGTTTCGAGGATTAACTCGCCCCCAGAGGTTAACTGGTTTTTCAGTTGCAGTAAGTGATCCAGCGGTGAACGACGATGGTAAAGCACTCCCATGCTAAATACCGTATCAAAGGCATTCAATTCAGGCAATTGCTCAATGCCGAGTGGCAAAAGGTGTACTCGCTGATCATCGCCTAGCAGTTTACGTACCGCTTCAAACTGGATTAAAAATAGCTCTGAAGGGTCGATGCCAAACACTTGTTCGGCTCCGGCACCGAGCATGCGCCACATGTGATAGCCATTGCCGCAGCCGACATCCAACACCAAACGATGTTTCAGGGGCGAAATATGTGGTAGGAGGCGATCCCACTTCCAGTCTGAACGCCATTCAGTATCAATATGGATCCCGTGTAAATGATAAGGACCCTTGCGCCACGGATGAAAGGTTTTCAGCACCGCTTCAAGTTTTTTCTGCTCGCCGAGAGTGAGCGGCTGATGGTTATGCACGCTCACCGCGGTTTGTAAATCCATCACCTCTGGTTGACCCACTGGAATTTTGTTGAGATTGCGTATCCAGCGATCCAGATCACCATGCGGCTGAGCTTGCCAATCGGTCAATTGCTGAGGCAAGGTGTTGAGCCACGGCTGCAATTTAGGATGTTGCGCGATCTGTTGATAAACGTTGGCGAAATTGAACATGGAGCTTAATACCTACACGATGCTCTCTGCAAAGGTTATGGCTGGAGCTTGGCGCAGAGAGTCGCTCAAGTAACCAAATGATGTAATGTCTACGCTCTGTATCCCCTTCCGACTTGAAGCAGCGGTGTTGGCTAGGTTGGTTCACCCCAATCACATAGTTTGTCTATGCGCATCGGGACTCACTCACTTGCCGCCTGCCTGCAACTCCAAGTGGTTTGGGTATAACGATGGCACTATTTAATGGCAAACATCGAACCAAAGTTAAAACACTGAAACCAGACTTCAAAGCTGGAGAAACCCAATTTAGCCAAGCGTTGTTTATGGGTCTGGATCGAATCTGGACGCATCACATTTTCAATCGCGCTGCGTTTTTGGCTAATTTCTAACTCGCTGTAACCGTTGGCGCGCTTGAAATCGTGGTGCAAATCAATCAATAGTTCATGCGCTTCTTGATCGGTGAACACAAATTTTTCTGACAAGATCAAAATACCGCCAGGGCGCAATCCGGCATAAATTTTTTCAAGTAGCGCGTAACGATCATCTGCGGCCAGAAACTGTAAGGTAAAGTTCAGCACCACCACCGAGGCATTTTCAATCGTAATATCGCGAATATCCGCCTTAATCACCTGCACCGGAGTGTCTGAGCGATAAGCATTGAGGTGGCGTTGACAGCGTTCTACCATCGCCGCCGAGTTATCGACCGCAATAATTTGGCAGCCTTCTTGGTGAATATGGCGACGCATAGAAAGCGTGGCCGCACCGAGTGAACAGCCCAAATCATAAATTTGCGAATGCGGCTTAACAAAGCGTTCAGCCAGCATACCAATCGCAGAAATAATGTTGCTGTAGCCTGGAACCGAGCGTTGGATCATATCCGGAAAGACTTCGGCGACCCGCTCGTCAAAGGTGAAATCGCCAATCTTATCGATTGGAGCAGAAAACAGCGTATCTTTGGGATTCATGCCGACCTCATTACAGCGTCTAAACCTGTGCCAACGCAGCAGGAACAATAAAAGGCGCGTATTTTATGCAAAATTGCCGCGCCTGTCATTACGCATCTTTATTTAGCCAGAAATCTCGCCAACCCAGCCAGAGGGAAAACCCTTTGCCTCAATCCTCTGCACGAGAGTTTTGAAGAATCATTGATTTTAGCGCTATAATCAGCGGCTATTTTCCCTTCCGATCCGCGTTTACGGTTTCGTTGGCGGCATTATTGCTTTAAAAAGCAGCAAGGGATAAGAAAAGACAATAAATTGTACGCTGGAAGGTCGATCTTAGATCCCTTTCGGCGTATAAATGGACCTTTGCTGAAATGGTCGTCTGTCAAGCACAGCATGGCTTTTTCGGGTTAGATTTGATGACTAATTGAAATTGGGAAATTCACTATGCGTAGCCATTATTGTGGTCACCTGAACAAGTCCTTGGTAGGACAAACTGTAGAACTGTGCGGTTGGGTTAATCGCCGCCGTGATTTAGGCGGTCTGATCTTCATTGATATGCGAGATCGCGAAGGTATTGTTCAGGTCGTAGTGGATCCCGATATGGCGGATGTATTTGCCGTTGCTAACCAATTGCGTGGTGAATTTTGTATCAAATTGACGGGTGAAGTGCGCGCTCGTCCTGAAAGCCAAATTAATCAAGATATGGCAACCGGTGAAGTAGAACTATTGGCACGTAGCCTTGAGATCATTAACCGCTCAGAGGTGCTACCGCTCGATTTCAATCAAAAGAACTCTGAAGAGCAGCGCCTTAAGTACCGTTACTTGGATCTGCGTCGCCCTGAGATGAGTGATCGCATCAAACTGCGTGCCAAAGCCTCAAGCTTTGTGCGCCGTTTCCTTGATAACCACAATTTTCTGGATATCGAAACGCCAGTATTGACCAAAGCGACCCCAGAAGGCGCGCGTGATTACTTAGTGCCGAGCCGGGTACACAAAGGCAGTTTCTATGCCTTGCCACAATCGCCACAGCTGTTTAAGCAGTTGCTGATGATGTCGGGCTTCGATCGTTACTACCAAATCGTCAAATGTTTCCGTGACGAAGATTTGCGTGCTGACCGTCAACCTGAATTTACTCAGATCGATATTGAAACCTCATTCATGAGCGCTGAGCAAGTGCGTGCTGTGACCGAGCAGATGATCCGTGAAATGTGGCTTGAACTGCTCAATGTTGATCTCGGCGATTTCCCAATCATGCCGTACAGCGAAGCGATGCGTCGTTTTGGCTCTGACAAACCGGATCTGCGTAACCCGATGGAACTGGTGGATGTGGCTGATTTGCTGAAAGAGGTTGAGTTTAAAGTCTTCTCTGCTCCGGCTAACGATCCTAAAGGTCGCGTGGCGGCACTGCGTATCCCGGGTGGTGCAGCGCTGACTCGTAAGCAAATTGATGAGTACACCGCATTTGTCGCTATCTATGGCGCGAAAGGCTTGGCATGGTTGAAAGTCAATGATCTGGCGGCTGGTATGGAAGGGATTCAATCGCCAGTGGCGAAATTCCTCACCGCAGAGATCATCCAAGCCATCATCGAGCGCACTCAAGCGCAAACCGGCGATATTATTCTATTTGGTGCTGATTCTGCCAAAGTGGTGGCGGAAGCGCTCGGCGCACTGCGTTTGAAAGCTGGTAAAGAGTTGGGTATCACCAATGAATCGGCTTGGGCACCACTGTGGGTAGTTGATTTCCCAATGTTTGAAGGTGATGACCAAGGTAATATGGCGGCCATGCACCACCCATTCACTTCGCCACTCAACTTAACACCTGAGCAGTTGAAAGCTAACCCAGAAGAGGCGCTGTCCAACGCTTATGATATGGTGTTAAACGGCTATGAAGTCGGTGGTGGCTCGGTGCGTATCCATAATGCAGACATGCAAGCCGCGGTATTTGATATTTTGGGTATTACACCAGAAGAGCAAACCCTCAAGTTTGGCTTCCTACTGGATGCGCTGAAGTTTGGTACTCCACCACATGCCGGTCTGGCCTTTGGTCTGGATCGTCTGGTGATGCTATTGTGTGGCACCGAAAATATCCGTGATGTTATCGCGTTCCCGAAAACCACGGCTGCCGCTTGTTTGATGACCGATGCACCGAGTGTGGCTAATCCTGCGGCATTGGAAGAGTTAGCGATTGCGGTTAAGCTGGCCAAAGACAACGCGTAAGCAACGCCTTGCGAAGGGTGGCATTAGCCACCCTTTTTTATACTCTTCCTACTTGAAGTTGCAGTGGTGTTGGCTACGTTCGCTCACCCCAATCGCATAGTTTATCTATGCTGATGTGGAATCGCTTACTTGCCGCCTACCTGCAACATCAAGTCGTTTGAGTAGTTGTCACCGATTTCACTTTATGTAAGTCGGTGGCCGATTGACCTGCGCAGCACGATAGCGCAGAGAGTAAGATGTTAAGACAGGATTTTTGCTTTGGCTCAGATGTATTTTTATTACTCGGCAATGAACGCGGGTAAATCAACCACCTTATTGCAGTCGGCGTTTAACTACCAAGAGCGCGGCATGAACCCATTGATTTTTACCGCGGCGATTGATGATCGGTTTGGGATTGGTAAAGTGAGTTCTCGAATTGGGCTGGAAGCCGAAGCCCAGCTTTTCCAAGCCGACACCGATCTTTTCCAAGTGATTTCTCAGTTACACCAAATCGAGCCGCGCCATTGTGTGTTAATGGATGAGTGCCAATTTCTCTCGAAACAGCAAGTTTACCAATTGACCGAAGTGGTGGATAAATTGGATATTCCGGTGCTGTGTTATGGCTTGCGCACCGATTTTCTTGGCGAGTTGTTTGAAGGCAGCCAATATCTGCTGGCATGGGCAGATAAATTGATCGAGCTGAAAACCATCTGTCATTGTGGTCGTAAAGCCAATATGGTGATCCGCACTGATCAAGATGGCAAAGCGATTAGTGAAGGGGATCAAGTCGCGATTGGTGGCAATGATAAATATCTATCTGCTTGCCGTCTGCACTATAAGCAAGCATTAGGCCGTTGATTTTATAGCCTTAAAACCTTAAAAAGCCAGACAAGAGTCTGGCTTTTTCTATTGCAATATTTTATCGCTAGCTTAATGAAGTGCAGCCCAACTGAAGGGACAATCGATAGTTAAGTTGCACATGCATCGCTAAATTTCACATCAATAATTAAGCTTCGCGATTTTGGTATTCAGTGCTTGGCTCTTCTTCGATGATGGCATCCACAATCACCGCACAAGCCGCATCACCCGTGATATTGAGTGCAGTACGGATCATGTCGAAGATACGGTCGAGAGCGAACAGCAGTGGTAGACCTTCAATCGGAATACCAGCGGCTAAGAGTACCGCAACCACCAAGAATGATGGCCCAGGAACGCCGGCTTGACCTACTGCACCTAATGTTGCGGTGACGATGATCGCGATGTAAGCACCAATGCCTAAATCAATATTGAACAATTGAGCAAAGAAAATTGCGACTAAGCCGTAGTAAATCGCGTTGCCCGACATGTTGATGGTCGCACCCAATGGCAGTACAAAGGACGCGGTGGAGTTACGTACTCCGAGTTCATTTTTCACTGTATCCATAGTGACTGGCAGAGTCGCCATCGATGATGCGGTTGACAGCGCAACCGCTTGTGGTTTTTTCATCGCTTGGAGGAATTTTTTCGCCGACGTTTTGCTAAACAATTGGATCATCAGTGGGTAAGCCACAAAGCCGAAAATAGCAATCGCTGCGACATAAACCACAAACAGTTTGAACACCACCATGAGCGCGCTGAAACCGAAAGTGCCGACCGCATCGGCCATTAGACCAAATACACCAATCGGTGCAATGATCATGACTTTATTGATCATCCATACCATCGCATCAACCACAGTGTTCACTGCGTTGAGTACCGGTTCGCGTTTTTCTTTGGCTTGCTTAGATAGTGCAATACCCAAAAACAGGCAGAAGACTAAGATTTGCAGGATATTGGCTTCATTGAGTGATTGGAACACGTTGGTTGGGATCATACCAATCACGGTCGCCCAGAAAGTGGGCAGCTCACCTTGGGCGGCGTATTCGGCAGAAAACATGCTTTCCACCCCAGATACATCAATACCTACGCCAGGTTGGAACAGTTCACCCATCACTAGGGCGAGCGCAACGGCGGCGGCTGAGGTGAAGGCAAAATAACTTAAGGTAACGGCACCCACTTTGCCTGCCGCATGGCTATCACCTAGTCCAGCTGCGCCAGAAATCAGCGCGACAGCAACTAAAGGGATAACCAGCATTTTGATCAGATTAATAAAAATTGCGCCTAAGGGAGCAAACAAGGTTGCTTCGTGACCCATGGCCGCGCCGACCACGGTACCGACGAGCATGGCGATGACAACTTGTACGCCGATGTTGTTTAGTAAATTCTTTGTGTTTAACACTTCCGTAACCTCTGTGCTAATTAATTATACATTCCTAGTATTGACCACTAGTGTTATGTCGCTAAATGGGCAAAAATTTTGCTCTTGTTTTTTACACTCAATATTTACATTTGGCAATAAGTGCCGCGAGTGATTTGTCTGTCGTCGAGTAAAAAGCGAGAGATTTAGCGTTTTATAAGCAAGGTAAACGTTTGCTATTGACTTGTGAGGTGGTTTTTGATGCGCTTGGTGGATGACGAATTGTTAATGAAATGATGCGGCGTATCAGGGCGACACGCCGCAAAAGATGGTGGTGCAAATCATTAAGCGTTGTCGAGCAGGCTTAGCTTAGCGATAGATAGGTAGCCTGTTTCATCGCTTGGGTAAAGTGTGCTAATTCGACTAATTGTTGGCTTGGATTATCTAAATGGTGGGCAATGATTTTCACCACCGCCGATCCAGATATCGCTCCCGCAGCACCTGCCTCAAGCGCTTGCTTGACTTGTGCTGGCTCCGATATACCAAAGCCCAGTAGTGCGGGTGGCGCAGCAAATTGTTGTAAACGCTCCAGCATGGTGTGAACCGGCATATTGGCTTTGGTTTCTGCTCCGGTCACGCCGGAGCGCGACAGCAAATAAGTGTAACCTTTACCCAGTTGCGCTACGGCTTGTAGGGTTGCATCACTGGCGGTGGGGGGAGCAATAAAGATCGGCTGGATGCCAAACTTCTCTGCGGCGGCGACGAACGGCTGACTTTCATTGGTGGGTACATCGGCAATCAGCACTGAATCCACCCCAGCTTTTTGGCAACGCTGATAAAAATTTTCGATACCACGGGCGTAGACCAAATTGGCATACATCAATAACCCAATCGGTGTCTCAGGGTTACGAGCGCGGATTTGTGCAATCAGCTCAAAGCAGACATCAGGCGTAGTATTGGCGGCTAGTGCGCGTAAGTTGGCCCCTTGGATCGTCGGACCATCTGCCAACGGATCGGAAAATGGCATGCCAAGTTCAAGTGCATCGGCTCCCGAATCGATCAGGGTTTGCATAATCGCCAGTGATTGCGCAGGGTTAGGATCACCAATGGTGACAAAGGGGACAAACGCGCCTTGCTGCGCGGCTGCTAGACGTTGGAATAGGGCTTGGTAACGGTTCATTACAGTGCTCCTCGCTCTTCAAGTAATTTATGTACGGTGAAGATATCTTTATCGCCACGCCCCGATAGGTTAACCACTAACAATTGCTCTTTATCTGGCTCGGCATAGGCCATTTTAATTGCATAGGCTAAAGCGTGAGAGGATTCTAGTGCTGGGATAATGCCTTCTCGGCGTGCCAAAACTTGGAAAGCGTCGAGCGCTTGATCATCGGTAATACTGTCATATTCGGCGCGGCCGATCGCGTGTAGGTGAGCATGTTGCGGGCCGACTGATGGGAAATCGAGTCCAGCCGAGATCGAGTAAGACTCTTCAATTTGCCCATCACTATCTTGCATTAAGGGAGCTTTCATACCAAAGAAAATGCCGGTTTTACCATGTTTGAGTGGTGCACCATGCTGATGGGTTTCGATCCCTTTGCCTGCTGGTTCTATTCCAATTAAACGTACCGATTTTTCTTCGATGAAATCAGCAAACATGCCAATTGCGTTAGAGCCACCACCGACACAGGCGATCACCGCATCGGGCAAACGACCTTCCCGAGCGAGGATCTGATGTTTGGTCTCTTCACCAATCATGCGCTGAAATTCACGCACGATAGTGGGGAATGGGTGCGGTCCCGCTGCAGTGCCAAGCAGATAATGTGCGGTTTGGTAGCTAGCTGACCAGTCACGCAGTGCTTCGTTACAGGCATCTTTTAGCGTGGCAGAGCCGGAATGCACCGGGATCACGGTTGCGCCCATCAAACGCATCCGAAACACATTTGGACTTTGGCGCTCCACATCTTTGGCACCCATGTAAATTCGACATTTTAAACCGAGTAAGGCGCAAGCTAAGGCGGTGGCAACCCCATGTTGGCCAGCTCCTGTTTCGGCGATGATTTCATCTTTACCCATGCGCTTAGCCAACAAAGCTTGACCGAGAACTTGGTTGGTTTTGTGCGCGCCGCCGTGTAGCAAATCTTCGCGCTTTAAATAGAGTTTGGTCTTGGTACCTTGGGTAATATTGCGAGTGAGGGTTAGCGCCGTCGGCCGTCCCGCGTACTCTTGCAGTAGCGCCATAAACTCAGCGCGAAAGTTTTCATCTTGCTGGGCATCAATAAAGGCTTGTTCCAACTGATCGAGCGCTGGAACCAAAATCTGTGGTACAAACTGTCCACCAAATTCGCCAAAATAGGCGTTTAACTTAGCCATGCTTACATTCCTTTTTTATGCATGTTGCCATGCTGATCATCTAATAATTCCGTAACTGTTGAAAAACCTGTTGCAGCTTGTTGGCATCTTTTTGGCCGGGAGCGCTTTCTACCCCAGAATTAAAATCCAGCCCACGGCAGCCAAGTTGTGCTGCTTGAGCAACATTCTCAGCACTCAAACCACCAGCGAGCATCAGGTCGTGATGTTGAGGCAGTAAACGCCAATCAAAACTGTGCCCTGTACCGCCGCTTTGCGCGCCGATTTGGGCATCGAGCAGATGACGGTCGATCGATTCTGTGAGTAACTGAGGCAAAGTATCACTGACCCCATACGCTTTCCAAATTTCAATCGAAGCGGGCAGGGTAGCACGCAGTTCGCGCACATATTGTGCATTTTCCTCACCGTGCAGTTGCACCGCAAATAAGCCAAGTTGGCTCGCGATATCAGCGACTTGTGCCGCGGGATGATTTTGAAACACCCCTACATAGTGTAGTGGTGCACCGCACATCGTCAGTCGAGCCTGTGCGACATCGACAACGCGTTTGGACTGCTCAACAAAAATCAATCCGCCAAACACGGCACCAGCTTGGTAAGCTTTAGCTGCATCATTCGCACGAGTGAGGCCACACACTTTATGTTCACCGAGCACTATTTTACGCACCGCCAGTTCAAGATTCGCTTGCGCCATTAGCGAGCTGCCAATCAAGAAACCATGGGCAAATGTCGCTAAATCACGCACCTGTTGATGAGTGTAAATGCCTGATTCAGAAATGATGATAGTTCCGGCTGGAATGAGCGGAGCCAACTGCTTGGTGCGATTCAGATCTGTGCTTAAATCACGCAGATTACGGTTATTAATGCCGATGACTTTCGCGTTTAGAGCGAGCGCGCGATTCAGTTCTTGTTGGTTACTGACTTCGGTGAGCACTCCCATACCCAGATCGTGGGCCACCGCCGCCAGTTGACGATATTGATCATCATTGAGTACCGACAACATCAGCAAAATCGCATCCGCTTGATAATGGCGCGCCAAATACACCTGATATGGATCAAGCATAAAATCTTTGCACAATACGGGTTGGCTAACTTGGGCACGCACTTGGGGCAAAAATTCAAAACGACCTTGGAAATACTTCTCATCGGTGAGGACAGAAATGGCGTCAGCGTACTTGTCATACACGCAAGCTATTTCATCTAGATCAAAATTAGCTCGGATCAGCCCTTTTGAGGGTGAGGCTTTCTTGCATTCGAGAATGAATACGGTGTTATCACCGCTCAAGGCTTGATAAAAATCACGATCTGAGCGAGTTAATAATGGATGAAAACTAGCCAGAGGTTGTTTGGCTTTGCGCTCTGCAATCCATTGGTATTTGTCGTTAACAATTTTGACCAGCACTTGCGCCATTTGCGCGGTGTGTTGGGAAATATGCTCAGATAATTGTTCGGACATGCTGTTTAACCTCGTTGTGCTAACTGCTGAACTAAAGCGTACGCTTGGCCCGATTTCATCACCGCTAGTGCTTGCTCGGTATTGGCCTTGAGATCGGGTTGGCCACATAAATGCAGTAGCAGCGCTACATTGACGGCTACCGCGGCCATCTGCGCGTCACTGCCATTACCGGTTAGAATTTGGCTGATGATGGCACGATTTTCAGCGGGGCCTCCACCACGAATCGCATCTAATGGGTAGTGGTTAACGCCAAAATCTTGTGGGGTGAGTGTGTACTCAATCAATTGGCCCTGCTGAAGCTCTATCACTTGGGTTGTTCCATGAATCGCCACTTCATCTAATCCTGAACCATGTACCACGGCGGCGCGCTGCAAGCCCATATGTAGCATGGTTTGTGCAATCGGACGCAGCAATTCAGGACTGTACACACCCATTAATTGAATGTTGGGGCGAGCAGGGTTAATCAGTGGGCCTAAGATATTGAAAATAGTTCGAGTTTTCATGCTTTGGCGCACTGGCATCGCATGGCGCACGCCACTATGGTAGTGAGGAGCAAATAAAAAGGCCACTCCGAGATCGTCCAATGCTTGACGTGACTGCTCGGCACTCATGGTAAGGTTGATGCCAAATGCGCTGAGCAAATCAGACGATCCGGATTGGCTTGATACACCGCGGTTGCCGTGCTTGACGACTTTCACGCCGCAGGCTGCGGCAACAAACGCCGCGGAGGTTGAGATGTTAATGGTGTTTGAGCCATCACCGCCAGTGCCGACAATATCGGCAATATCGTATGTTGGGCGTGGGAATGGATTGGCGTTAGCCAGTAGCGCTTTGGCCGCTCCGGCAATTTCATCCGGTGTCTCACCTTTGATTTTCAGCGCGGTCAGCGCGGCGGCCATTAACATTGGATCGATTTCACCACGAATAATTAGGTCGAAAAGCTGTTGGCTTTCGAGTTGGCTTAGCCCTTGTTGCTGATACAGTTTGTCCATTATGTTATGCATAACATTCTCTCCCTGTGCGGTTATGCGAATTGAGTGTCGAGCCGTGGGGCAGAGCATGCCCAGCCAAGCACGTTAGCCAGTAACGCGGCACCGTGGGTGGTCATGATCGATTCCGGATGAAATTGTAAGCCACATACTTTGTCGGTTTCATGCACCACTGACATCACTAAACCGTCGACTTGTGCGGTAATCGTCAGCGCACTGGGTACTTGGGTGGCGACTAACGAGTGGTAGCGTGCAATCGCCAGCGGTGAAGGCAGGCCGCGATAAATGGCGTGATTTTGGTGCTCCATCATCGACACTTTTCCGTGCACGATGTCACCTGCACCCGCCACCACACCGCCGTAGGCTTCGACAATCGCTTGATGACCTAAACAGATGCCAATCAGTGGCACGCGACCTTTTAAGCGTTGCAATAGCTCGGGCATGCAACCTGCGTCAGAGGGGGCTCCGGGGCCCGGGGAGAGCACCACAATTGGCTGCTCTAACTGTGCTAATGCTTGCTCAATTACCTCGACCGCGATGTGATTGCGATAAATCGTCACTGTGTGGCCGAGCGAGCGAAATTGATCGACCAAGTTGTAAGTGAAAGAATCAAAATTATCGATAAACAGAATATTAGCCATGAGCGCTCCTTAATTTGCACCGATAGTCTGATGTGCACTGATAGTTTGGTGTGTAGCGATCGTTTGATTTGAACTAATCGTTTGAGTTGAACGGTTCGCTTGGTGTGCATCGACTATCGCAGAGATCACCGCTTGTGCCTTACTGCGTGTTTCATCGGCTTCTGCTTGTGGATCGGAGTCGTAGACCACTCCAGCACCGGCTTGTACTTGGGCGATGCCATTTTCAACATAAGCCGAGCGGATCACGATACAGGTATCCAGATCGCCCTCGCCAGTTAGGTAACCAACTGCGCCGCCGTAGCTGCCGCGGCGAGTTTGTTCGACATCACGGATCAACTGCATGGCACGAATTTTTGGTGCGCCAGTCAAGGTGCCCATATTCATACAAGCTTGGTAAGCGTGCAGCGCATCGAGATCGGTACGTAATTGCCCAACCACGCGTGACACCAGATGCATCACATGGCTGTAGCGATCGACTTGCAGTAAGTCGGCGACATGGCGGGTTCCGGCTTGACTGATACGTGCCACATCATTACGCGCCAAATCAACCAGCATCATGTGTTCGGCGTTCTCTTTTTTATCACTGCGCAGTTCCAGCTCCATGCGGCTATCGAGATCAAAATCAAGGCTACCATCGGCTCGTTTGCCACGCCGGCGGGTGCCTGCAATCGGGTAGATTTCCACTTGATTGGTGTGCCGCTCATATTTCAGTGCACTTTCCGGTGATGCTCCAAACAGCGTAAATTTTTGATCCTGCATATAAAACATATAAGGGCTAGGATTGCTTTGTTTGAGGCGTTGATAAGCGGCCAGTGGTGAAGGACAAGGTAGCTGAAAGCGGCGTGATGGCACCACTTGGAACACATCACCAGATACGACGTATTGTTTAAGCGAGCGCACCAGCGCACAAAATTCGTCATCACTGATATTGCTAGTCACGGTGACATCGGTGAGTGGCTCAGCGAGCGGTAATGGCAGAGTTTGATGAGCTTGAGCGCGAATCTCACGCATACGACTTTTTAGCTGGCTATGTAGGCCAACGCTGGGCTGAAATTGAGTGGCTTGTAGCTGGCAAGTTTGCCGTTGATGATCGATCACCATCAAGGTTTCCGCCACATAAAAAACGGCATCAGGGCACTGATTATTCGCAGGTACAGTGCCTAGCGGCTCAAAATTGGCGACCAAATCGTAGGCAAATAAGCCACCGAGAAACAGCGCAAATTTATGTTGTCCGGTGAGATCAAAACTGTGCTGCACTAAACGCAAGGCATCAAACGAAGAGGCTTCGCGCAAGCGTGCATCTTCATCTAGCCCATCACAGGGGGCGCTAAAGGTTAAGGTGAGCTTGGCTTGCTCTATTTGGTGTACCACGTTCTCGGTAAGATTGGCGGTAATAATCTTTAGTAGCGCTTGCCCGTTTGCGCTCAGTGCATGATAGGTCACTTGATGGCCTTGGCACACGATCCGTACCGCTGCATCAATCAGCAGTAAGCTTTTTAGGTTTTGCTTGGAGTCAATTTCCGCGGATTCCAGCAGTAGGCAATCACTGCGATCAGCGCAAAGTGCGTAAAATAGCGCGGTCGGATCTTGTGTATAAGGCAGTTCACTATACAGCACCTCAAGCGGCGCAGTTTGATGGATATTGATGGCCTTATTCATAAGATCTCCTTAAACATGATTCGACGTGGTGATGCAATCAGTATCAATAAAAAGCCGACTATCGGCTGCCACTCGTGCTGGCGTGAAATTGGCTTTATGGTTTGGGTTAAATTCTTGTAACATAGCCAATCTGAATCAAGCGCCTTGCATTTGTGTACTAGTAAACTAGTGCGAGATTAAAAAGTCAAGCCTAAAAATCAAGCAAATATAAATATGAGAATAGATCTGCACAGTCACACCACCGCTTCTGATGGGCGGTTTACCTATCAGCAATTGATTGATCGCGCGATCAGCTTTGAGATTAATGTATTAGCGATCACCGACCACGATACCGTGGCGGCTTTGGGTGATGCGCGTGCTTACATTGATCAGCAGCAATATCCACTACAATTGATTGATGGAATTGAGATATCGACCGTTTGGCAAAATAAAGATATTCATATTGTCGGTTTAAACATCGATCCTAATAGTGCGGCATTACAGCATTTAATTGCCGAGCAACAACAGCGGCGTATTGAACGTGGTGAATTGATGGCGCACCGTTTGCAAAAAGCCACGCGTGAAGGGGTATTAACCGAGGTGCAGCAGATTGCGGCTGGCGCGCCGTTAACTCGAGCACACTTTGCCAAATGGCTGGTGGATAATGGTTATGCAGCAAATATGCAGCAAGTGTTTAAAAAATTTCTCACCCGAGATAATCCCGGTTATGTGCCGCCGAACTGGTGTTCGATGAGTGAAGCGGTAAGGGCTATTCATGCCGCAGGTGGCCAAGCGGTATTAGCGCATCCTGGACGATATGACTTGACGGCTAAATGGCTTAAGCGCTTAATGAGCGCATTTGTGGAAGCCGGTGGTGATGCCATTGAAGTGGCTCAACCGCAGCAGTCGCCACAGGAAAGACGTATGTTGGGTGACTATGCGCGCGAATACCAATTGCTTGCCTCACAAGGCAGCGATTTTCACTATCCTTCACCTTGGATGGAGTTGGGGCGCAATCTTTGGTTACCAGCTGCGGTTGAACCGGTATGGAAAGATTGGTATTTAGCAGCAGAGCATTCATCTCTCAGCCCGTTATCTGCAAGCCCTTTATCTCTAAGCGATAGAGTCGAGAGACTCAATGAAGAGGAACAACCATGAGTCAGTATTTTTACGTTCATCCTGAAAATCCCCAAGTTCGTTTGATCCAACAAGCGGTGGCGATCATTCGCAATGGTGGATTGGTCGTCTATCCGACCGATTCTGGTTACGCGCTCGGTTGCCAGTTAGAAAATAAACATGGCATGGAGCGTATTTGCCAGATCCGTCGTTTGGATGATAAGCACAACTTTACTTTATTATGCCGTGATTTGTCGCAGCTATCTCAATATGCCCGAGTTGATAATGCTGCGTTTCGGTTACTGAAAAATAATACGCCGGGGCCTTACACGTTTATTTTTAAAGGCAGCAAAGAAGTGCCTCGGCGTTTGATGAATGAAAAGCGTAAAACCATTGGTATTCGGGTACCGGATAATCAAATCGCATTGGATTTGCTCGAAGCATTAGGTGAGCCGTTAATGTCGACTTCGCTGATTTTACCTGGCAACGATTTTACGGAATCGGATCCCGATGAAATCCGCGATCATTTAGAACATGCGGTCGATGTGATCCTCAATGGCGGTTACTTGGGCCAGCAACCCACCACAGTCATTGATTTCAGTGATGATGAAGTGGCGGTGGCGCGGATCGGCTCTGGTGATCCTAGCCCCTTTCAATAGTGGAATGATCCGGTTGCGCTGCACTGACAAAACGGATGCTTTTATCGATAAAATTTGCGATACTACGCGACCGCGATTTTAACATCGCAACCCGTCATTCGACGTCTGAGAAGACGACACATAGGTAGATAAATGAGCGAAAAGTTACAGAAAGTTTTAGCACGTGCTGGTCATGGTTCTCGTCGTGAGCTTGAAGCTCTGATCCGAGCTGGGCGCGTAAGTGTTAATGGCAAGGTAGCTGTACTGGGTGAACGCCTAGAAGATGAGATTGCGGTCGTGCGCATCGATGGACACGTGGTATCGGCTAAAGCACCAGAAGAGGTGATTTGCCGAGTTTTGGCTTACTATAAGCCAGAAGGTGAACTGTGTACCCGTCATGATCCAGAAGGTCGTCGCACCGTATTTGACCGTCTGCCGAAAATTCGTGGCTCACGTTGGATCTCAGTTGGCCGTTTGGATGCGAACACCTCCGGTTTGTTGCTGTTTACCACTGATGGTGAATTAGCGAACCGTTTGATGCACCCAAGTCGTCAGGTTGAGCGTGAATATTTAGTGCGCGTATTTGGCGATGTCAACGAAGAAAAAGTGCGTAACCTGGTTCGCGGTGTGCAGCTCGAAGATGGTATGGCGCGTTTTGAAGATGTTATGTATGCCGGTGGTGAAGGCATCAACCATACTTTCTATGTAGTGATTAACGAAGGTCGTAACCGTGAAGTTCGCCGTTTATGGGAATCGCAGGGTACTACGGTAAGTCGCCTCAAGCGTGTGCGTTACGGTGACATCTTTTTGGATAAAAAACTGCCACGTGGTGGTTGGATGGAGCTCGATCTCAAGCAAGTCAATTACCTGCGCGAGTTAGTTGAACTGCGTCCAGAGAAAGAAACGGTGTTGAACTTAGCACCAGATGCCGCCACTCGTAAGCGTGAGCGTACCCGTAGCCAAAAAATTCGTCGTGCCGTGCGTCGTCACGAAGAGAGAATTACTGCAACTCCAGGGCGTAGTGGTAAAGCGGCTGCGCGCCGTAAGCCGGGAGGTGAGTCAAGTTCACGTAATAAAGCGGCCAATCAGCAGCAGAATACGCGTAAACCTCGCGGCTAATTATCGCTAGGATGCTTTCGAACCGTAAGCCAGTCAAATTGACTGGCTTTTTGCTGGCGGTTTTCTATGTTTCGCTTGCTCTTATTGAGTTAATTCAACCAAGTTCGCCGGACGATAGTAAACCGATTTTAGGACTTTGCCTTGACGAACGGTTTTTGACGCAGAGATAAAGTCTTGTGCGCATTTGGCAATAATATACTCCCCTTGCTGCACCGCCATCAGCTTAATACCTTGCTCGGCATAGAATTGTTCGGTCTCTAAATATTCCTGCTGGTTGCGGCATACTTTGCTCATGTTTGAACTATGTACTTCATCCCAGCAAGCTAAAAACGCAATATTTAAATTATCCGCAACATGCAACAACAAATCGATCAAATAACTGATGGCGAGATTGTCTTCAATTTTGGCTTGCCCTAAATGCACTAAGCGTCCCATCAGTACGTACACAGTATCGACAATTGCATCTGCTTGTTCGGTTTTATTATCTGCTTGAGCAAGCTCGGTCAACTCTTCAATGGCTAACGACGTGTGCAAAGTATCGGCTTGCGAGTTTAAAGTGTGTGGTGCGGCAACCGGCAGATCAAAGGTTTGGCGAAATTGATGAATGTCACGGTACAGGTGGTCGAAGATCTCTTGCGTCAGCTTAGTTAATTGCATGCTTGCGTTCCAGATGGTATTTAACAGGGCTGCAAGTGTAACAAAGCTGGTGTCGTCGGGCTATGGCAGTGGTGAGATTGCTGGGGGAGGGATGACAAAAAGGCGCGAAAACGCGCCTTGTATGGTTCGATTATTGTTCGATGGTTACGTGGGTTGATGTGTACACTAAGACTGAGCAATCCAGTCAATCATCGATTAAAGGTAGAGTTTTGCCAGTTGAGCTGGCTCTAATTCTTTACCTTCGAGGCTAGCATTCCAGTTCGGGCCAACTAACACACCATCTTCATCGAGGGTGATTAACCAATCTTCCACAAACACATCAAACGGGATTTCAACGACTTCAAAGTCCGCCCATTCTTCCACGTTGTGAATTTGTGCATCAGCTTTGGATGACCAAAAAGGCATCACTTCACTTTCTGCAAATTCTGTTGATTCACAAGAGAGCCAGCCTTCTTCGTTACGTAATCCCCAAACCAATTGGTTTACTTGGGTTTCTTCAATAAACAGCGCTAAATTCGCGTCGATATCTGCCGTTAATTTGCTCATTTTGTTCTCTCGCAGTAGATAATGTGGTAAGGGTAGCACTTTCATTGCACAATGCCCATGCTGATCGCAGTGCTGGTCATAAAAAGGCGACACCTTGTATCGCCGTTTTAAGCGATTAGAAGGTAATTTTGACGTTTAACCCGTAGTACTGTGAGTCGTAGTTTGCGCCGGCATCCATCGCATACTTTGCCGCTTCTGGGTTGTTGGCCCAAGGGTTGCTTTGGAAAGAGACATCGGCCGAACCACCCCAAGCATCGCTCACCCAGCCATGAATATGACCGATCGGATTGAGGAAAAACAGCGTAACATCACCGGCTGCGTTTGAACCCATGACTTGGCCGCCATTGGCCACAATATTTTGTTCGGCATCAAACATCAGTTCGCCAACCACTGCTCCAAAAAATGGGGTGATAAAAATATCTTGCCATGACGGGATTTCGGCAAATGATTCAACCCCATATTCCCAGAAGAAGGTCGACATGGTGGCTGAGTAAAGGAAAGACTCAAACTCATTAAATCCAGCATGACGTGCAGCAGTGTAATAAACCCCACCGAAATAAGGGTGCATAATGTAGTTCAGAAAATGCTCGTCACGATCCCAAGTTGGGCCAGAAGTGACGTTATCTTTCCATTTTTTACCAAGGTTGCTCAGTTTGCGATCATCTGCATCCCATTTGGTGATCGATTCCGGGAGCAGTGTCATCAACCCTGCGGTCATGACACTTAGGCCTAAAATGGTATAGGTTTGACCTGTGAGATAATCCCAGTCCCGGCTGTCTTGCACCAGTAAATATTTAGGCAGTGGATCATCTAACCTTAGTGTTGAAGCATCGTTAACACTCAAAGAAAAAGCAGGGTTGAGCGAATCGGTATAATAATTGCTTGAGTAGCAGTTGCTCTGTTCACAGCCCAATTGGTAGGCAAAATCAGATTGGAAGTTCACATCTTGTTGTGCGTTTACGCAGGCGGAAAATGTCAACAACATCATGGGTGTGATGTTTTTCTTGAGCACAGATGTCTCCAGTTATAGGTGATAGGTCGATCAGGGTCACAATTATCCATAAAATTGATCAACAAGAAAACCGCTAATTAACGGTTGTACGAAATTGCTTGATCAATAACATTTTCTTGTCGATTGGCTTATTCTTGGTCAATAGAAATGCAGTATTTACATCAGGATGGCAAATATGTTGAAAATAATCATGCTCAGTACCGGTGAAGAGGTTTTACACGGTGATATTGTCGACTCGAATGCTGCTTGGTTAGCGCGTGAGTTTTATCAGCATGGCTTTCCTCTGTATAAACGTTCTACGGTTGGTGATGCACTATCGGCGTTGGTGGAAGAGTTAATGATGCTGAGTTTTAACGCGGATGTGGTGATCGTCAATGGTGGGTTAGGCCCAACCAGTGATGACATTACCGCTCAAGCCGCGGCCCAAGCGGCTGAGCAGCCGTTACAGCTCAGTCACGATTGGCTGGGTCAACTTGAGCAGTTTTTTGCCAACCGCGGTCAAAGCATGCCGCAAAGTAATCGTAAACAGGCGATGTTACCGGCCAACGCTGAGATCATTGCTAACCCGATTGGTACCGCATGTGGTTTTAAAATGTCGCTTAATGATTGTTGGTTCTATTTTACCCCTGGGGTACCGCAAGAGTTTTACCGTATGGTCAGTGAGCAAATTTTGCCTGATCTGCAGCAGCGATTTCCTTGTGTGCCCGTGCAGTGCAGCCGGCTTTATACGTTCGGTTCATCCGAGTCTTCGATCGCAGACAAGCTGGATAAAATCCAGTTACCGGCCGGTTACCATTTAGGTTACCGCTCATATTTGCCATTTATTGAAGTTAAACTATTTGGCCCCAAGTCCGATCCACAACGGCGTTTAAGTTTGCTGAAGATCTTGCATGCTCATTTAGAGCAGCATGTGGTGAGTGTGGATGAGCCAATGCTGGCCAACCTTGGTGATATGATGGCGGAAAAAGGCTTATCGCTGGCATTGGCCGAGCAAGCGACTCAAGGCTGGCTGTCACATTGGCTGCTCAGTGAGCCACGGATAGAAGCATTAGCCGGACATTCATGGGTGCTGAGTCATCGAGTTGCCACTGAGCTGGCTCAACAAGAGCCTCTTGCCGCGGCGTTTGCCTTAGCCGGCGCGACGAAAGATAAATGCGGCACACAAATGGCCTTAGTCACCGGAACACTCAAGCAAGGAGAGGTTTCGGTTGCACTTTCCACCCCGAATGGGGAATGGGGGCAAACCGTCAAATTGGTCGGCCATTTGAGCCAAGCAGAGCAAAAAGAGTGGATTGCGACGCTGGCGGCTGACATGTTGCTGCGTTATCTCACTGGCCGGCCAATGTTTATTGAGTACAGTGGTGTTCAGCGGGTGAAAGAAATGTATTTGCCCAATAGTGCACTGCAATAAATAGGATGGAATCAAAACTGAGTGGTTGAGTGAGGGATGAGTATAGAGGTGTTGTCTCAAAATAGATCCGTTACAGTTGGTGTTGATGAACTACACTCCATTAAGGACCCAACAGTGGCGGCAGGAGGCTGACATGTTTCATCACTCAAAAATCTTGGTATGGTACAAAATTGCCAGCCAAAAAATGGTATTGGGAGAGGTTTATAGCAACGCAACGGAGGATGTGGTTGCGTTGTGGCTACACGCGCCAACTCAATTTGATCATACGAGTAATCAAGGTTATTGGTTATCGCTGTTGGATGATGGCGGTCGTGAAATTGGTCATAAATGGGTATCCATGCGTACAGCGGATGCGATGTTGGGTGGTGTGAAGCTAGCCAGAGCTTAAGCTCTGGCTAAATTGCGTTGATAAACGACTTGTTCTAATTCTAGTGGCGTTTTTGCACGGCAAATGCAAGGTAGTATCTCATTGGCTTGAGTATAAGCCATCGCAAAACCAACATACTCGACCTCACCAGCGACTAACTGGCAACGACAGGCACCGCAGTGCCCATCGCGACAATTGTATTCTGGTGCCAACCCTGCCTGTTCCATACTCTCAAGTAAAGTAAGACTCGGAGTCGCTTCAATGGTCAGCAGTTTGTTGATTTTAATCGCGGCCATTACAGTTCAAAGCCCTTAAAGTCATCGCTGCTGACTTCGTTATCGATCTGACCGACAAGGTAAGAGCTGATCTCGGCCTCTTGCGGTGCAACTTGCACGTTATCAGAGGAGAGCCAAGCATTGATCCATGGAATTGGGTTATTGATCGCGCTTGGGTAAGCAGGCTCTAAACCAACCGCTTGCATACGTATATTGGTGATGTACTCCACGTACTGACACAGAATATCTTTATTGAGGCCAATCATTGAGCCGTCTTTAAACAGATACTCTGCCCACTCTTTCTCCTGCTCGGCGGCTTCTTTGAACAGATCAAAACTCTGTTGTTTACACTCTTCAGCGATGTGTAGGAAAGTAAAGTCATCCATTCCATTACGTAGCAGATTGATCATGTGCTGAGTACCAGTAAGATGCAGCGCTTCATCACGGGCAATCAATTTGATGATTTTTGCATTACCTTCCATCAACTCACGCTCGGCAAATGCAAACGAGCAGGCAAAGCTGACGTAGAAACGGATCGCTTCTAACGCGTTGACGGACATCAAGCACAGATAGAGTTTTTTCTTGAGCTCGCGCAACGACACGTCAACGCTTGCGCCGTTGACCTGATGCTGACCTTCACCAAAACGGTGGTAGTCATTGGTCAGTTGGATCAAATCATCATAATAGTGGGCGATATCTTGGGCACGCTTGATGATGTGTTCGTTTTCAACGATATCGTCAAACACCACCGCCGGATCATTAACGATATTACGGATAATATGAGTGTACGAACGTGAGTGAATCGTTTCCGAGAATGACCAAGTTTCAATCCATGTTTCTAGCTCTGGCAGTGAGACCAGTGGTAGTAGCGCGACGTTTGGGCTACGGCCTTGAATCGAATCGAGCAGGGTTTGGTATTTCAGGTTCGAGATAAAAATGTGCTTTTCATGATCAGGGAGCTTGCCATAATCGATGCGATCGCTTGAGACATCAACTTCCTCTGGACGCCAGAAAAAACTGAGCTGTTTTTCGATCAGCTTTTCGAAAATTTCGTATTTTTGTTGGTCATAACGCGCCACGTTAACCGGTTGACCAAGAAACATCGGTTCTTTTAATTGGTCATTCTTTTTCTGGGTAAAAGTACTGTAAGCCATGGTTGCCTTCATCCGTTTGGCCTCTTGCTTAAGCAAGAGGCATGCAAATCAAAGAGTATTATCTGGTGCTTATAAGCTTAGATCTTACACGCGCCGCTTTCACAATCGTCTTCTGATACTTTGACGCTTTCCGTCTGCTCATCTTTCGCACCATCGCGCGTGTTATGGTAGTACAGCGTTTTTACCCCAAACTTGTAGGCGGTCAGCAGATCTTGCAACAGTTTTTTCATTGGCACTTTGCCTGAATCATACTGGCTTGGATCGTAGTTGGTATTGGCAGAAATCGCTTGGTCAACGAACTTTTGCATAATGCCGACTAAGTGCAGATAGCCATCGTTTGAACCGATGTTCCACAGCAGTTCATAGTTGTCTTTTAAGCGGGTAAATTCTGGCACCACTTGCTTAAGAATGCCATCTTTTGATGCTTTGACCGAGACATAACCCCGTGGTGGCTCAATCCCATTGGTAGCATTAGAGATTTGCGATGAAGTTTCTGATGGCATCAGCGCAGTTAAGGTTGAGTTACGCAAACCATGTTGCATGATCTCGTGACGCAGTTTATCCCAGTCATAATGCAGTGGTTCATCACACACCAAATCGATATCTTTTTTGTAGGTATCGATTGGCATCAAACCTTTAGCGTAGTTGGTTTGATCAAACTGCGGGCAGCGACCTTGCTCTTGCGCCAATTTCATGGAAGCGCGCAGTAGATGATACTGCATGGCTTCAAAGGTGCGGTGAGTCAGTGCATTGGCACTGCCATCAGAGTATTTCACGCCATGTTTAGCTAAGTAATAAGCGTAGTTGATCACACCCACACCAAGGGTACGACGGTTCATTGAAGAACGACGCGCAGCCGGTAGTGGATAATCTTGGTAATCGAGCAGGGCATCGAGCGCACGCACCACCAGATCCGATAACTCTTCGAAATCATCCAGTGACTGAATTGCGCCTAAGTTAAACGCAGAAAGGGTACACAGGGCAATTTCACCGCTTTCATCTTCCACGTTTTCCAGCGGTGAGGTTGGCAGTGCAATCTCCAGACATAAGTTAGATTGACGAACTGGCGCCACGGCCGCATCAAATGGGCTATGTGTATTACAGTGGTCAACGTGTTGGATGTAGATACGGCCAGTAGACGCTCGCTCTTGCATCAGCAATGTGAAGATTTCCAGCGCCTTAACGGTTTTCTTCTTAATGCTAGGATCGTTTTCGTAGCGTACGTATAGACGTTCAAACTCCGCTTGATCTTGGAAGAAAGCATCGTACAGTCCTGGCACATCCGAAGGGGAGAACAGGGTAATGTTGCCACCTTCAACTAGGCGCTGATACATCAGTTTGTTGAGTTGTACCCCATAGTCCATATGACGAACTCGGTTTTCTTCTACACCTCGGTTGTTCTTTAGTACCAGCAGAGATTCGGCTTCTCCGTGCCACAGTGGGTAGAACACTGTCGCAGCACCACCGCGTACACCACCTTGCGAGCAGCACTTCACTGCTGTTTGGAAGTATTTGTAGAAGGGGATACAACCGGTGTGGAATGCTTCACCACCACGAATTTCCGAACCGAGTGCGCGAATGCGTCCCGCGTTGATGCCAATTCCGGCGCGTTGCGATACGTAGCGTACAATCGAGCTGGCGGTGGCATTGATCGAGTCGAGGCTGTCACCACATTCAATCAGCACGCAAGAGCTAAATTGACGAGTTGGAGTCCGTACGCCGGACATGATGGGTGTCGGCAGGGAGATCTTAAAGGTTGACGTCGCATCGTAGAAACGTTTGATGTAGTCAAGGCGTGTCTCTTTTGGATACTTAGCAAACAGGCAAGCCGCTACCAGAATATACAGGAACTGGGCACTTTCGTAGATTTGTCCGGTAACCCGGTTTTGTACGAAATATTTTCCTTCCAACTGTTTTACCGCGCCGTAAGAGAAATCCAGATCACGGCGATGGTCGATAAACAGATCCATCTGCATCAATTCTTCACGGCTATAGTCTTGCAGTAAATGTCGGTCGTATTTGCCCTTTTCGATCATTTTTGTCACATGATCAAACAGAGCTGGCGGTTCGTATTGGCCATAGGCTTTTTTACGCAAGTGGAAAACTGCAAGACGTGCCGCAAGATATTGATAATCTGGTGTCTCTTCGGAAATCAGATCGGCCGCCGATTTAATGATCGTCTCATGGATGTCAGACGTGGTAATGCCATCATAGAACTGAATATGAGCGCGCAGTTCTACCTGTGAAACGGAGACATTGTGTAGGCCTTCAGCGGCCCAAGTGATCACGCGGTGGATCTTGTCGAGATCAATACTTTCTTTGCGGCCATCACGCTTGGTGACAGTAAGTTGTTGGTTCATTCTGCTTCATTTTCCTAACAAAACTGATTAAAGCCGTATTTTGGTATAATTCTAGTAAATGGAATCACGGCTTATGTGATCAAGCTCGCTCTACTTATAGAGTTGGAAACACTATATGTAGGGGCTGTTTGGTGTTCGAGTTACAAGATAGTGCTATGGGCAGGCTATTGCAAGTGACAGTTCAAGGACAGATTGTGGATAAGTGGCAAAATTTAAAAAATCAGTTAGTGCTCGCTTACTGATGATCAAAGGGTAGAGTTGATTGTGAAAAATCGGCGTTTGCACATTGCTTTCTTGGTAACCAGTAACGAAAAAAAATCTCTTGATCTTTAAGCAAAAACTGATCTTAAAAATGGATCGTTTAAAATGGAATCAGCCTAATGCAGCTGCGGCTAAAAAAGCGCGCAATCGGGTGGTGTTGCGCCGCTTTTTAGCGTGCCGGGTCGATTAAACAAGAGTCGTATAGACGATGTAATTGACATCGACATTTGAACCTAAGCGATAAGTATTGCTCAGTGGATTGTAGTGTAAACCAATCATTCCTTGTTCTTGCAGAGCCGTTTGGTCGATCATCTTCATCAGCTCGGATGGGCGGATGAATTTGCTGTGGTCATGAGTGCCAGCGGGAACGATTTTTAACAGCTGCTCTGCACCGACGATCGCGAATAAATAGGACTTAATATTGCGATTGAGGGTTGAGAAAAACACATGGCCGCCGGGTTTGACCAGCTTGGCACACGCTTGAATCACCGAAAGTGGATCGGGTACATGTTCTAACATCTCCATGCAGGTGATCACATCATAGGTGTGCGCATGGGTCAGCGCATGCTGCTCGACGGTACTCTGGATATAGCTTAAAACGACGCCCGTTTCCAAAGCATGTAAACGAGCGACTTCTAACGGCTCTTTACCCATATCCAGTCCTGTGACTTGTGCGCCTTCCCGCGCCATACTTTCGGCTAAAATGCCGCCGCCACAGCCGACGTCCAATACGGTTTTGCCAAATAGGCCATTGGCCTTTTCCAACACATAGTTGAGACGGAGTGGGTTAATTTGATGCAATGGTTTAAATTCGCCCTCAAGATCCCACCAACGGGATGCCATATCCTCGAATTTTTTTATTTCATTAAGATCGACATTATGTGCAGCAACGATCGGTGTGGTAGTCATCTGGTATCGCCTGTATTACGCATCCGAGAGTAGGGTACTTATTATAGCGCGCTGAATAAATCGCACCAGTTGAGATACTGCTCTTGAGAATGATCGTTTAAAAAACAACCATCTAACGTTGCCAATCGTAAGGAATGTGTAAATTGTCGGCACTTAAGACGCAACCAAGGTCACAACCTGATAAAAGGTCAGGGAAAGTAATGCCGAAGCGGCGAAACATGTGTTATATTTTTTCACCTTATATGTATCAAGAATATCCAGCTTTCGACTGAGTTGGCGCTCAATCTTATAGTGAGCCCCATTTGAGTAAGAATTTGGGTATACCGATCAAACTATAGAGGGATAATGGCTCTATGAGCGATCTTGCTAAAGAGATCACGCCCGTAAACATCGAAGACGAGCTACGCAGTTCGTATTTGGACTACGCGATGTCTGTCATCGTGGGTCGTGCTCTTCCTGATGTGCGTGATGGCCTTAAACCAGTACACCGTCGCGTACTGTTTGCGATGAATGTATTGGGCAATGACTGGAACAAAGCCTATAAAAAATCTGCCCGTGTGGTAGGTGACGTAATCGGTAAATATCACCCACACGGTGATAGTGCAGTTTATGACACTATCGTGCGTATGGCGCAGCCTTTCTCACTCCGTTACATGTTGGTCGATGGTCAAGGTAACTTTGGCTCGATTGACGGCGACTCTGCGGCGGCAATGCGTTATACCGAAGTGCGGATGTCGAAAATTGCACACGAACTGTTGGCCGATCTCGATAAAGAAACGGTTGACTATGTGCCGAACTATGACGGTACAGAACAGATCCCAGCGGTACTACCGACCAAGATCCCGAACCTGTTGATCAATGGTTCATCTGGCATTGCGGTTGGTATGGCGACCAACATTCCACCTCATAACTTAGGTGAAGTGATCGATGGCTGTTTGGCTTATATCGATAACGAAGCGATCACCATTGATGAGCTGATGAGCTACATTCCTGGTCCAGATTTTCCAACTGCTGCGCTGATCAGTGGCCGTAAAGGCATCATTGATGCTTACAAAACTGGTCGCGGCAAGGTTTATATGCGCTCGAAAGCTGATATCGAAGCGGATAAAAACGGCAAAGAGACCATCATTGTTAGCGAAATTCCTTATCAAGTGAACAAAGCGCGCTTGATTGAAAAAATCGCTGAGCTGGTGAAAGAGAAGAAAGTCGAAGGGATCAGTGCACTGCGCGATGAGTCTGATAAAGACGGGATGCGCATTGTGATTGAGTGTAAGCGTGATGCGGTTGGTGAAGTGGTTCTAAACAACCTCTATGCCAACACTCAGCTGCAAACTACCTTCGGGATCAACATGGTGGCACTCGATAACGGTCAGCCTAAGCTGTTTAACCTCAAAGAGATGCTGAAGTGTTTCGTCGATCACCGTCGTGAAGTGGTGACTCGTCGGACGATTTTCGAACTGCGTAAAGCACGTGAACGTGCCCATATCCTTGAAGGTTTGGCACTGGCGCTGGCCAATATCGATGAGATCATTGAGCTGATCCGTCGTGCGGCAACCCCGGCTGAAGCACGAGAAGGCTTAATCGCTCGTGGCTGGGATCTGGGTAACGTGGCAGCAATGCTTGAGCGTGCCGGCACTGATGCAGCGCGCCCTGAGTGGCTAGAGCCACAATACGGTATTCGTGATGGCCAATACTTCCTGACCGAGCAACAAGCGCAAGCGATTCTGGATTTACGTCTGCATAAGCTGACTGGCTTAGAGCACGAAAAGATCCTCGATGAGTACAAACAACTGCTCGAAGAAATTGCCGAATTGATGCATATCTTGGCTAGCACTGAGCGCTTGATGGAAGTGATCCGTGAAGAGCTAGAAGCGATCCGTGCTGGCTTTAGCGATGCGCGCCGTACCGAGATCACTGCAGCAACGCACGATATTGACATGGAAGAGCTGATCGCCCGTGAAGATGTTGTAGTGACGTTGTCACATGAAGGCTATGTGAAGTATCAATTACTCAGCGACTACGAAGCACAGCGTCGTGGTGGTAAAGGTAAGAGCGCCACCAAAATGAAAGAAGAGGACTACATTGAGCGTCTTCTGGTGGCCAATACTCACGATAACATTCTGCTGTTCTCGACGCGCGGTAAGACTTACCGTATGAAAGTTTACCAACTGCCGTTGGCGAGCCGTACTGCACGTGGTAAGCCGATCGTCAACCTGCTTCCTTTGGAAGAGAATGAACGCATTACTGCGATCTTGCCTGTCAGCGAATTTAGCCAAGATAAATTTATCTTTATGGCAACCGGTGACGGCACAGTGAAGAAAACCTCGCTAGATCAGTTCGCCAACGTACGTGCTAATGGTTTGATTGCACTCAACCTGCGTGATGAAGACTCATTGATTGGCGTCGATATCACCGACGGTGAAAGCGAAATTATGCTGTTCTCTAAATTCGGCAAAGTGGTTCGCTTTAAAGAGTCGGAAGAAACCGCAGTGGTGGATGAAAATGGTCAACCTGTCCTTGATGAAAATGGCCAGCCAGAGATCAAGTTCAAAGGGGTAAGACCGATGGGTCGTACCGCGGCAGGTGTTCGAGGCATGAAACTGGCTGAAGGCGATCAAGTGGTATCGCTCATCGTACCGAAGAGCGAGGGTGACGTATTAACCGTAACCGAAAATGGCTACGGCAAGCGTACTAGCCTGTCTGAATACCCAACCAAAGGTCGTGGTACTCAGGGTGTGGTTTCGATCAAAGTCTCTGAACGTAATGGTAGCGTCGTCGGTGCTGTGCAGGTGACTGAAGGTGATGAATTTATGATGATCACCAATGCAGGCACACTAGTACGGACTCGCGTGGCGGAAGTTAGCCAAGTCGGTCGTAATACCCAAGGCGTGACTCTGATCCGGACTTCGGAAGGGGAAAGTGTCGTAGGCCTACAGCGTATCGATGAAGTTGAAGAGTCGGAATTACCGGAAGGTGAGGAAGCTCTGCTTGATGGCGAAACACCAGTGGTAACGGATAAGAGTGGTGAAGAAGAGTAATTGGCTTAGCTATTGCTATTCATGATTGCAAACATCCAATCGTTATTAAACGTTATCGCTTACAAAGCCGGACCATCGTCCGGCTTTTTTGATCCTCAACCATTTCAAGTACTTGATGTAGCTCAGTTTTTATCTAGGGTGATTTTCTTGACCGCAGCTATTCACCGCTAGCTACTCACGGCTTGAAAACGCTGGCGAAATACTCTTGGGGTTATCGCTTTGAGGGCTTTAAATTGGCGGTTAAAGTTGGATAAATTGCCAAAACCGGTTCGCTCAGCAATTAAGGCGATTGGTACAGAGGAGCTTGCCAACAGCTCACACGCTTTGCCGATCCGAAATTGTTTCAGATGCTCAGAAAAACTCATTCCATAGTGCTTTTCAAATAAGCGATAAGCTGAACTTTCACTCAAATGTAAGTGATGGCATAAATCGGTGATTTTGATGGCTTGCGCATGGTGCTGTTCAATATATTGCTTGGCTAATTGAATTTTTTTGTGGGTATCGCTATTGCTAGTAAATGCGGTGATCAGATAAGGAGCGACTGAAAGGCGCTGTGCTTGTTGATCATCGGCCATCACCAACAGCGCTTCAATGATGCGCAAGGTTTGATAATGATGGGCTTGCTGCTCAATATTGGTCAGCAATTGGATGACTTGGTGCGTACTTTGCGGGCTGAGATGTAGCCCGTAAGCCGAATTTTGTTGCAGCCGTTGCAACGCTTGAGTGTGTGGCAACACCAGTTGCAGTTTATCCAGCCACTGTTGTTTAAACCAGATAATGGTGGAATGCAGCGTTTTGGCTTTATTTAATCGCTGGCGACCGGCAATCATATGGGGTAAGCCTGGGCCATAGAGTAGCAGAGTACTTTGCTCGATGCCGCCAATCGCATCACCAGCAAAATAGTTACCGACAAAGCGCTGATCCGGGTTTTGGTAGAGGACCAGCTCATATTCGGTGTGGTAGTGCCATGGGCAGGCAAATTCTTGATTATGATCTTGGCTATGAAATTCACGCAGCACCCAATCTTGGCTGATACCACTCATAACATTTTCAATTAACGGGCGCACGATACATTCCTTGTTTGCTCTAAATGGTTTTGGTTGATTGGCAAGTTAGGCTATTTAATGGCCTATTTCTGTCAAACTATCAATATTTTTTGCATGAATAGTATTAGAAGTGGCTCGAATAACATCAATCTCTGAGCGTAAGATTGAGTACACTAGCGCGGTAAATGATGACTGATTACTGTTCCGGAGCCCCCTACCTATGCATCGAGACAAAACTGCCTTACTGTTTATTATGTCCACCTTGGTGACTGGCTTGTGTGGGGCATTCTTTTATCCACTCTCTAGTCTATTTATTGTCGAGGCACTGGATGCTTCACCACTGCAGCTCAGCCTATATATGGTAGTGGCGGTGGTCAGTTCGGTGCTGGTATCGCAGTGGCTTGCTCGTCAATCGGATCGTGATTGGCAGCGTAAGACGATTTTATTAGTCGCGCTGAGTTGCTATTTCATTACCGTGGTCAGTTTTATCTTTATCCGCAGTTATAGTTTGGCGATTGTGATTGTGGTGCTGTTTGCTAGTGTCAGTGGTGCTTCATTTGGTCAACTGTTTGCGCTGGGCCGCGAATATGCGGATCGGCATCTGGATGACAAAACCACTTTTTTAGGTGCTATGCGGGCTGGGATTGCGATTGCTTGGGTATTTGGCCCGCCGGCAGCATTTATGCTCAAAGCTAGTTTCGGTTTTAGTGCCGCGTTTGCGGTTTCGGCACTGATTGTTGCGCTCGGAATCGTCTTGATCGCTCGGTATTTACCGGCGGGTGAGAAAACTTCGCAGCCTGCGTCCGGGCAAGAGCCGCGAGTCAAGTTAGTTCAATATTCGTTGCATAAACGCGCACTGATCACGTTGTATTGTGTAACCTTAGTGTTCACCTTCGCAGCCAATAATTTGTATATCACCAGCATGCCTCTTTATTTATCACGTGAGTTGATGGTGCCTGAGCACTGGTTAGGCTTATTGTTTGGTGTCGCGGCACTGTGTGAGATCCCGGTGATGCTGATGGCCGGTAAGCTCACTGAACGCTGGGGAACCAGTAAATTGCTGATGCTGGGTATCTCCAGTGGCATTGTTTTCTATGCCCTGATGTTAACCCATACTGGTTTTATCGCGATGATGGGAGCACAAGTACTGAATGGTTTTTTTATCGGTGTCTGTGCGACGTTAGGCATGGTGATCTTGCAGGACATGATGCAAGATCGACTGGGAACCGCTTCCACACTGTTTTCTAGCTTACTGAGTGTCAGTTCATTAGTGGCCAGTTTATCGGTGGGCGTTGTTGGTGAATATTTCAACTATTTCAGTACGTTATACGTATCTTTCTTCGGGGTCGTGATTGCTCTATTCTTGCTGGTTTTGTTTAGCCAATTACAGCACAAGGTCAGTCTCAGTCTGGCGATGCAAAGTAAAGTGTCAGTGAGGTGAGTGGTTTGACCATTTGGCGGCGGTAATCGGTAATTATTTTGCGTAGTATAATAATTGTGTGAGCATACTCCCATATCTTATGGCGTGATGAGAAATAATCATTAAAGAGCGTATCCTTTTTGAGAAATGGGTGTGGCGGTGGAGAGAAACGGTGGACAATTCGGTTGTTGCCCAGTTGAAAAAACAGTTTCACGCGCAATTAAGCGCGTGGCAAGCTCAGGCTGCCCCACAATCTAAGCCAACCTTAGCCGTTTTAACGGAAGAAGAGTTACGTCAATTAGAACAGATGTGGGTCGAGTTGTGTGTTTGGAAGCAATCACAAAACGGATAGCGATGCCATTTTTTGAGAGGCATGATTGGATCGATGTCGCTTCCATTTGACTGACTTAATTAACCCAATCGTGATGGTTGGGTTTTTTATTACTCAAAAGAATGAGTTATGCGTTAACAATTTCAGCTCAAGGTGATCTTTTCTTTGAAAAATCGGCTATCCGCCCCCATAGTTAACTCACGAGTAGAGACCCGTTATGCAATTGTTGAGAAACATGCATTTCGTTACTGAAATTCAAGTGAGTATAAATATGGCGGAAGTCAGAGCCAGAGTTGATTTTAAAGTCGGTGCCCAAAGCAATATTGACGCAGAGATCCTATCGTTTCATGGATTAGCATCGGATAAAGAGCATGTTGCGGTGATCTTTAAATCTGCCGATACAAGCCAGCAGGCTCCATTAGTTCGTCTGCATTCGGAGTGTTTGACCGGTGATGTGTTTCACTCTTCACGCTGTGATTGTGGTGAGCAGTTAGAAGAAACCATCACACGGATGGGCGAGGCGGGTGGCATCATCTTGTATCTGCGCCAAGAAGGGCGTGGCATTGGCTTATACAATAAAATTGATGCTTATCGCTTGCAAAGCCAGGGAATGAATACTTATGAAGCCAATAATCATCTTGGCTTTAGTGATGATCTGCGAGAATTTGGTGAAGCGGCGCAAATGCTCAAAGCATTAGGCGTTAATAAAATCCGCCTGGTGACAAACAATCCGAAAAAGATCCGTGAGTTGCAACAGCATGGCATTGAAATTGTTGAAGTGGTACATACGGCAGCACACATCAAAGCGGGCAACGAAAATTATTTAAAAGCCAAAGTTTCCCATGGTAATCATCAGTTAAAACTGTAATTTTCTGCACTTGGTTTGCATCAAAAACGGTATGATAAGGCCCGAAAAATCTAGGGCCTTTTCTCGTTTAGGCGTAACTTCTACTCACCACTCAAAAACCTTACTTATAATCAAAATATCTGATCCGATTGCTTAAATTTAGCGTATTCCTTTGCCATACTGATTGCATGGTTAGTCAGTTGAGTATTGAGATGAAAAGCAGAATTGTTGCGATTGGATTATTATTATTTTCTATTCCATGTTGGGCGATGCAACATTTTGTTGAACTAGGTTGGGTTGACTCGACTTCTCCTATCTATCAGCAGATGATGAATCCGCAAATCACTGAGCAGGTTTATCGGCGTCATGATGACCAACGATTGTGGCGTGATATGGCGAGTGCCAATCGTTTTGAAGATCAGTTAGAAGTGATGCGTCGTGCCGGTTTTAGTCCACTGTTTAGTCGCCAACTCGCGTTGATGCAAACCTATCGCCGGCAAGGAGAGTGGTATGAATATGATCTGTTGGCAACCGATACGCTATTACAGTATCTCAGCTATGCTGAGCAGGCGGGTACTATTGGACTGCGCTGGTTTTTTGATGGGCAGCTCGCTAACCCCCTCGCCGCGCCAAGTGAGGCGGCACTGGTTGCTCTGCATAACGCACTTAGTACTCAAACACTGGCCGATTTGATCGATCAAAATACCCCACAAGATCCTGCCTACCAGCAACTGTTACAAGCTTATCAATCACTGTTAGCGTTAGAATCGCATGCTATCCCACTTTATCAACAAGATGGCCTGAAAAGACCTGGTGATCGGTTAACTGAGCGCCAAGTGCTGTTGCAGCGCTTATCATTAGCCAGTCTAGCCAGTACGGATCAGTATGACGAAATTGACGTTTATGATGGGAATTTAGTCGCACTGGTTAAACAATTTCAAAATATGCATGGTTTAACGCCTGATGGGATTATCGGGCCACAAACGATCAAATGGCTGAATAAGTCGGTGACTGAGCGTCTTGCAATATTGGCGCTCAATGCTGAGCGGCTCCGGCTTTGGCCAACCCAACAAGATTCGTTGATTGTAGTCAATGTGCCCGGCTTTGCGATGCAATATTGGGACAGTGGCCATCAAGTGTTTACGGCAAAAGTGGTGGTAGGGCGCGTTACTCGCCCAACACCTGTGATGAATACCAAGCTAGACTCGCTGATCATTAATCCGATGTGGAATGTACCACGTAAGATTATGGTGGAAGATATCCTACCTCTGGTTAAACGTGACCATGAATACTTAGCGAAGCATCGGATAGAAATTATCCGCGGTTGGGATGATCCTGAAGTCATGGATCCTCGCTTAATCGACTGGGTCAATGTGAATCCTGAGACGTTCCCATATCGCCTGCGTCAATTGGCTGGGGGGCAAAATGCGCTTGGTGCATACAAATTTAATACCCCTAATTCACAAGCCATTTATTTGCACGATACTCCAAATAAGCATTTGTTTAATAACGCTTCACGGGCGTTCAGTTCCGGCTGTATCCGAGTTGAAAATGCGCAACAATTTGCACAAACATTGTTAGCGCAACAGGGGATAATGCTCAGTTCAATGCCAAATGGAACTCAATCGATCGCGCTGAAAAAGCGTATTCCAGTACACATTATTTATCAAACCGCTTGGTATGAGGGTGGCTCACTGCATTATCGAGATGATATTTATGGGTTTGATACCTTTGCGATCGGTAATGGGTGATGGACATCTAATTTTGACTAAAAATTGACAACTGACATTTTCCTATATTGCTCAATGAATAAGCACTTTTATCCGCGTGTTTAGTAATTACTAGCACGTTTTATGCATTTGATCTCGAAAGCAGAGTTCGGTACTTTCCTGTACCAATAAAACTAAGCGAGTAGGTAAAAGTGCAAACAACACGTCGAGATTTTTTAAAATTGAGTGCTGGAGGGTTGATTTTAGCCGCCTGTACACCAAGTATCGCCTTCGCGAGTTACGCGGCTAAGCCAAGAGAATTGGCCTTAAGCAATTTGCATACTGGTGAAAGCATCGAAACGTGCTATTTCAATGGCAAAGAGTATGTCCGTTCCGAATTGAAGCGATTGAATCACCTATGCCGTGATTTTCGCCGTGGTGAAATCCATGCCATGGATAAAGGTCTATTTGATCAATTAAGCCAAATTCAGTTTTTGCTTGGCACGCAAGCGGAAGTTCACATTGTGTCTGGTTACCGTTCCCCCGCAACCAATAAACAGTTGCGCAGTAAATCAAAAGCGGTTGCGAAAAAGAGCTACCACATGTCAGGGCAGGCAATTGATTTTCGTTTAGATGGTGTGTCATTGAAAAAAATTCGTGACGCAGCCCGCAGCTTGCAAGCTGGTGGAGTAGGGTACTACCCGAAAAGTCGATTTATTCATATTGATACTGGCCCCGTTCGGCATTGGGTTGGCGCATAACTTGTCAAAGTTTGCGGTTAGTGACATAGTGCCCGCCAGTTAAGTATCAGACGGGATAGGTTTATGTCTTTACAATATCAAGTTGTGCCAGTCACGGCGTTTGCTCAAAATTGTTCTATCGTATGGTGCGATGAAAGCATGGAAGGCGTGGTGATCGATCCCGGTGGTGATGTAAAACAACTGGTGATGTTGATTAATCAGCTTGGCGTGAAAATTACTCAACTGGTGTTGACTCATGGCCATCTTGACCACGTTGGTGGTAGTGAACCGCTCGCACAACTTTTGGGTGATACGCGCATTGTCGGCCCACATCAAGCGGATAACTTCTGGCTCCAAGGGCTTGAAGGACAAAGTAAAATGTTTGGTTTTCCACTGACGGATGCATTTGAGCCGGATCAATGGCTGAATGACGGTGATGTAGTGGTATTTGGTCAGCAACGCTTGCAAGTTATACATACCCCAGGCCATACCCCTGGCCATGTGGTACTGTTTAGTGAATCGGCACGGTTGGCGTTTGTGGGGGATGTGCTATTTAACGGCAGTATTGGGCGTACCGATTTTCCTCAAGGTGATTTCAATACTTTGATCGCTTCAATCAAAAACAAACTATGGCCGCTAGGAAATGATGTGACATTTGTACCAGGCCATGGTCCACAATCAACGTTTGGGCGTGAACGGGCCAGTAATCCGTTTGTGGCCGATGAAATGCCACTTTACTGATTTTCTCCATGCCCTCAATTCTAACAAGCGCATTACCTTGTGTTATTTGAATAAAATAGAATAACAAGTCCGACAATTATGTCGGACTTTGAGCGAGGCGTTTATCGCTGTTTATCGCTAGAGTGTTAAGCGCTGTGACGTGCCTTGGTTGACACCACGTTATCGATGGTTGGGGGCAGTTTAGCGACTTGCTGGATCAGGAGTGGATTACCGAGCACATAGCTCAATTCCACTTTGGTGAGCAAGGCCAGCAAACCTTCCTGGCTTTGAGCTTCTTGAACTTTAATCCGAGCTACCGCATCTAAAGGTTCAATGTGACTACCCGGTTGACGTGAGGGGAGTTTATCCATCATGGCAATATGTAAAGCAATCAAATGAGGATCGGCCAATACCACTGGTACACTCCATGGTTGCTGCAGATTATCGATATACTGCTCACGGCGGGTTTGAGCCACAACAACAATATCTGGTGGAGTGATCTCTTCTGGTGTGGCTAAGATGCGCCGACGTTTAAACCAAGCGCCAATGCTATGTGACGCCGTGATCCCAGAGAGAGGAACGGCAAACCACAGCCCAATCAGAGCCGGTGACATCCAAGCCAATAGGGTCCATGAATCGAGCATTGCTGCATAACCGAGACATATACCAATTAGCGTATGCCAGCGATGACGGTAGAGTAAGGCTCTAATTGGCAAGCTGCCATCATCACGCCGCTGAGGTGCCCAGCCACTGTCCCGTCCAACCAGAATCGAAATCACCGCACCGCAGTGGATAAGCATCATGATCGGTGCAACTAAAGCCGAGAGTATGATTTCAGTTACCGCGCTCAGTATGACTTTGCAACGCCCGCCTAAGGTATGGCATGTCTGGTTATCGAACAGCAGCAGCAGTAAACCAAAAATTTTGGGGCTAAACAGAATACCCATCGTGATGTAAAACAGTTGTAAGGCTCGCGCCGAGTCCATCACCGGCCAAGTTGGAAACAATGAAAACTGCTCAGTAAAATATTCAGGGCGAATATAGTGTGCTTGCAGTGCTAGCAACAAGCCAGAGAGGATCAGTAGTAACCAAAAAGGTGAAGAAAGATAGGACATGATCCCAGTGGTAAGGTGTAAGCGGCTGATCCAATGTAGACCTTTTGAACCGATAATTCGGCTATGCTGCAGGTTACCCTGACACCAACGGCGATCGCGGACTGCTAAATCGATGATGGAGGGAGGGCACTCTTCAAATGAGCCACTGAGATCAGCGGCAATTGTGACACTCCAACCAGCACGGCGGATCAATGCAGCTTCAACAAAGTCGTGGCTGAGAATATGGCCACCGAACGGCGGACGACCGGATAAATGGGGTAGTCCGGCGGCACTCATAAAGGCTTCGGTGCGAATAATCGCATTGTGTCCCCAAAAGTTTCCTTCTTTTTGTACCCACCAAGCTAAACCAGTACCGACAATGGGACCATAGATCCGCGCGGCAAATTGCTGTAGGCGTGCCATCAGGGTGGTGCCATTAATTAACGCAGGAATGGTTTGGATCAAACCCGCATCAGGGTCATGCTGCATCCGCTGTGCTAAAGAAATGATCGTGCTGGGTTGCATGACGCTGTCTGCATCTAAAACCAGTAGATGATCATAAGCGGATCCCCAACGTCGGCAGAAATCCGCAATGTTACCAGCTTTACGGGCAATGTTTTTACGTCGACGTCGATAATAAACATGAGCTTTATCGGCGCTTTGCTGACGCAGTAACCAGAACGCTTGTTCTTCGGCTAAAGCGACTTCTGGGTCGGTGGTATCGCTGAGAATAAACCAATCAAATGCGTGGCCGTGTTCAGTATTGGCTAAGGTTAAAGCCATGGTTTCTACTGCGGCAAACACTCGGTCTGGAGCTTCGTTATAAGTTGGCATTAAAATGGCGGTACGAGTGATCAGCTCTGACTCAGTGGCAGACGGATTTTTGTGACGGATTAGCACTAAAAAGCCGGCGATAGAGCTGGAGAAAGCCAGGGCAATCCAACAAAAGTTAATCGCAAATAATACTAATACTGAGTATTCAATCGGCGTTAGGCCCCCGAGCAGAAAGACACTGCGCATTTCGATGATGGCAAAAGCCGAAAGCAATAAAGCAAAGCCGACCACAAACACGCGGCGTAGTGAATTGGAGGTTACCCCATCCACTTGAGTTGCTGAGCGCGGAAAGCCACTACTGAGTCGCTTTAAGCTCTGCTCAGGCATCTCTCCGTGTTGCTCTGGAGGCATGGCTGTGCCTCCCATTAACTGAAAGGCATTGGGTTCAAGCATAGGGTTGGTCATAAAAAATCCCGCATACTGACTACAGAGTCCAACGATATAACCAAGTTTCCACTGGTCGTGTTTCTGGTACGGTTAATTCAGCACGCAGTTCGGCCAGCACGACTTCTCCAGGATCAAATTCAAACGACAGACGATACCCATTATTGGTTGGGTTATCGCGTAGTACCACATTACTGATCACACCAGCATTGCTACGCACTTTTGGCTCTGGCATCTGGGCTGGTTTGGTTCCTTGCACTTGGTAATCAATCACAAATAGGCGCTTGGGCGTCGGTTTTGCAATATCAGCTCGGCCACTTGCCGTACGGCTGACAATGATTGCCTGTGAGTTCTCTTCTGGTTGCTCACCCCAGTTGAGATGATACGAGAAGCGGTACTCACTGCCCGCGGCGAGCGGTTGCGCTGGTTTCCAGAATGCGACAATGTTGTCGTGAATTTCTGATTGGGTGGGGATCTCGGTTAAGACTACAGCGCCGGGTCCCCAGTTACCGACGGGTTCAACCCACAAGCTTGGCCGTTTTTCATAATGCGCTTCGAGATCTTGGTAGTTGGCGTAATTGCGCTCACGCTGCATTAAACCAAACCCTTGTGGAGAGTTATCCATAAAGGCACTGATTTGTAGAGTGTTCGGATTAGCCAGTGGCCGCCACAAGCGTTCACCACGACCGTTGATCATCAGTAGACCATCAGAATCATGCACCGCAGGACGGAAATCATCGGTTTGCTGGCGACCATTTGGTGAGTGCATATACATGCTGGTGGCCGGGGCTAAGCCGACTTTACTCATCTCAACCCGAGGGAAGAGCACCGCTTCGACATCCATGCGAGTATTTTGTCCTGGACGAATGGAAAAACGATAAGCTCCGGCGACGCTTGGGCTATCGAGTAGGGCATGTACTACTATCAAATTGGTATTGTAGTTGGGCTTCTCGACCCAAAAGGCACGAAAAATAGGGAACTCTTCACCCGTTGGATCGGCGGTTTTAATAGCTAAACCTCGTGCAGAAAGGCCATAGGCATTACCTTTACCCAATGCGCGGAAATAACTTGCGCCTTGGAACACAAACAGCTCATCTAAATATGCGCTATTGAGCGGGTAATGTACCCGTAATCCGCTATAACCAATATCTTCACTTGGCAGTTTTTGCTGCAGGATTTCTCCTGCGCTGAACATGTTTGGGTCATAACTTAAATGGGTGGCCTGACTATTTTCAATCAGAGCAATTTCAATCAAATCTTGAAAGAAGAAGCCGCGATGAAATAACTGCATTTGGTAAGGCAAACCATCGGCTTTCCATACTGCGCTATCCGGTTTAAAACGGATATCACGATATTGATCATAGTTGATATTCGCTAAACCTTCGGGGAGCGGGTCTTTTAAGGCGATATAGGGCTTTTTCGCTAATTGACGAGCGATTCTAACCACCGTGTCATTATCAAAGGCTCCCGTTTTAGCAAAACGAGCGACAGCTTTTATATCGCCAGTTTTGAGCGGCCTTGCTGGCTCGGAATTTACCGTTGATGTGGCGGGCGTATTGTTAATATCTGCCGCAAAACTATTATCAGACATCAACACAGAAACCCCGAATAACAGGGAGATAAGTACAACCATTTTTGGCACGTGACGTTGCACGGCATCTGAGACACGAATCATATCAAAATGAACCGATAATAAAGTGAAAGAGGAAGTGTGCTTAAGAGTTAAGTGTAATCTTGCTTACTGGGCAGTATCGCAGAAAATTACAGGTCTCATTCAGCGCGAAAGATAGCAGAAGCATAAAAAAATGCACAACCTATGTTGTTGTAATCTGGCTTGATTAGATATTTTATATTCATAAGCATATATCCTTTAGCTATATGTGTTGGTACGAAAAACTCAGATTTTAAGTAGTTATAAATATTGTTTAGCAGTAAATAAATTTTTGTCAAAATTCTTATAACAGAAATGGTTAAGTTAGAGCTGTGACTGGTTGTCAGAAAAAATGACAAACTGGATGCGTTTTAAGCATGGAGGGGGTACTATTCTCTTCCCTTCGTTCCAATATATTGTTTTTCACGATGAAACTAACACTAAAACACAAATTAATTGGTGCAAGTCTATCCGCTGTAGTGGTAATGGCGACCGCATTGACTTGGTTTTCTGCCAGTCAATTGCAACAGCAAACCAGCAATGCGGTATATACTCGCGCAGATGCTATTTCTTCAACCGCCGCCAAAGGTATTTCCGATTGGATTGCGATCCGTAAATCGATTAGCTCAGCGTTTAACGCACATATTGAAACTCCAGATATGGTGCCTTATTTGCAACAGGCGCGTGATGCTGGTGGTTTTGATGATATTTTTTACGGTTCTGCGCAAGGCGCAATGTACCGTTCACATCCAGAGCGTAATCGTGCGGATTACGATCCTCGAACCCGTCCTTGGTATAAAGATGCAGTAAGTGCCGGTAAACAGATCATCACCACCGCCTACAGTGATGCGATAACCGGTGCTTTGCTCGTCACGATTGCCGAGCCGGTGCGTTTACAAGGCAGTTTAAGTGGTGTGGTCGGTGCTGATGTGCTGATCGATCAATTGATCGCCGATGTGATCAGTATGGATGCCGGTAAAAATGCGCAAACGATGCTGATTGATGGCCAAAATGGTGTGCTATTAGCGCACCCTGATAAATCTTTGCTACTCAAACCGGTCACTCAGTTATCTTCAGCATTAGATCTGCGCAATATTGAGCGTGCGGCTCGCCAAGCTGAATTGGTTGCGGTTAATCTTAATGGGTCAGATAAGTTCTTTTTCTTCGCGCCAGTGCCAAACACGCCTTGGTATTTTGCGATTCAGATGGATAGCAACACCGAATACGCCGCACATGCTGAATTACTCACAGGCTTGATCACCACAGCCTTATTGATCACTGTGATTGTGGTAGCGATTGTCTCATGGCTGGTTAGCTTCTTATTCAGTGATTTAAATCGTGTATCGAAAGCGCTTGAAGCGATTGCTTCTGGTGATGCCGATCTCACTCAACGCTTAGAACCACGCAGTGATGATGAAGTTGGCCAACTCGCTAATAATTTCAATATCTTCGTGAGCAATATGCACACTATGGTGCTCAAGTTGAGTCAAGTTTCAATGGCTCTCTCACAACAATCTCAAGCCACAGCACAACAAGCAGAAGAGCGTAGCCGACGAATTGCTCAGCAGCAAGATGAAATCAACATGGTGGCGACCGCCATCAACGAGATGGCTGCGGCAACTCAAGAGATTGCTGGTAACGCTGAGCATACCGCGCAAAATGCGGGTGAGGCGGTGACGGCTTGTGCTCATGGTAGTGGCCAAGTTGGCCAAACTCAGCGCTCGATTCATTCGTTAGCTGAAGAAGTACAGGTAGCAACCGGCGTTATTCAAGAATTGGAAGCGCATGGGCACCAAATCAGCACTATTCTTTCAACCATTCAGAACATTGCCGAGCAGACCAACTTGTTAGCACTCAATGCGGCAATTGAAGCGGCGCGTGCGGGTGAACAAGGTCGCGGTTTTGCGGTGGTAGCGGATGAAGTGCGAGTACTGAGTCAGCGTACCCATGCCTCGACGAAAGAGATCCAACAGATGATTGAAACGCTGCAAGCCACCACAGGCAAAGCGGTTGGTATTATGGATGACAGTCGCCGCTTAGCCGATACGAGCGTAGATGATGCGAATGAGGCCTCGGTGAGCTTAGAGCAGATCCACTCGGTGGTTGAGTCCATCAATGATATGGCGACTCAAATCGCATCAGCGGCGGAAGAGCAAGCTTCGGTGACCTCTGAAATCACGCGTAATACTGTGGGTATTCGTGATGTATCGAATGATCTGGCTCAGCAAGCGCATCGTGCTGCCGAGCAGGCGGCCGAATTGTCTGATCTATCCCATGAGCTGGAACAAGAGATCCGTCGCTTCCGACTTTAATTGTCTGCGGTTTGATATGGAATTGTGGTGAAAAATAAAAAACCGGCAGTGATATGCCGGTTTTTTTACGAGCGAATTTTACGCACATTTTTTTATGCAGTTGGTATCACCGATTAAAATACGGCGGCAATCCCTTGGCAAAGTGGCAGCATATTCGATTTGGTCATACCTGCAACACTGATGCGTCCTGAGCCTACGATGTAAATCGCAAATTCTGCTTTGAGGCGTGCCACTTGTGCTTGGCTAAGGCCTGAAAAAGAGAACATGCCGTTTTGGCGCTCAATAAAGCTAAAATCCGCATCAACTCCGACTTGTTGCAACGTTTTCACAAACAGGGTGCGCATCTCTTGAATGCGTTCACGCATTTCTGTGACTTCCGCTTCCCATTCAGCACGCAGGGCAGGGTTGTTGAGAATATAAGTCACAACAGCAGCACCGTGAGCGGGTGGGTTAGAGTAAATAGAACGAATGATAGCTTTCACTTGAGAAAATGCTGTTTCTGCAATGGTTGCTGATGCAGCGACTAAGGTGAAAGCACCGACGCGTTCGTTGTACAGGCCAAAGTTTTTCGAGAAGGAGCTGGCAACGAGGATCTCATCATTGTATTTAGCAAAAGTGCGTAGGCCGATCGCATCATCTTCCACTCCGGTGGCGAATCCTTGATAAGCAAAATCAAATAGCGGCAGTAGGCCTTTATCTGCGATTAATTTTGCCAACACTTCCCACTCGTGTGCCGTAGGATCAATCCCCGTTGGGTTATGGCAGCAGCCATGTAGCAGTACCACATCACCTTTGTTGGCTTGCTCTAAATCGGCCAACATCGCGGCAAAACTTTTGTCTTTTGCTTCGGCATCATAATAAGCATATTGGGTGGTTTCCAAACCCGCGGCATTGAATACGCTATGGTGGTTAGCCCAGGTTGGATTGCTGATCCATACTTTTACATCGCCCAATTGGCGTTTAATAAACTCTCCGGCCACCCGCAGTGCACCAGTACCACCGGGTGCTTGCGCCGTTTTAGCCAGTTTTTGCGCGACGATGCTTGAATCTGCACCAAACAGCAGCTTTTGTACGGCCAAACCATACTCTGCCGTTCCTTCAATAGTTAGATAAGATTTGGTTTTTTCTGACGCTAGTAATGCCGCTTCTGCTTTCTTAACCGTAGCCAGTACCGGGGTTTCACCTGCTTCATTTTTATAGATACCGACACCGAGGTTAATTTTGTCGGTACGAGGATCTTTTTTGAATTCTTCAGTTAAACCAAGAATAGGGTCAGCCGGAGCGGCAATGACTTTTTCGAACATAATTTACATCCATGTCAAGTTGAGGTGGAAAGGGTGATGGAACTCATCAAATTTATTGTATTTATACCTTCCTCACATAGTGGTGACAACCGCATGGTAAAGAAAATAAGCAAATAATTTTGCTGGGCAGAGCAATGTCCGCGCTGTGGGAGAAATTCGATTCGGATAAGATCAAAAAAACCGTCTCGCAGGAGACGGTTTAACCATGTCATCAATTTATGGGTGCGCTGGGTTTAGAAGCTTGCGTTACGTGGAGTCCGTGGGAATGGGATCACATCACGTACGTTACCCATACCAGTTACGTAAGAGACCAGACGCTCGAAGCCGAGACCAAAACCTGCATGTGGTACGGTGCCGTAACGGCGCAGGTCGCGATACCAGTCCATATGCTCAGGATCGATACCAAACTCACGCATACGTGCATCGAGGATCTCCAAACGCTCTTCACGTTGTGAACCACCGATGATTTCACCGATACCTGGGGCCAATACATCCATCGCAGCGACTGTTTTACCATCTTCATTCATACGCATGTAGAAGGCTTTGATGTCTTTTGGATAGTTTTTGACGATCACTGGCGCTTTAAAGTGCTCTTCCGCCAAGAAACGCTCGTGCTCAGAAGCGAGGTCGATACCCCATTCCACTGGGAATTCAAACGTTTTGCCACAGTTTTTCAGGATTTCAATCGCATCGGTGTAATCGACTTGGGCGAAATCTGAGTCAACAAATTGCTCAAGACGCGCAATCACTTCATTGTTGATACGGTCGTTAAAGAACTCAAGATCATCACGACGCTCGGTGAGTACGGCTTTAAATACGTACTTGAGCATATCTTCAGCCAGTCTAGCGACCGTATTCAAATCAGCAAACGCGACTTCCGGCTCAACCATCCAGAACTCCGCCAAGTGACGGCTGGTGTTTGAGTTTTCAGCACGGAAGGTTGGGCCAAACGTGTATACCTTGCTGATCGCACAAGCGTAAGCTTCTGCGTTGAGCTGGCCTGATACGGTCAGGAAGGTTTCTTTACCAAAGAAATCTTGGTTGTAATCCACTTTGCCGGCATCAGTACGTGGCAGGTTTTCCATATCCAGCGTTGATACGCGGAACATTTCACCGGCACCTTCTGCATCAGAAGCGGTGATCAGTGGCGCAGAAACCCAGAAGTAGCCTTGCTCGTGGTAGAAACGGTGAATCGCTTGTGCCAAGCAGTTACGCACGCGCGCGACGGCACCGATCACGTTAGTGCGCGGACGCAGGTGCGCCACTTCACGCAGATATTCAATCGAGTGGCGAGTTTTCGCCATTGGATAAGTGTCGGCATCTTCCACCCAACCCACCACTGTAACCTTGGTGGCCGCCAGCTCAAAAGCTTGACCTGATGCGGGTGATGCGACGATTGTACCGCTTACTTCAACTGAACAGCCTGTGGTGAGCTTGAGAACTTCGTTGTCGTAATTATTCAGATTATTCGGAACCACGGCCTGAATCGGGTTGAAACAAGAGCCGTCATAGATGGCAAGAAACGAAATTCCAGCTTTGGAATCACGACGTGTGCGAACCCAGCCGCGAACAGTGACTTCACTGTCTACTGCGAGCTTGCCGCTTAGTACGTCATTTACAGGCGCGTAAGTCATGTTTATTACAGTCTCCGTTGAGATAAAGAACCACCCATTCGCTGTTGCGGCAATCATTGCGCAACAAACAGACTAAATATTGGGTGGTCGAGAGTTTTACAGATTCAACCGAACATATTACCTGTCAATTTGCTAGCTTCAACCTTTAATGTGGTTTGAATGCACAATTGTTGCCAATCTCATCGTCTTTGCGGATCAATTAGCTTTGGCGAAAGCTCGAATTAAACGGCTTATTGATCGCTAATCTACTCGCGTGCCAAGGCATCGATCGGGTTGAGTTGAGCGGCGTTGCGCGCGGGCATATAGCCAAACACCACGCCGATCAAGGTCGAGCATAAGAATGCAGAGACAATCGAGGCTCCAGAGTAGATCATGCTAAAATTGCTACCTAAACTGGCGAACAGTGTTCCGAGCAAATAAGCCAGCCCAATCCCTATGACGCCACCACACAAACAGACCAACACCGCTTCAATCAAAAATTGGCGTAAAATGTCATGTTGTCTGGCACCGACCGCCATGCGGATGCCAATTTCTCGTGTGCGCTCGGTGACCGAGACCAACATGATATTCATCACCCCAATGCCGCCGACAACCAACGAAATCAGTGCGATAGCTGAAATTAACAGCGTCATAGTGGCGGTGGTTTTTTGGATGTTTTGCTGAATGGTATCAGTATTGACGGTAAAGAAATCTTGCGTTCCGTGGCGCATCTTCAGCAGTGAGATAATTGCTTGCTCAGCGGCATTACTGGTGGTGTCATCATTGACGCGTACCGAAATGCGATCCAAATAATTTTTGCCCACCATGCGCGCGCTGACCGTGGTGTAGGGGAGCCAAATATTGAGCGAGTCACTATTACCAAATGCGCTCTCCTTAGCTTGGGTGACACCAATAATTCGGATCGGTAAGTTGCCAGCAAAAATCACTTGCCCGATCGGGTTTTGATTGGCAAACAGCACATTACGCGTGTTGTGATCAATCACCGCTTCCTGAGCTAAGCTATCAACACTGGTTTGATCCCAATATTGCCCCTCGGCCAATTGATAGCCGCGAACTCGGAAAAAATCTGCTCCCACGCCTTGAACGGAGGCGGTCACGGCTTGATTGGTGTATTTGATGGTGACTGAATTGGCTAGCGTAGGGGTCACGCTATCCACAAAGGATAAATTGGCGATCGCTTGCGCGTCCGCTGCGGTTAAAGTGCGCACCCGTGCCGAGCGCCGGTCGCCAAAACCACTGCCGGGCATCACATCAATGGTGTTGGTACCCATCGAGGCGATGCTATCGAGAATGGATTTTTGTGAACCGTTGCCCAGTGCGACCACTGAAACGACCGAGGCAATACCAATAATAATCCCTAGCATGGTGAGAAAGGTGCGTAACCGATGATTAGACATGGCCAGCAGCGCCATTTTTAGCGCTTCGGTTAACTCAGCCAATAACTTGCGACCTGCGCCAACAGTACTGGATCGCGAGCGGGTTTCGAGCGTTTCTGGTTTATTGGCTAATTGAGATGGGTGATGAGTGGTGTCGCTCAAGATTTGACCATCTTTGATTTCAATGATCCGATCCGCGTATTGAGCAATCTCCATATCATGGGTCACGATAATGATGGTATGGCCTAACTGATGCAGCTCTTGCAGTAACGCCATCATTTCTGAGCTACTTTTGCTGTCTAATGCGCCGGTGGGTTCATCGGCTAGGATCACATCGCCACCATTAATCAAAGCGCGTGCCACTGACACACGCTGCTGCTGACCACCGCTTAACTGATTCGGTTTATGCTCCAAACGATCGGCTAAGCCTAAGCGGCTGAGTAGGGTAGTGGCGCGCTGCTGACGGGATGATTTATCCAGTCCGGCATAAATCGCCGGAATTTCTACATTGCCCAGCGCGGTTAAATCCCCCAATAAGTGATAGCGTTGGAAGATAAACCCAAAATATTCACGGCGTAGTTGAGCCAACTGATCGGAATTGAGCTGTGCGGTATTGTGGCCATTAACCCAGTATTCGCCGTTGCTCGGTTGATCGAGACAGCCAAGAATATTCATTAAGGTGGATTTACCAGAGCCGGAGGCTCCGACAATCGCCACCATCTCACCGCGTTGAATGGTTAAATTGACATTATTGAGCACGCAGAGCGTCTCTTCTCCGGTGGTGAAGAGGCGGTTAACACCGCGCAAATCGAGTAAGGCTTGTGACATTAGAAACGCATCCCCGCAGGTCCCATTCGAGGGCTCGCTGACCCTGAGTTTTGGCGTGGAATACCAAGAATAATTTGATCGCCTTCTTGTAATCCCGAGGTGATTTCAGCCTGTACTTTATTATTAATTCCCACAGTCACATCACGCATCACTTGCTTACCATCGCTTAACACCGGAACTTGATAACGAGCTGCTCTACCTGGTTGGCGGATTAATACTTGAGCTGGAACGAGTAGAACATTTTCGGCTTTATTTAATACGACGGAGACTTGAGCGGTCATGCCAATGCGTAAGGTACGATCTGGATTGTCGACGTCAAATAAGCCGTGGTAATAAATCGCTTGATCATTACTGACCGCAAGATCTTTATCATTACCATCCATCAAGGTTGGGCCTGGCTCAATCGCGCGCAACGTGCTGTGATAACGTTTATTGGCGTTACCCAGAATAGTGAAATAGACCGGAAGTCCGGGTTGGACATGAATAATATCCGCCTCAGAAATTTGCGCTTTGATGGTCATTTTTTCGAGTTGAGCCAGCTCAATAATGGTCGGAGTGGTTTGATTGGCGTTAACGGTTTGCCCTTCTTCCACCGCGGTATAAACGACGGTGCCGTCTAATGGTGCTTGAATGGTGGTGTAGCCTAAATCGAGCATAGCGCTATCAACGGCGATCTTGGCTTGCTCTAATTCTGCGTTGAGTTGTTCTAATTCCGCGAGGTAAACGGCCAGCGTCGTTTCTGCCGCCTCATAATCCGCTTTGGAGCTGGCATTGGCCGATAACATACCTTTTTGGCGGGTAAATTCGGATTGTGCTTGCTTGAGCAGCGCTTGTTTGGCACGAATTTGCGCATTTAGGCTATTGAGTGAAGCATTGGCTTTTTTGAGATTGTTTTGCTGAGTGAGGCTATCGATTTGTGCCACGACATCACCTTGCTTGATCTCATCGCCGAGTGCTACGGCCAGCGTTTCAATCTGGCCTGAGACTTGTGCACCGATGGCGACCAGTTTAGAGGCTTGTACCATACCTGTCGCGAGTACACTGTATTCAATATTGCCGCGCTGTACCGCTTGAGTCGCAAAACTTGGTGGCGTTGTACGCGGATAAAAAAAGTAGCCTACGCTCGCGATGACACTCGCGAGTACGATGAATCCGATCAGTTTTGGTTTGAGTTTATGTTGAGACATGATGCCGCACACCGCCGATAATAAGCGTTAAAAAAGATGCGGTTATTTATCAATATCTACTGCGCTTAAACAAGATAGGTGCGCGTAAAACTAGGTAAAGATACGTAAAGCGAAACGAGCCGCAATAAAAAACCCAATGCAAGTGCATCGGGTTTTGGTCAAAATTAGCGATTAAAGTGCGATCCCCTTGCGACTTGAAGCAGCAGCGGTGTTGGCTAGGTTGCTTCACCCCAATCACATCGTTTGCCTATGCTGATGGGGCTCACTCACTTGCCACCTACCTGCAACGCCAAGTGGTTTGGGTATCTCTAGCGAGGATTAGCAGATCACTTTGATCGCCAAACCACCTTGCGAGGTTTCACGGTATTTGGCGTTCATGTCTTTGCCAGTTTCAAGCATGGTTTCAATCACTTTATCCAGGGACACGCGCGGCGCAGAAGAGCGACGCAGCGCCATGCGAGTTGCGTTGATGGCTTTGACCGCCGCAATCCCGTTACGCTCGATACAGGGAACTTGGACTTGTCCAGCGACCGGATCACAAGTCAAACCTAGGTTATGCTCCATGGCAATTTCGGCAGCCATACACACTTGTTCAGGGCTGGCACCTAATAGTTCGGCAAGACCCGCCGCCGCCATTGAGCAAGCGACGCCGACTTCACCTTGGCAGCCGACTTCCGCACCAGAGATCGAAGCATTACGCTTATACAAACCGCCAACGGCACCAGAGGCGGCAAAGTAACGGATGTAATCTTTCTCGGTCACGGTTTGGATAAATTTGTCGTAGTAAGCCAGCACCGCAGGAATAATGCCACAGGCACCGTTGGTTGGTGCGGTAACCACTCGGCCACCCGCGGCGTTTTCTTCGTTAACCGCAAACGCGTACATGTTCACCCAGTCCACGACGGCCATTGGATCGTTGGTGGTTTTTTCTGAGGTCAGTAGTTGTTGGCGTAGTGCGGCGGCACGGCGAGGTACCCGCAAAGGTCCAGGTAAAATACCTTCGGTATTCATCCCGCGCTCCATACACTCACGCATGGTGCGCCAGATGTTAGCGAAATAGGTCCGCACTTCTTCGTCGGAATGCATGGCTTTTTCATTGGCCATCACCAGCGTGCTGATCGAAAGACCATGTTGTTGACACTGGTTAAGTAGTTCTTCGGCTGAGCGGAACGCATAGGGTACTTGGATCAGCGATTCGCTCTCTTTACCAAAGTGTTCTTCATCAACAATAAAACCACCACCAATCGAGTAGTAAGTTTTGCTGAAGATGTTTTCATCGTTAATCCAAGCGTGGATCTGCATCCCATTTTCATGCAATGGCAGATTGGTGCGGTGGAAATTCATCCCACCTTCACGAGGAAACGAAACGGTATGACAGTGCATACCAACAGGAAGACGTTCAGTTTCTGTAACCCGAGCGATAAAGCTTGGGATCGCATCGATATCCACTTTTTCTGGCGTGTTGCCTGCCAGACCCATGATGATAGCGATATCGGTATGGTGACCTTTCCCTGTCAGTGATAGCGATCCATAAACGTCCACGGTGATTTTAGTCACGTCGCGCAATTTTCCCATTGAGCGAAGTTCGTCAATAAACTCTTTACCCGCTTTCATCGGCCCAACTGTGTGTGAACTGGAAGGGCCAACACCGATTTTATAGATATCAAATACACTAATCATTTGATTGCCTCAAAACGAAGCCCCCCCGAGATCAGGGAGGCTTTTGGTATAGTTATTTTTGTGTTTTAAGCTCAGCCGTAGCGGTTGAGATTAAAGAGCGCCGTAGACTACCGAACTAATCGCAGCCAAGCCACAAATAACGGTAAAAATCTGCACGGGTGCGGAAGTCTTGAACTTCGCCATCGCCGGCACTTTGTGCATCGCAAACACAGGCAGTAAGAACAGGATTGCTGCAATCATTGGCGCACCCATGGTTTCGATCATGCCTAAGATGCTTGGGTTAATTATAGCCACCATCCAAGTAGTGATCACGATGAAACCCAGTGATAGTTTTTCAATCTTGTTGATTGGCATATTGCTGCGTGATTTTACCAAACCGACCAAACCTTCATGCGCACCAAGGAAGTGACCAAAGTAGCTTGAAGTGATCGCCGCAAATGCCACGATAGGGCCTAAGTAAGAGATGATTGGTGAGGCGTGAGCGTTAGCAAGGTAAGACAACACCGAAATGTTTTGCTCTTTAGCCATTGCCAGTTGCTCTGGAGAGAGTGACAGTACGACTGAGAATACAAACAACATCACAAAACCCATCAGCATCATGGCGGCACCGCCAGTGATCATGTCGGTTTTTTTCACTGCATTATCACCAAACTGTTGGCGCTGCTCTTTAGAGAACTGAGAAATGATAGGGCTGTGGTTGAAGGAGAACACGATGATTGGGATCGCAAGCCATACGATAGCCGGCATTGCTGACCAGTCAGGCGCGACTTCGATCATCGACATATTCCAATCTGGGATCAGATAGAAAGAGAGTGCTAACAAAATGAATACCAATGGATAAACCATGGCAGAAGTGGCTTTCAGCATCAACTCTTTACCAAATACCACTCCAGCCGTCATCGCCACAATCAGTGAGCCTGATAACAACCAACGCGGGATCGATTCCATACCGATTTGGTTAACCAGAAATGAATCAACGGTATTGGTGATACCTACACCGTAAATCAATACGATAGGGTAGATAGCAAAAAAGTAAGCGAAAGTGATCAGGTTCGCGCCCGCTTTACCAAAGTGCTCTTCGACCGTGTCAGTAATGTCAGCCTCTGGATTTTTGGCGGAGAGTACAAAACAAGCTAAAGACTTATGCGCAAACCAAGTCATTGGCGCAGCAATTAATGCCAGGATAACTAATGGCCAGAAACCACCCGCACCGGCTTTGATCGGTAGAAATAGCACACCGGCACCAACCGCAGTACCAAATAGGGACAGTGCCCAGGTGAAATCTTTGTAGGTCCACTTACTAGCAGAACGTGCTGTAGAAGTAGCCACTGTTGCAGTATTCATATGTTTTTACTCATTTGGGGAACAGGAAATAAGTTGGAGCGCATTTTGCACATTTTTCACATCAGAAAATCAGATCTAAATCATGAATAATTACAGTTATTAAAACTTAATGCAAAAATCTATTTTTGATCACGAAATTGGCGTGCCACAGGTGAAATATGTTAATCCGATGGATTAGTTTTATTTATCTTACCAATGGGGATTCTCACTGGGCGGCTTGGCAAACGATTGCTTGTGGGTTGGGTTAGATTTTCTAATCTTATTCTAAGTGCGGTGATTGTGTTTAAAGTGATGACCTTGATTCACTGATGATGATAAATAATTTGTTTTTGTAGGGATTGGATGATTTGTGCGGTCATACCCCATATAAAATGCTGTTTATAGGGGAGAGCAAACACCCGATGGTGGTGATTTTTTAGTGCAAACCGATCGCTATACAGATTTTGCGGATCCAGTAAAAAATCGAGCGGCACTTCAAACACTTCATCGACTTCGTTGTGATCCCGTTGGACGGAATAGTCAGCGTCAATCCATGCCAATATCGGCGTGACCGCAAAGTGGCTCACAGTCACTAAGCTGGGTAACTGACCCAAGATATGGATTTTGTGTGGCGGAAGGCCAATTTCTTCATAAGCTTCGCGCTGCGCGGTGTGTTGTAACGAGAGATCGCTCGGTTCATATTTGCCGCCCGGGAAACTGATCTGCCCAGGATGATGTTTTAAATGTGCCGCGCGTTGGGTAAAAATCACTTGCAAGCCGTGTGGCCGCTCTACCACACCAATTAATACCGCTGCTTGACGCAGTGAGTCGGGCATCAAATGCGCGACTCTTAATAAGCTCTGTGGATGATAAGGCACAGGCAAATTCATCTGAAATTGTTGGATAAATTGATGGCGGCTAATGGTATGCAATCTAGACCTCTGATTGTCTTTTGGGATTAAAATACGCTTGATTAACCCGCTAACGTTGGCAAAATTCGACTCAGTTTATCCAGCGTTTCCTGGTATTCCGCTTCCGCTTGACTATCGGCCACTAAACCACCGCCAGCCCAAGCATACAACTGCTGCTGATACGCGACTAAGGTGCGGATAGTAATACTGGTATCCATGCTGCCGTGCCGACTTAAATAGCCAATCGAACCACAATAAGCGCTGCGGCGCTGCGGCTCTAACTCTTCAATGATTTGCATCGCTCGCACTTTGGGTGCACCAGTAATCGACCCCCCCGGAAAGCAAGCTCGCAGTAAATCGGCGGCTTGATAAGGCGTATCCAGCGTAGCACGAATCGTACTGACCAAATGGTGCACCGCAGGGAAGCTTTCGATAGCAAATAGCTTTGGTACTTGCACGCTACCCGGTGTCGCCACTCGGCCAATATCATTGCGCAGTAGATCGACAATCATCAGATTTTCGGCTTGATCTTTTTCGGCACTGGCGAGGTCTTGGATTAATGCGGCATCTTGGAGTGGATCATTATTACGCGGGCGAGTGCCTTTGATCGGTTTCGTCTCAATCACCCGATCGACCAGTTGCAAAAAACGTTCAGGCGAAACACTTAAAATTGCCCCTTGAGGGAGGCGTAAAAAGGCCGAGTAGGGAGCTTGATTGCCCGCTTCCAACTTCAAGTACGCTTGCCATTCACTGCCGGTGTAACTGGCTTGAAAGCGTTGCGCAAGGTTGATTTGATAACAGTCTCCAGAGCGTAAATAGTGCTGCACTTGGTCAAATTTTGCTTGGTAGGCGGCGTAACTCATATTGGCTTGCCATGGCGAGGTGAGGGCAAAATCGCTGGCGATGGTGTGATGATTGTCGCGCTGCTGGTTTAGCCAAGCCCAAGCGGATCCCACATGCTCACCAACTAGTTGTGCGCTTTGTTGCTGATGGTCGACCACTAGCGCCCAAGAGTATATGCCTACCGCCATTTCCGGCAGGGCAATATCTTGCTCCGCTAAGCTCGGAAGAGTTTCGACTCGTCGCCCCAAATCATAAGCAAAATAACCGAGCGCACCACCAATAAACGGCAGTGGAGTGGAATGGTTGAGGTTGGGTAAATATTGCTGCTGTACCTGCGCCAGTAATGCAAAAGGATCGTCTGGTGACAATGTCACCCCAGTTGGGGTGTTGATGTGCGTGTGTTCGCCAAAAGTGACTAATGTCGCGATAGGATTCGCAACCAGAATATCAAAACGACTATCCGCATGAGTCGTGGATGCTGAGCGTAGCAGCATTGCCCAAGGTTGCTGTTCAATCGCTGAAAAAAATTGTTTAGCAATATCAGGTTGATAAGTTAATTTTTTGTGTTCAATTGGCAAGGTTTGCTTGATCTTCATTTGCGTAATTTGTGACAGAGAGACGATTGATGGCGTAGCATCGTTGGAAAAGCAAGAGTATCATAAAATTCTCATACAAAGCTGCTACTTAGCGAGTTGTCGTCTGCTTTTGTTTTGCTACGGTACTCGGCTTGGTGGCAGTACATGGAAGAAGACAATAATGAGGCAAGCAATGACGGTAATACGCAAGCAAGATGTGATCAGCAGTGTTGCTGATGCGCTGCAGTACATCTCCTACTATCACCCATTAGATTTTGTACAAGCCCTAGAAAAAGCCTACCAACGTGAACAAAGCCAAGCGGCGAAAGATTCGATCGCTCAAATTTTAATTAACTCGCGCATGTCTGCAGAAGGGCATCGACCGATTTGCCAAGATACCGGGATCGTCACTTGTTTTGTGAATATTGGTATGCAGGTGCAGTGGGATTCGACCGATATGACGGTGCAGCAAATGATTGATGAAGGGGTGCACCAAGCCTACACCAATCCAGATAATCCGCTGCGTGCTTCGGTATTGATGGATCCCGCTGGTAAACGAATTAACACCAAAGACAATACTCCTGCGGTAGTACACATTACTATGGTGCCTGGTGATAAAGTCGAGATCCAAATTGCCGCTAAAGGGGGCGGTAGTGAAAATAAAACCAAGATGGTGATGCTCAATCCATCGGATGATATTGCCGAATGGGTAGAAAAAACCGTGCCGTTGATGGGCGCGGGCTGGTGTCCTCCGGGTATGCTTGGAATTGGGATTGGTGGCACCGCTGAGAAAGCTGCGGTACTGGCTAAGCAAGCATTAATGGAAGATATCGATATTGATGAGCTGATTGAACGTGGCCCACAAAATTCTGAAGAAGCGCTGCGATTGGATATTTTCAATCGAGTCAATAAACTGGGGATTGGCGCGCAAGGCTTAGGTGGGTTAACCACAGTCGTGGATGTCAAAATCAAATCCGCGCCTACCCATGCGGCGTCTAAACCGGTATGCATGATCCCCAACTGTGCGGCTACCCGTCATGTGCATTTCACTTTAGATGGCAGCGGCCCAGCTGAGCTTACTCCGCCAAAATTGGAAGATTGGCCACAAATCACTTGGCAAGCCGGGGCCAATACGCGCCGGGTCAACCTTGACACCATTACGCGTGAAGAGATCCAAACATGGAAAACCGGTGAAACCGTATTGCTGTCTGGTAAGATTTTAACTGGGCGTGATGCGGCGCATAAACGCATTCAAACCATGTTGCAACAAGGGGAAAAATTGCCGGAAGGGGTCGATCTGAAAGGTAAGTTTATCTACTACGTTGGCCCTGTCGATGCGGTACGTGATGAAGTGGTTGGCCCAGCAGGCCCGACTACCTCAACCCGGATGGATAAATTCACCGATATGATGCTCGAAGAAGTGGGCGTAATGGGCATGATTGGTAAAGCGGAACGTGGCCCTGCTACCGTTGAATCGATTAAAAAGCACAAAGCGGTTTATTTAATGGCGGTCGGTGGTGCGGCTTATTTAGTCGCGAAAGCGATTAAGAAAGCGCGCGTGGTGGCGTTTGAAGATCTCGGTATGGAAGCGATCTACGAATTTGAGGTGGAGGATATGCCAGTCACTGTCGCCGTCGATTCGCGTGGCGCTAATGCACATCAAATTGGCCCTGATACTTGGCGAGTCAAAATCGCGCAAGCGGCCCACTAACGGAAGATTGACACCTAAACTGTTGGCAAACCATCACTCAGGTGCAACATTGGTTGCACCTTTTTACTATGATTTTCTTCTTGGTATTTTCTGCTTGGCATTCTGTTGCTAATTGAAACGACGGCGGTGTTGTCGACCTACAATACCAACGGGTTTCGGTATACAATCAACTTATTCTTGATCCCTAAGGAGTTATAAATGCCTCGTTTTATCCAGATCCTACAAATCATTATTGCGCTGGTAATTGTCTTTTTTGTTGGTACTGATCTTATTTTTAACGGTATCAGCATTTTCAATGACAAATACGTCACCATTACTTGTGGCTTATTTGTGTTGCTCGAAATTGCCCTATTTGCGATCTATAAACTGATTGAACAAGACTAATCTCGATGGTTCGTCTCTGGCCCACTTTAGTCGCGCCGAATCCGTGTAGATACGATCAGAAAGAGCAACCTTAGCCCACCACTTATCTTTGAGCCAGCTTGATCAGTACGGTATTGATTGAGCTGGTTCAAGCCTCATTTGGAGTTAGCCATGCAGCGAGTTCGTCAAGAGGTGAGCGATTTTATTCATCGTGGCCTCGATTCTCATGTCCGTCTGGCCGTAACCGGGCTTTCCCGTGCGGGTAAAACCGCGTTTATTACATCGTTAGTCAATCAATTGCTGCATACGGCAACTCATCACAATTTGCCTTTGTTATCAGCCACTCGCGAACGACGAGTGATTGGTGCGAAGCGTGTGCCGCAAAGCAACATGATGGTCCCGCGTTTTGCGTATGATGAAGCTATGGCGCAACTGCAAGCGAATCCGGCACTGTGGCCAGAGCCTACGCGAGATGTGAGTGAAATTCGCTTAGCGATTAAGTACCAGCCTAAAAAGCGCAGCAAAAAACTCTTCACCCGCACCAGCACGCTGTATCTGGATATTATTGATTATCCAGGGGAGTGGTTACTGGATTTACCGCTACTGGATATGGACTATGCCACTTGGTCGGCGCAGCAGTTCAATGCGCTGCACGGTTTACGTAAGCAGCTCGCTGCGCCATGGTGTCAAGCGGTTGAACAACTCGATGTTAGTCAAGAGGCCAATGAGCAAACCTTAGCGGATATTGCCGCGCTGTATACCGATTACCTGCATCAATGCAAAGCCAGTGGCTTGCATTGGGTACAACCAGGGCGATTCGTGCTCCCGGGCGAGCTTGCGGGCGCGCCTGTGCTACAGTTTTTTCCGTGTCTTAATGCTCCACAGCCGGCGAGCAAACAGAGTTACTATGCGCTATTGCAAGCGCGTTATCAGCAGTATCAGCATAAAGTGGTGAAAGCTTTTTATAAGCACTATTTTGCAACGTTTGATCGACAAATTGTCTTAGTAGATTGTCTTTCGCCCCTCAATGCAGGGCATGAGTCATTTTTAGATATGCGCCGCGCACTTGAGCAAATCATGCAAAGTTTTCGTTATGGACGTAGTGGCGTCTTGCGCCGCTTATTCGCGCCGAAAATTGATAAAATACTGTTTGCTGCCACTAAAGCTGACCATGTAACGCCTGAGCAACATGTCAATTTAGTCGCATTACTGCAGCAGATGATCCATCCGGCATGGCAAAACACCGCTTATGAAAATATTGAGATGAACTGCATCAGTATGGCAGCGGTACGTGCCACTGAGGCGGGTTACATTATGCAAGGCGATCGCAAAATGGCGGCGATCCAAGGCGTCAGCCTTGAGGGACAACCGCTCACTTTATTTCCCGGTGAGGTGCCGAGCAAACTGCCTGCACCTGAGTACTGGCAGCAGCCCGCCTTTGATTTCTGCGCCTTTCGGCCACTCACCATCGCCAGTGATGAACCATGTCCACACATCCGGATCGATAAAGCGCTGGATATTTTGATTGGAGATAAACTGCGATGAGCGATCTCAAAACCAAACAGATTTTTAGTCAGCCGCTGCAAGACAGTGTTGAAATTCCGACTTTCACTGCTCAACAACAATTCGATGCCCAACAAAAGTTTGTGCCTATGCCGGTTGCAGAACCGGGCGAAGAGTTCGCCGCACAAATCGAAACGATTATTCGCCCGCGCAAAGGCCGCAAATGGCTGGCGGGTGGCCTATTGGGGGCATTCAGTGGGTTGGTGGCATGGCAGGCGATCGACACATTATTGCACGCCATAAATAGTGGCGATTGGCTCAGTTTAGGTTGGACTAGTCTGGTGAGCGTGTTAGCGGCATGTGGTATTGGCGCGATCGGCAAAGAGCTGTGGAAGCTGCGCCGTTTAGCACAACATTTCAGTGTCCAGCAGCAAGCAGAAGCTTTGATTAAGCAAGATGGGGTGGGGCAAGGGCAAGCATTCTGCCAACAGCTTGCCAAACAGGGGGTTGTAAATCAGTCCGGTTATCTGGCTTGGCAAAACTCGCTCCACAGTAGCCACAGTGATGCAGAGATCATCGATTTATATGATGCTTTGGTGGTGGCAGAGCAAGATCAACAGGCCAGTCAAATTGTTACTCGTTATGCCACAGAAGCGGCAGCATTAGTGGCGATTAGCCCGTTGGCGATCGCGGATATGCTGTTAGTGGCTTGGCGTAATTTTTCAATGATTGATCAACTCGCGCACATCTATGGGGTAGAGCTGGGTTATTGGTCGCGGATCAAACTGTTTAAAGCGGTGTTGCTCAACATGGCCTTAGCCGGGGCGAGTGAGCTGGCGGTTGAAGCCAGTATTGAGCTGTTTTCAATGGATGTGGCGAAACGGGTTTCTGTGCGCGCTGGACAAGGGGTTGGGGTGGGTATTTTGACCGCGCGTTTGGGGATTAAAGCAGTGGGTTTGCTGCGTCCACTGCCTTGGCATGCAGAACGACAGCTTAAATTGAGCGCGGTGCGCAAACAAGTGATCAGTAAAGTCGCCGCATTGATCACTAAATAGACCGCGCGTGTTGAATCTACACTCAGTTGGCCGGGATTGCTTGACGCCTCAGCAGCCTTAGGCGACACTACTGTCAACTTTTCGTGACACTTCAAACAGGATCCTAGCACCGTGCGCCTTGAAGTCCTATGTGAAGACCGCCTTGGTCTAACCCGCGAGTTATTAGATATTTTGGCCTCTAAGAGTATCGATCTCCGCGGAATTGAAATTGATGTGATCGGGATTATTTACCTCAATTGTCCTGACCTTGATTTTGAAAGCTTTAGCGAACTAATGGCTGAAATTCGCCGTATTCCGGGAGTGAAAGATGTCCGGAAAATTCAGTTTATGCCGATTGAACGGCACAATACGGAGTTGATCTCACTGCTCAACAACCTGCCCGATGCTGTGTTGGCGATCAATCTGAAAGGGGCGGTGGATATGGCCAACCATGCTGCTGCCGAACTCTTTAATCGTGAAGAGGCCAGTATGATTGGCTTGCACATTTCAGCATTGACACCCGTATTCAACTTTGCGCGCTGGTTTGAAGGCAGTAAGGCTCGCCTGCGTGAAGAGGTGGTGATCGAGGGGCTCGACTACATCATGGAGATCATGCCAGTCTACATTTGTGGCGACTCCAAACAATCCACTTTAGCCAGTGCGATGATGATATTACGCTCTGCCACGGCTGGCTTGCCTACTACGAGCACTCTTTCGCTGCAAAATCACTTAGGCTTTGAGCATTTTGTCGGTGTTTCCAATCGACATAAAAGTTTGATCAGTCAAGCCAAGAAATTGGCGATGCTCGATGAGCCGCTGCTGATTGAGGGCGAAACCGGCACTGGCAAAGAGATGCTGGCGAAAGCGTGCCATAACCGCTCGGCTCGTGCTAATGCGCCGTTTTTGGTATTGAGCTGTGCCTCAATGCCCGATGATGTGGCGGAAACCGAACTGTTTGGCCATGCACCGGGATCGTTTAATCATCAGCAAGGCCATAAAGGCATCTTTGAACAAGCCAATGGTGGCACAGTATTTCTCGATGAAATCGGCGAAATGAGCCCACATTTACAAATTAAGCTCCTGCGCTTTTTGCAAGATGGAACCTTCCGCCGAGTCGGTGAAGAGCACGAAATGCATGTCGATGTACGAGTGATCGCTGCCACACGTTATCATTTAGCGGATTTAGCCGAATCTGGCCATTTCCGCGCCGATTTGTTTTATCGGCTCAATGTCTTGACGCTACGCATTCCTGCGCTGCGTGAACGGCCCAGTGATGTACAGTCGCTGCTGGAGCTCTTTATCACTAAGCATTGTGCGAAACTTGGCATGCTGAAGCCGAAATTGAGTGCTGATCTGTTGGATAAACTGAGCCAATATCCATGGCCGGGCAATATGCGCCAATTGGATAATATGGTGCTGCGCGCCTTAACCGAAATTGACGGTGAGGAGCTCGGTATTGAGCCGTTCCATTTGCCGCAAATCGATACGGTAAGCGCCGCGTCTAGTCTTAACCTTGATGGCTCGCTCGATGACATCATGAAGGAATACGAATCTCAGGTGTTGGATCGTCTGTTCCAAGCTTTCCCTTCTAGCCGTAAATTGGCCAAACGACTCAACGTATCGCATACTTCGATTGCCAATAAATTGAGAGATTATGGGATCAGGAAGCGCTGATGAACCACACCAGTACTCGCGATCAAACCGATGCTAGCGGCTATCAGCTAGATGCGGATTTTTACCAAACCGATGGCGAAATCGTTGTGCGCTGCGCGCAGATTGCCGATGCGAGACGAGTATGCGACTATTTTGTGGCTAATCGCCTGCACTTAATGGAGTGGGAGCCACAGCGTGACCCTGAATTTTTTACGGTTGCCGGTTGGCTACAGCGTCTGCTGAAACTGCATGAATTGCATAAAATGAAACTGGCTTACTATCTGCTGATTTTTGATGCCAAGCGTGATGTGATGCTAGGCACTATCTCATTTAATAACCTGATCCGCTTTCCATTCCACGCCTGCCATGTGGGTTACTCACTAGCGCATGATGCGCAAGGTAGAGGCATTATGACGCGTGCATTAAGCATGGCTTGCCAAGCGATGTTTGAACAACATAATTTACACCGCATAATGGCCGCGTATATGCCACACAATCAGCGCAGTGAACAGGTGTTACAACGAGTGGGTTTTATGCCAGAAGGGCATGCCAAAGATTACTTACTGATTAATGGCCAGTGGCAAGATCATAATCTGATGGCGCTGATCAATCCCAATTGGCAAGCATAACCGGCTTATCTTTCTCACCAATTACTGACCAGTAAGCCAGCGTGGCTTGCTGAACATTTAAGGAAACTCAATGTCTTATTTGCCTTTGGAACAGTACCAAAGAAAATGGATTTTTACTCATGCCTCGATGCCGCTGCCTGCGGAAGATCTGGCGCAGCTCAAGCCGATGGAGCCACTGCGTGCCGCGCAGTTTTGGAAAGAAAACATCAGTGAGATGAGTCCAGATGCAGAGCGTTTTAGTTCACAAGATTGGCCGCGCAAAGCGGGCAGTTGGAGTGGTGAAACCCGTTGGATGGCGGAGTGGGAAAGTGATGAGCCACAGTTACCACAGGCGCTCGCAGAACATCTCGTTTGGCAAGATGATGTCACGGTGTATTTTTGCTATGAAAAATACAATGTCATCGAGACCAAATGGTCGGTATTTAAACGCCATTGGAAAAACTTTTTATTTTATGATGATGGTCCACTGTTGCTTGGTCGTCGCCGTAAAGAAGTTCTGTGGTTTAGCAGTGAAGGGAAAGTGAAATTCGGACTGCGTCCATAAAAAAATCCGGCTTAGGCCGGATTTTTCGTTGTAAAAACGTATCGGTAATCTGTGTACCATCAGCTCGTGTTAGTGCTGATTGAGGTTGGCTACCGCCTTTGCGTTAGTAGCTGCCGAAAGCGTCGAGCCCATCGACGCGGTGATGATCATAAAAATCGCCAACCACTGACTCCATTGCAAGCTTTCACCTAAAATGGCCAGCCCTGCGACCGCGGCAATCGCTGGCTCTAAGCTCATTAACACGCTGAAGTGCTGAGTTGACAGGCGGCTTAGTGCGATCATTTCTAAACTGTAGGGTACTGCGCTCGACATTACGGCAACCAGCAGTGCCATCGGTAGAATTGACCAGTTAAAAATCGATGCCGTGGCGAGCTGGGTGGCAATCGGCAGATAGATCACTGCCGCCACGAGCATGCCAATCGCAACAGTTACTCCACCGGAAGCGACGCTACCGGCACGTTGCCCAAACCAAATATAACCTGCCCAGCAAGTTCCTGCGGTCAATGCCAGCAGTACGCCAATCGGATCTAATGCATCAACCCCATTCATATCTGGCAATAAACAGACAATCCCGAGAATGGCACAGGCGACCCAAATCAGATCTTTTTTGCGTTTTGAAGAGAGCAGGGCGAGCAGTAATGGGCCGGAAAACTCTAAAGCGACCCCAATCCCGAGTGGAATACGCTCAATCGCGAAATAAAAGCTCAGTTGCATCCCACCTAAACTGGCACCGTAAATCAGCATTGATCGCCATTGTGGCAAGCTTAAGCGTGCGCGCCAAGGGCGGAAAATCAGCAGTAAAATTAAAGCGGATAAACTAATCCGTAGCGCCACTGTACCCCCCGGGCCGACCAGTGGAAATAACTGTTTGGCAATCGAGGCGCCAGATTGAATGGTGATCATGGCGGCAAACAAACTCAGCATCGCGATCAACAGTGGGGATTTTATCGTTGGCATAAATAGTGAAAAACTCAGCAGAAAGTGCGCGCTGATTATGCCGTAAAAAAGGGATGGGAGATAGCCACTCACAAGCGTTGTATGCCGATTGCTGCTCACGAGCTGAAATGGCCGCTCTTTAATACAGGACGATTTTGTTAACTGAAGCTCACTTTTAGGTATTGCTTAGCTTAGAAACTTTAATCATTGATCTAACACCAAACATTTCTTTTTCACCTATCAATAATGACCTTTGCCGCTGCGAACGCGTGCCTTCTATTCGTCAATATCCAATCAAATCTCAGGAAGAGTGAACATGATACGCCCTTATCTTAAATATATTATTCCGTTGCTGATCCCATTACTGGTGCTGATGCTGCCAACCACGGCGTTTCCGTTTGATGGATTAACGGTGATTCAACAAAGGGTCATCGCGATTTTCTTATTAGCGGCACTGCTGTGGGTATTTGAGCCGATCCCCATTTACTCTACTTCGGTGGTGATCATTGTGCTCGAAGTGCTGATGTTATCGGATAAAGGCTTGATTCTGTTTCGGCTTGATGAAGGAATGCCCGAATTTGGTGTGTTACTCACATCGACGGAAATTATGGCGACGTTCGCTAATCCGATCATCATGCTGTTTTTAGGTGGTTTTTTCTTGGCAATGGCGGCAACCAAATACCGTTTGGATGTCAACTTAGCTCGCGTATTGCTCAAGCCGTTTGGCCATAATCCTAAATATGTGATGTTAGGGTTAATGTTGATCACGGCGGTGTTTTCGATGTTTATGTCCAATACCGCCACGACGGCAATGATGCTGTCGATTTTAACGCCAGTGATTGCGCTATTTGGTCCCAAAGATCCCGGCCGAGTCGCTTTTGCACTGTGTATTCCGGTTGCGGCCAATATCGGTGGGATTGGTACCCCGATCGGCACTCCACCCAATGCTATCGCCTTAAAATACTTGGTTGGAGATAACTTAATTACCTTTGCGGAATGGATGGCATTTGGTATTCCTTTTGTGGTGATTTTAATGGCGATAGCTTGGTTTCTGCTCGATGCATTGTACCGAGCTGAGCAGAAAACCATTGAGTTGACCATCAAAGGCAAGTTTTTGAAAACTCCGAAAGCCATTATTGTCTACATCACGTTTACGGCGACGATTATTTTGTGGATGCTGGGCTCGCTGCATGGCATGAACTCTTACTCGGTGGCATTAATTCCAGTCGCAGTCTTTTCGGTCACTGGGATCATCGGTAAAGAAGATTTGAAAATGATCTCTTGGGATGTGTTGTGGCTGGTTTCCGGTGGTATTGCATTAGGGTTAGCACTCGATAAAACCGGACTGGCTGAGTTGGTGGTACAAAGTATTCCATTTGATCACTATTCGCCTTACATCGTTATTTTGGCTGCGTCGTTACTCTGTTTGCTGATGGCCAATTTTATGTCGCATACTGCCACTGCGAACTTACTGATGCCAATTATGGCGGCATTAGGCGCCTCAATGACCTCACTCACTCCGTTAGGTGGGGAAGTGACCTTGATTTTGGTGGTCACCTTTGCGGCATCGCTGGGCATGTCATTGCCGATCAGTACTCCACCCAATGCCCTGGCCCATGCCACTGGTAATGTGCAAAGCCAGCAAATGGCAAAAGTTGGGATTATTTTAGGTGTGATCGGGGTGTTGATGAGTTTTGTGATGGTGTGGATCCTGAATATGGTTGGTCATTAAGGAAAGCGAATGGCCAATCTCAGCGCGGTTATTACCCGTTATTTTAATCATCCAGAGCGCTGCATTCGCTTGCCTGCTGGCTCAATTTTGCTGGCTCAGAATGGCTATAATGATCGGCTGTACTATTTACGCAGTGGTCATGTGGCAGGTTACTTTGCGGAAAAAGGCGAACGGCGCACCAAGGTATTTTCTGCCACGAGCGGTGCATTTATTGGAGTGCACAGTTTTTTCTCTGGTTCATGGACAGCCTCTTCGACGGTGATTGCCGATAGTGAAGTTGAACTGGCATGGATTGATCGGGATACCCCAGTGCAAGAGATCGACAAATACGGTTCGCTGAGCAGTCAGTTTATGCCAGTGATTGTGGCTGAATTATCTCAGCGTCAGCGGCGAGCCACTCAAGAGGCGTTAGCCAAAGAGCGGGCGCTAGAACGATTGCATTCTGCAGAGCAGATGACCACATTAGGCCAACTTGCCGCGGGTATTGCCCATGAGCTAAATAACGCGATCGGCGTGGTCAGCAGTAAAACCGAACGTTTAGAAACGTTATTCATGGAACTGTTGCAACAAGTGCACCCAGAAGCCAGCCAATTTTTTGATTTTGGCTTGTTGTATGGGCAAAAAGTCTCATCGAGCGAAGCGCGCGAACGTGGTGCACAGTTAGAGCAGCAATATCAATTACCTAAAACGACTGCACGTGAATTAGCTAGGGCGGTTCCCGCCAATCAACTCTCTGCACATTGGCTGAAAAATCCGCATTTGGCGATTCGTTATTGGCAGATGGGGCGAGATTTGCATGATTTAAGATTGGCAGCTAAACATTCAGTAGGGATTGTCCAATCGATTAAGCAGCTCGGACGTACCGATATTCGTTTAGATGAAGACGTCGATTTAAACAGCACAATTAATCGTGCTTTGGCTTTGCTGCAAAGTGATTTACGGCGCGTTTCAGTACGTATACGGCCGGGAAGATTACCGCTCATCAAAGGTTCGCCGACGGAATGGGTGCAAGTGTGGATCAATTTAATCAAAAATGCGTGTGATGCGATGGCCCAAACGTGTGATCCCAGCATTGATATTCAAACTCATTGTAGTCGCCACAAGTTGTACATCACCGTGACCAACAATGGTCCGGAAATTGATGAGGTGACTCGCCGAAAAATATTTGAGCCAAGTTTTACCACCAAGAAAGAGGGCTTATCTTTTGGGTTAGGGCTTGGGTTGGCGATTGTGAAACGCATCGTCTCCAGCTATGGCGGTACGGTGGCGGTGAAAAGCGATCATGAGCAAACCATTTTTAGGATCAAATTACCAATTGAGGGATACCATGGATAAGCTGAATATTATTTGCGTCGATGATCAACGCGAAGTACTGAGTGCGGTGTTACAAGATTTAGAGCCGTTGAGCCGTTGGTTGAATATTGAAGATTGTGAATCGGCCGCAGAAGCGTTGGCGTTAATCGATGATCTTGATGCGCAAGGTGAAAAAATTGCTGTGGTGATTTCCGATCACGTTATGCCGGGCAAAAGTGGGGTAGAACTATTGAGTGAAATTAGCGCCGATCCGCGTTTTGCACACACGAAAAAAGTGCTACTGACTGGGCAAGCGACACACAGTGATACGATTAATGCGATTAATACGGCGGGTATCCACCACTATTTTGAAAAGCCATGGCATGCACAAACGTTAGCGGCGAGTGTGCGTAGTTTAGTGACTCATTATGTGTTTGATCAGCGATTAGATTATACCGAGTGGCAACCCGAGCTTGATTCAGCCGTGGTACTGTCGCGATTGCATGGTTAAGTTTAATGCTCAACGAAAGGGATAACGTTGGGCATTTTACGATGCAAAACACAATAACTACATGGTTATTATCTAAAATGTGACAAAATCGTACTGGAAAAGATATTTTCTTTGTTAAAATCTGTTAACATCATGATCGTCATGTAATGATAGTTATATACAGGGTAGAGAGTCTTGAAAATACCGATGGTTTTTAACGGTATTGTTTTCAGCAAATGGTAAGGACAATTTTGATTCGGTAAGCCAATAGGCTGTTAGTCAAATTCAGTCACCTTTCTACACCTTGACGTGATTCACTATCAATGACTTTTCTTTGTAGTGGCATTCTCAGTGATTAAATGGATTTAATTTAAGTGGCATCTGACTCGATTCCTCGGCGCATATTAAATAAGCGTCGACGCGCAAAACCCAAATCACGATTCTGGCTATTTACGCTGCTGATCCTCAGTACTGCCGGTGGCGCAGCGTTATACCATGAAATGGAAACCTCAAGCATACAGTCCCGTGAAATCAGTCGCTACGCGGCTAGTATGACTTATCAATTGGAACCAGGCGTAAGCGATAAAATTACTTTTCCCAGCTATGGACCATTTGATCAACGCTTAGGCTATGTGGCGTTACCCAGCATTCAACAGCGCTTACTCGCCCGTGGGTTTGAGGTTAAGCAGCAAGTTCGTTTTTCTGATGAATTGGTACGTTATGCTCAATATGGTTTATTTGTACCTTATACCGAAAAAGTGCAAGCAGGTTTAACCCTGAGTGATTGTCGATCAGAAACGGTTTATCAATTTCGTTATCCAGGCCATCACTATGCCGAGTTTAGTGCGATCCCTGATTTAGTCGTGCAGTCCTTGCTGTTTATTGAAAACCGCGATTTGCTGAGTGAGAAAAATCCATTGGTTAACCCCGCGGTTGATTGGCCACGCTTTTTTAAAGCGGCCTTGACCCAAGTTGGTAAAGTGTTGGATTTAGATGCACAAGCGGCAGGGGGTAGTACGCTCGCGACCCAAGTTGAGAAATATCGTCACTCACAAGACGGTTTGACCTACAGCCCACAAGAAAAAATTCGTCAGATGGTATCGGCGAGTGTCCGCGCTTATCGGTTAGGCCCCAATACTTTAGAAGCGCGTCAATTAGTGGTTTGGGCTTATTTGAACTCGGTTCCCTTATCGGCAGCACCAGGCTATGGCGAAGTGCATGGTTTAGGGGATGGTTTATGGGTTTGGTTTGCCGCTGATCCGCAACGTGTCAACCAATTACTCGATCCACAAATTAACCACTCAAATGAACTGGCTGAGCAAGGCTTGGCCCTACGGCAAGTGGTAGCACTGATGATTGCTCACCGTCGTCCCTCTTACTACCTTGCCATGCAGGGGCGTGACGATTTGCAAGAGTTAACTAACCGTCATTTACGACTGTTTTATCGTGAGCAAATGATCTCCCAGTCATTAATGGATGCGGCCTTAGCCGCTAAGCTAGAGTTTCGCGATTTTGCACGTCAGCCGGTGGTCACTCGAGTCAATACCAACAAGGGGTTGTTAGCGGCACGAACTCATCTAAGCCGTCAGTTTGGTGTCAGTCTGTATGATCTAGACCGCATGGATCTGCGTGCTTCGACCACACTCAATTTTGAATTACAAAATTCAGTCACCCACTACTTGCAACAATTGGCCAATCCTGGGTTTGCCAATGAAGTGGGGATCATTGGTTATCGGCTCTTGGCGGCAGAAAAAACCGCCGATGTACGTTACAGTTTTACCCTGTTTGAGCGCACCGATGAGGGGTTCAAAGTTCGTGTGCAAACCGACAATACCAATCAACCGTTTGATCTGAACGAAGGCAGTAAGTTAGAGCTTGGCTCTACCGCTAAACTGCGTGTCTTGACCACTTATCTGGAGATAATGGCCAAATTACACAGCAAATATCGTGATTTATCGGTCAGTGAGCTACGTCGTCAGTTAGTCGATGCTCAGGACACATTAAGTGTATGGTCTTTACAGTGGTTATTAACCAGCCAAAAACGAGATCTTTCAACCATGCTGGAAGCGGCGCTGGATCGAAAATATTCCGCCAGTCCTCATGAACGATTTTTTACCGGTGGCGGTACTCACACCTTCAATAATTTTCGTAAAGAAGATAATGATCGAATTCCAACCTTGCGTGATGCTTTGCGTGAGTCGATCAACTTACCTTTCGTCCGTCTGATGAAAGATATCGAGCGTTATACACTCTACAGTGAAGGCTATCGCGCTCAGTTATTGAAGGATGACAGTGATCCACGGCGTAAAGAGTACCTGCGCCAGTTTGCTGATAAAGAGGGTAGAGTTTATTTGCAGCGCTTCTGGCGTAAATATAAAGACAAGACCGTCGATGAGCGAATGGTAACCCTGTTGGAGGGGCTAAAACCCAGTGCAGATCGCTTAGCTGCGGTACACCGTTACTTGCTGACGGAAGCCTCACTCAGTGAATTTATCCTGTTTATGGATCAGACATTACCGACCGCAGCACGTAGTAAACTGACCGATAAACAGTTGGAAAAACTGTATAACAAATATGGGCGAGATAAATATTCACTGCCAGATCAAGGCTATATTGCCCGGGTGCATCCGTTAGAGCTTTGGTTGCTTGGCTATTTGAATGAAAATTCGCAAGCAACTTTTAATGATGTGGTGGCAGCAAGCAGCGATAAACGGCAAGAAGTGTATAGCTGGTTATTTAAAACTCGCCATCGTAATGCACGCGATAGTCGAGTGCGTACTATGCTCGAAGTTGAAGCCTTCTTAGATATTCACCAAAGTTGGCAACGTTTAGGTTATCCGTTTGATCACTTGGTTCCGTCGCTTGCGACCGCGCTTGGCAGCTCAGGCGATAGGCCTGCAGCATTATCTGAGCTGATGGGGATTATTTTGAACGATGGTGTACGCGTGCCTACTCAGCGGATTAACCATCTACATTTTGCACAGGATACTCCGTTTGAAACCGAATTTTCACCAGTGGAAACTCAAGGGGTGCGTGTGTTGCCGGTCGAAGTCGCCAGAACGTTACGCGGCGCACTGTCACAAGTAGTGGATACCGGAACGGCTCGGCGTATTTCAGGGGTGTTTAAATTGCCCGATGGAACACCGGTAGTGATGGGCGGCAAAACTGGCACTGGCGATAATCGAATTCAAACTGTGGATCGGGCTGGCAACGTGGTGCAGTCACAAGCACGCAACCGTACTGCAACTTTTGTGTTTTATCTTGGCGATCGCCATTTTGGTACTTTAACCGCTTATGTTGCTGGCAGTAACTCAGAGAAATTTACCTTTACTTCAGCCCTGCCAGTTCAAGTATTGAAAGGAATGGCACCGATTTTATCGCCTTATCTGGCTCCCAGTGAGCAAGCTTGTCGACCTTTAACACTCTGATCTTATTACTCGAGTACAAATTAAGGTAGGAGTGATCCTGCCTTAATTTTTTCTGCTGTTCGCTCAACTTCTCCTTTCAATTAGACTCAATATCCCCTTCCGACTTGAAGCTGCAGTGGTGTTGGCTATGTTCATTCACCCCAATCACATCGTTTGTCTATGCTCATTGGGACTCACTTACTTGCCGCTTACCTACAACTCCAAGTTGTTTGGGTATAAATGATCAATTGAAGTGACTTAGTGACAGCATCGAAATTGATCCAAGAGTGAATGAGCTAGGATGATCGTTAGTAAAGCTTACGCGTAGCGCAAGAAATCGTTGCTGTGTGATAAGCGGTTAGCACGTTACATTTTCTTTAGCAATTATATAAAGGAAATGCCGATGTCACCTCATCTCTCTTACTGGTTTAAACAAGCCCTTGAAATCGAACAGCCGCTCGATACTCAATTACTTACGCAAGATATCAGCGCTGATGTTGCTATTGTCGGCGGTGGCTATACCGGGCTATGGACGGCGATTATGCTCAAGCAACAGCAGCCAAATTTACAGATTGCTTTAATTGATAAAGGGTTGTGTGGAAGTGGAGCTTCGGGAGCAAATGGCGGCTGTTTGTTGACGTGGTCAACTAAGTATCCCACTCTCAAGCGCTTATTTGGTGAGCAACAAGCCAAATGGTTGGTGGCTGAGTCAGAAAATGCGGTTTATGAAATAGAACAATTTTGCCTCGACCATCAACTTGAAGCGCAATTAAAGCGCCATGGCACTTATTACACGGCGACCAATTCAGCACAACAAGGGCAAATGGCGCCAATTGTTGAGCAACTAACTCAGCTCGGTTGTAACAGTTGGCAACCTTGTACCAAGTCGGAATTATCGGCAGTCTCTGGATCTCAGCAACATCTGGAAGGGTATTATTCTCCGGCTGCTGGCAGTGTACAGCCTGCATTACTGGTCAGAGAACTACGCCGACTGGCGCTGCAGTTGGGTGTGCACATTTATGAAAACACGCCAATGCAGCAGTTAGATTTTGGCTCGCCAGCGGTTATTCACACTCCCAACGGCAAAATCTTAGCGCAGAAAGTGGTGCTAGGGCTCAATGCTTGGATGGTGGAACATTTTACGCAATTTAAACGCAGTGTGGTGGTGGTCTCTTCCGATATGTTGATAACGGATCCCATCCCACAACAGTTAGCCAGTAATGGGCTAAGATCTGGAGCCACGGTGATTGATTCACGTATCTTCGTGCATTATTACCGTGATACCGTGGATGGACGTTTGATGCTCGGCAAAGGGGGCAACCATTTTTCTTACGCGAATCGCGTCGATCCCATGTTTAATAAACCGAGTAATTATGTTGAATTGCTGTCGGCTTCATTCCAAAAGCTATTTCCAGATCTTAATCAGAGTCAGTTTGCTTACCATTGGACCGGAGCATCGGATCGCTCAGTGACCGGTTTGCCATTTTTTGGCCATTTGGATCAGCAGAAAAACATTGTGTACGGTTTTGGTTACTCAGGTAATGGTGTGGCACAAACTCGGATTGGCGCAAAAATTCTGACTTCACTGGTGCTTGAGCGGCAAGATATTTGGTCGCAATGCGGTTTAGCACAAGGCCCACTAGGACAATTTCCACCAGAGCCGATTCGTTGGTTAGGGGCGATGTTGGTCCGAAATGCGGTGCGCCGCAAAGAAGAGGCTGAAGATCAAGAACGCAAGCCGATGATTTGGGATAAATGGTTAGCTAAATTGGCAGGAGCTGCCGGTAAGGCGGATAAGGTGGTGTAACCGGATTGTCATATTTGCTTGGCAGTATAAACGTTGGTTTCACTACATCGTTTATTTATGTCGCCTCGCGCTTTTGACCAACACTGGCAACGTTTTTTGCCGCCACTGAATGCTCTTAAGGCTTTTGAATCTGCCGCTCGACTCAAAAGCCTGACCAACGCGGCGGCTGAGCTCAACGTGACGCGTGCGGCAGTCAGTCAGCAGGTTAAACAGTTAGAACTTTATCTTAATGCGACCTTGTTTGAACGCAGTGGCTCTAAATTAGTGCTGACGGAGGAAGCTGAATATTACTTACCGTTACTGACCCAGGTATTTGATTCCCTTTCGGTTGGAACCGAGCAGCTATTTGCACGCAAGCGCCGCCGCTTATTGACTCTACACATTGCCCAGAGTTATTGTCATCAGTGGTTGATCCCTCGCTTAGCTGAGTTTCGACAACAAAATCCACAAATTGAACTGAAAATTTCCACTACCTCTAACCCTTACCCCAATTCTAATCAGCGTGCCGATATTGAGATCATTAATGGTACGTTACCGATTGAGCAAACGGAGGCCATATGCTTAATTGATGAGCATTGGATTGCGGTTGCCGCCCCGGATTATTTACAGCAGCACCCGATTAATGATTTGGCCGATTTGGCACAAGCGGCCAAATTGGCAACCTCTGGCTATCGAGAAAATTGGAAATATTGGTTGGCTAGTTTGGGCTATGATCAGTCCGTGAGTAAGCCAATTATGCAGTTTGATCACTCATTACTCGCCATCGAAGCGGCCACATTTGGATTAGGTGTCTTATTAGTCAAAGACATTTTAGTGCAACAGCTTCTCGATCGAGGTGAATTAGTGTTGGTGGGAGACTGGCGCATCGCTTGTGAAACTCGCCATTATTTGTTACGCCATAACGCCAACCATCGCGATGGTAATCTATTTATCGAGTGGTTAAATTTTAATCTAAATCAATAAACTATACACCGATCGAGCTTAAACCTGGCTTGTGTCTTGCGCGGTGAGTAATATTTTTGGTGCTCGTCTCATTTATGCAACGCGGATAACAGGCGGATAGCAGTAAATCATTATTCACTGAGCTGATTTTTATTAGGTCTTCCTATACAATTTCGTTCCACAATAAATTGATGAAAATCACACCATGACCCAGCTATCACTCTCGGCGGCGAGCAGTGCCGATTTAGAGCAACTCAATCAATTGATGTTTGAATTGCATGATGAGCACCATCAGCAGAGTCCTGAACATTTCAAAACCGCCCACGAGATTGAACAAGAAAAGAGTATTGCTCGCTATTTGGATGATCCTCAGTGTTTGGTATATGTGGCTAAGCATGCAGGGCAATTGGTTGGTTTTATTTCGGGACACTTTTGTGAGCTGATTTCAACCGTCAGCCAGCCAGTGTCGATGGGCAGTGTTGATGAACTTTATGTGGTTCCAGCATTTCGTGGTCAAGGGATTGCCAGTCAGTTATGCCATAAATTAGAGCATGTTTTCAAAGATTACGGCGTCAAACAGATGTTTGTTGAAGTGTGGGATTTTAACCGTAGCGCGCAAGATTTTTATCAGGGCGCTGGATTTGTTCAGCATATTCATTGGTTGCGTAAGCCGCTGGTTTAAGTCAGTTCATTTTTTAAAAGGAAATCGTACCTTGTTGGCACATGTTCGCGTACTTTTGCTGGTGTTAGTGGTTTTTTTGAGTATTGGAGCACCTGATTGGGTGCAAGCGAATCAAGGGGATAGTGCCGCTTATCGTGGTGCACTGTGTCTGATCCGAGCGGATAATAAGTTGGTGTTAACCAAAGAAGTTTTGACCGGAAAACTGTCATTGCCTGGAGGCACAATTGAAGCCGGAGAAACACCTCCGATGGCGGCGCAACGGGAAACTTGGCAAGAAACAGGCATGGTCGTTTCTGTTGAACGTTTATTGGGGCAGACTGCTACGGCATTAGTGTATGAGTGTGTCAGTGAATCGCAGATCATTGCTTATTCTTATCAAAATGCTTTAGGTGGCAATGAGCTGCCAATCTGGTTTGCTCCGGATTATGGTGTAGAAACCGTATCGGCGATGTTGATCAATCCTCGTCATATCAAACCCGAGCAGTATCGCTATACCCAGCAATGGGCAGCGATTGTTGATTTTGCTAAACAAGCCGAAGATCAAGCGGTCGATTATGTGGTTGAACTGAGTCGGGCTGCACCACGCTTTCAGCAAGTCGAACTGGAGTGGCTCAACCATCTACAACATGCGCTGTCTTGGCTGCAAAATTCTATGCCGTGGTTACCCAATTTAATCTTAACCGGTATGCTTTTTAGCCTGCCAGTGATTAGCCTAGTACTATTGCCATTAGTGTATTGGCAACTAGGTAAAGCATATTGCTACAAAATCTTATTTGCTATGAGCGTGACCTCGTTACTTTGCTTAGTCGCTCAGCAAGGTTTTGCTTTAGTAAAACCGCACGTTTATCAGCCGGGATTGGAATTATTTCCTAGTCACGGTTTTTCTTTCCCAAACTTACCGATTGCACTATGGAGTTGCTTTGGTGTGCTGCTGTGGCATGCGCGAGAAGAGTTGACTTTACGTTGGGTGATGCGCCTATGGGGTGCTATTTTTGCTTGGCTAGCATTGGCCTCTTTTTATTCGGCTAGCGCTTTTGTTAGTGATATCGCCATCGGCGCGCTGTTTGGTGGTTTAGTGGCTTGGCATATTATCCGGCTTGATCTCAAACCTGAGGTGAATGTTAGGGCTTTATTAAGCACCCAGCCGATTTGGTGGGGGTTGGCGATCGGTTGTGCAATGCTACTGGTTATTTGGCCACAGCCGATCTTTACTCAGTGGCTGGCGGTATTAGTCACGATTTCAGGTGTGGTCACTTGGCTTAAACCTGCGCCAAGCGTACTTTCATTGCGCGATGCTCTGCTGATGATCGTGAGCTTACTGGTGGTCAATCAGGGAATTTCATCGGCGATTGAGCCGTTTAGCTATAGTGGATTGTACACTTTGATTGGTGCAACTTTACGCTATCCATTATTGATCTTGTTGTTTGTGGGTTTACTACGTTTACGCAGCAAGTCCGACTTAGTAACGGATACGTCGAATTAATCCACATCAGCAAATACAAAAAACCGGAACCGTTGATGTTCCGGTTTTTTGTGGGCCTAAATGGATTTAAGCAGTGGTGTAAGCACAAACAAATTCGGCAATTTTGACCATATCGGCAATCGCGATATATTCCTCGGTGGTATGCACTTTCGCCATACCGGTTGAGAGGTTAACCGTGGTTAAGCCTTTAGCATTAAAGTTATTGGCATCGCTACCGCCACCACTGAGCTTGGTTTGTGGCTCAATACCAATCGCGCTAAAACTGGCTTTTATCGCTTGAATATGCGGATGATCGTCTGCTAACTTAAACGCGTTATAAGCACGGGTTGAGGTGATCTCGACTTGAGCGCCATGTTTTTGTGCCGCGCGCTCGAAAGTTTCAATCATGTGCTGCACTTGCGCTTCCAGTTTTTCGTCATTCAATGAACGAGCTTCTGCAACAATTTTCAACTCAGGCATCACAATATTGGTCGCTTGACCACCCTGCACAATACCAATATTGGCGGTGGTTTCTTGATCAATACGCAATAGTTTCATCTGCGTGATCGCATCGGCGGCTACGGCAATCGCGCTGATCCCATCTTCCGGAACGAGGCCAGCATGAGCCGGTTTACCTTTGATCACAGTGGTAATCGTTTGTTGACCTGGTGCGGCACGTACGATAGTACCAATTGGGCCACCAGTATCTAATACGATGGCAGTTTTGGATTGAACTTGGCTCATATCAAAGTGTTCAGAGCCTTTTAAACCACCTTCTTCATGCACAGTAAACGCGATTTCAATCGTTTTATGCGCTTGTTGACGCTCTTTTAATCCGCGTACCGCTTCTAAGATGGCAGCAATTCCCGATTTGTCATCGCCACCTAAAATCGTATTGCCTTTAGAGCGAATAATGCCATCTTCGATGATGGGTTCAATACCATTGCCCGGTGCTACGGTATCCATATGGCAGCTAAACAGAATGCTATCATTAAGAGTGCCATCGAGGCGTGCATACAGGTTAAAACCATTGGAGACGTCTGCAGGAACCGGCAGTTTGTGCACCGTAAAACCAAGCTCACCTAATTGCTCCGCCAGTGTTTCAGCAATTTGTTTTTCATTGCCAGTTTCACTGTCAATTTGAATGAGTTGTAGAAAGTGGTCAACCAAGCGTTGGGTATTAATCAGGCTCATAGGAATACCTCTAAAAAATAGAAGCCGTCACCATGCCTGTAATTGCAGCGTTAGGCGATGCGTTAAATCAATAAAGGGTGAAAAAGACGTGCTTGAAGAGTGTTGAAGCCAGGTGAGTGATGGGGTACTTCGATTTTTGTTTGACTAAGGTCGAAAATAATTGGCTGAGTAAAAACGATCTCAATTGAGATCGTTTTTTGATGGCCGTGCTGGATTTTGCAACCAAACAGCGGCTTATTCGCTCGTTATAACACTTTGCAAGCAAAGCCTTTGAGATAAAAACCTTCTGGATAAGCGGTATCGGTTGGGTGATCGGCGGCTTGCTCAAAGCGCTCCACAAATTTGACATCACGCCCAGCATCGAGAGCGGCATCAGCAATGATTTTTTGAAACAGCACTTGATCCATAAGACCAGAGCAAGAGTAGGTGAGCAAAGTGCCGCCTGGATTTAAAATCTGCATCGCGAGCATATTGATGTCTTTGTAGCCACGGCAGGCACCATCAAGCTGCGCTTTTGACTCAGCAAATTTAGGCGGGTCCATGATCACCACATCAAAACGAGTGCCTTGATCGCGGTATTCGCGCAGCAATTTAAACACATCGGCATTTAAGAATACCGCGCGTTTTTTACTGATATCAAAACCGTTTAATTCGGCATTGAACTTGGCCGTATCCAGTGCAGGTTGCGACACATCGGCATTGATCACGCGTTTGGCTCCGCCTTTGAGCGCATACAAGCCAAAACCACCGGTGTACGAGAAGCAGTTGAGCACGCTTTTATCTTGTACATATTTCATCGATTGCAAACGGCTATCACGCTGATCCAGATAAAAACCAGTTTTATGTCCACCAACGATATCAACGCTGATTTTGACGCCATTTTCTTCAATCACGACTGATTTAGGTGGCAACTCACCATGCAATACGCCAACCCGCTCTGATAAGCCTTCTTTCTTGCGTACTGCCACATCGGAACGTTCATAAATATGACATTCAGGGAAGCAGTGGCGCAGGGCATCGATTAAGGTTTGCTGATGATATTCCGCGCCCGCGCTCAGCAGTTGGCAGACCAGAAAATCTTGATATTTATCGATGGTGATGCCGGGTAAGCCGTCAGATTCGGCGGCAATTAAACGATAACCGGTTAATCCATCACGTTGGATAATATCGCTACGCAGCAGTTGAGCCTGTTGGATGCGTTGAATGAAAAAGGCGCAATCGATCGGTTGTGGTTCAAAGCTCCATACCCGAGCTGAGATTTGCGAATGCGGTGAGTAGGCCGCTTTAGCTAACCACTTACCTTCAAAGGAGTAAACATCGACGGTTTCACCCAAGGTTGGGTTTCCTTCGACTTTGCTAATCCCACGAGAAAAAATCCATGGATGTTTACGGCGCAAAGATTTGTCACGGCCTTTGACCAAATAAATTGCTGGAGTCATTACGCTACTCAGATCGAAATAAACAGGGCGGCTATTGTCGTGGAACTGGGCCAGAAAAGCAAAGGAAAGCCGTATGCTTGCTCACTCAGTGGTTGGTGCGATTTATTTAGCCACAATCATCATATTGAGCCAGTTTATACCCAAACAACTTGGAGTTGCAGGTAGGCGGCAAGTGAGTGAATCCCCATAAGCATAGGCAAACTATGTGATTGGGGTGAGCGAACGTCGCCAACACCGCTGCAGCTTCAAGTCGGAAGGATATGGTGGGGGAGGAGCGCTATCTTGACTATGCTTTACAGGCAGCCGCGGATGATCGGTTGTCAATGGTTCAGTACCGGGCTGAGCTACTGAGTTGACGAGGAGTGAAGCAATGGATAAACAGTGTCACCAATTTATTGTTGCAGGACATGTGCAAGGCGTCGGTTTTCGTTACCACACCGCTCATCAGGGCTTGAAGTTAGGGCTCACTGGTTATGCTAAAAATCTGCCTTCGGGTGAAGTGGAGGTGGTTGCGTGCGGCGGATTAGCCGAGTTGGACCAATTATATGCTTGGTTACAAATTGGCCCCAAAACGGCCAGAGTCACTAAGGTGACACGCTCGGTCTCTTTGCCGCGACAACGCTATGTTGGCTTTGCTATTTTGTAGTAGTGGTAATCAAACGAGCTGCCCGCCGCTATTTTTTCTCAAATTGCCGTGCGGCTGGTTGGCGACACACGGGTTGCATTTTTAGCAACCCGTACGTGCTCTATAAACACTTAGCCGGTTTGGGTAAACCCGCGAGCTTAGTGGCTTGTTTGGCTGGGCCTTTAGGAAACAGCTTAAACAGATATTTGCTGTTGCCTTTTTCTGGACCGTGCTGCTTTTCCAGTGCTTTGACCAACATACGAATCGCCGGAGAGGTTTTAAACTCAGCGTAGAAATTACGGACAAAAAGCACGACTTCTAAATGTGCATCAGTCAGCTCAATGCCTTCTTGCTCCGCAAGTAGGGCAATCATCCCTTGTTGCCATTGGGTCGAATCAAGTAAGTAACCTTGTGCATCGGTTTCAATCGTGTGACCTTGATATTCAAACATATTCACTATTCTAAGATGGGAGAATTGGGGCTAGGGTAGCGAAGCTCAGGCTAAGGCTCAAGTACAAAAAAGCCCGATGGTTTTCCATCGGGCCTAGAGCGAGATCAAACGCTGGATTAATCGTCGTTCATGATACCGAGAATGCTCAGTAAGCTTGTGAACAGATTAAGAATATTCAGATACATCGAGATAGTGGCTGAAATATAGTTGGTCTCTTCACCGCGCACGATGCGGCTGGTATCAAACAAAATGAAACCAGAAAACACCAGCGCTGAGATGCTGCTGATCGCTAAGTGAGCGACGGTTGAACCAACGAAAATGTTGATCAGTGCAGCAACAATCACAATGATCAGGCCTGCGAATAAGAAATTACGCATGAAAGAGAAATCTTTCTTGCTGGTGATGGTGTAAGCCGACAGACCGAGGAACACCATACCGGTCAGGCCGAGTGCTTGAGCAATCACAACTGGACCATTTGGCATCGCCGCATAGAAATTGAGCATTGGACCAAGGGCTGCCCCCATCAATCCGGTAAACACAAAAGTCCATACCACGCCTGACGATGAATTAATCGCTTTTGGCATCACAAAAAACAGAATACCAATCGCGGCTAATTGCATCACTAACGCGATGATAGGAGAAATGCCGATAGCCATGGTCGCCATTGCAGCAATTGCGCTGGTGACAAGGGTCATCGAAAGCAGGAAATAGGTGTTTTTCAAAACCTTGTTGGTTTCAAGGGTCCGTTCCAAGCTGGACGTTCTGGTAAACATTGGCGTGTTCATACTTTTCCTCTGTTAAAAGTACTGATTGCATGGCAACAGTTATGAGGCTCTCGGCTATAAATTTCAAGCCCTTTGTGCTGTTTGAACTCATAATAATCAAAATTGATGACAAAAGTGATGATGAGTTGTAACGCAATATTTCATGGGTTTTACAGTCGGTGAATGCTGAGCAAATCCATAAGCTCAATCCCCGAGCTACTAGCTAGGCTGTTCGGGGATTAGTGGCTTTTAGTGAATTGAATGGCAATGGCGGCCGCTAATGGTGCAGAATTTGAGCGAGAAAATTTTGCGTACGCTCTGATTGTGGATTGGCAAAGAATGCTTGTGGGTGGTTTTGTTCAATGATCTCTCCAGCATCCATAAAAATCACTCGATCCGCGACTTCTTTGGCAAATCCCATTTCATGGGTAACACACAGCATGGTCATCCCTTCTTCTGCCAGTTCGACCACCACATCCAGCACTTCGCGTACCATTTCTGGATCAAGTGCTGAGGTTGGTTCATCGAACAGCATAATTTGTGGATTCATGCACAGTGAACGGGCAATCGCCACCCGTTGCTGCTGACCTCCGGATAACTGGCCCGGATATTTATCCGCTTGCTCAGGAATCCGTACCCGGGTCAGGTATTTCATCGCGATCTGTTCCGCTTGTTGCTTGGGCATTTTTTTGACCCAAATCGGCGCGAGGGTACAATTTTCTAAAACCGTGAGATGAGGAAACAGATTAAAGTGCTGAAAACACATACCCACTTCACGGCGTACCAATTCGATGTTTTTTAAATCTGCTGTTAATTGGTGACCCGCAACGGTAATTTGCCCAGTTTGATGCTCTTCAAGACGATTAATACAGCGGATCATGGTGGATTTGCCCGAGCCTGAGGGGCCACAAATGACGATTTTTTCACCTTTTTTAACGGCTAGATTAATGTTTTTCAGGACATGAAATTGGCCATACCACTTATTCATATCGGTAATTTGGATCATCAAAGGAGCGTTGAGTGGTTGCGTCATACTAGATTCCTTGCAAAGTGACTTATCGTTTGTGACCGGTATGGAGTTTGCCTTCGAGCCAAATCGAATATCTCGACATGCTAAAGCAGAAGATCCAGAACACTAACGCGACAAAAACATAACTTTCAGTAGCAAAGCCGAGCCAATTCGGGTCGGTGTTAGCGGCTTGGCCGATGCCTAATACATCGAACATGCCGATGATCAGCACCAAACTGGTATCTTTAAATAGGCCAATAAAGGTATTCACAATCGGCGGAATGGTGATTTTCAGCGCTTGCGGCAAAATGATTAGCCCGGTTTTTTTCCAGTAGCTTAAACCGAGTGCATCGGCCGCTTCGTATTGGCCTTTAGGGATCGCTTGTAGACCGCCACGAATCACCTCTGCGATGTAAGCAGCACTAAACATTGCAACTCCAATCAAGGCACGCAGCAGTTTGTCAATGTCACTGCCTTGCGCTAAAAACAGCGGCAGCATGACCGAGGCCATGAACAACACCGTGATCAGTGGAACGCCCCGCCATACTTCAATATATACGGTGCACAAACTGCGAATGATCGGCATGTTAGAGCGTCGTCCTAAGGCCAACACGATGCCAATCGGTAGCGAAGCAATGATGCCGACTAAAGCGATGATTAAAGTGACTAACAATCCACCCCATTGGTGGGTTTCGACTACCTTGAGTCCAAACATACCGCCATAGAGTAGCAAGCTGGCAAATAAGGGATAGATATTGACGAAAAATAGCCAGAGCCAGCCTTTTTTCGGTGTTTTTTCATAGGCCAGTAAGGCGATTAAGAGCGCGAGCGTAAAGAAAAACAGCCGTGGTCGCCATAGTTCGCTGGCTGGGTAGAAACCATACATAAATTGCTCCCAGCGCATACGAATAAATACCCAACAAGCGCCATCGAGCGTGCAATCCTCACGGGTGGTACCACGCCAGTTGGCATTAATGATTGCCCAATCAACAAGCTGCCAAATACCTTGCAGTGCGAAATAACCTAAAACTAACGTCGCCATCGTGTGCCACGGGCCATTAAATAAGTTTTTATGTAGCCAACGGACTAACCCGGTGTGATTGACTGGCGGTGGCAGGTTCGGCTGAAATTGATGTCTGTTCATAATTATCTTTCCACCAGAGCCACTTTGCGGTTGTACAGATTCATTAAGGCTGAAGTAATTAAACTTAGGCTCAAATAAACCAGCATGGTCATTGAAATAATCTCAATTGCTTGGCCAGTTTGGTTAAGAGTGGTTCCCGCAAAAACGGACACCAAATCGGGATAACCGATCGCCATTGCTAGAGAGGAGTTTTTGGTTAAATTCAGATATTGGCTGGTCAAGGGTGGAATAATAATGCGTAGCGCTTGAGGAATAATGATCAATTTCAAGGTGTGCGAACGGGGCAGGCCAAGGGACATCGCTGCTTCAGTTTGGCCGTGATTGACCGCGTTGATCCCTGAGCGCACAATCTCGGCGATAAATGACGCGGTATAGATGGTTAAGGCCACCAATAATGCCGCAAATTCAGGCAGAACCGAGATCCCACCTTGGAAATTAAAGCCGCGTAGAACCGGATATTCCAGCCCAATCGGTTGGCCTAGCAGCCAATACACCATCAATGGCAATGCCACACAGCATAACAAAACATAGCGATAAATTGGGGTTTGCTGACCTGTCAAGCGTTGACGGTTGTGGGCCCAAATGCTCAATAGCCAGCAGGCGATCACCCCAATAATCAGCGCCATTGCTACCCATCCGCTGCCAGTACCAAACACCGGTTTGGCAAGATACAGTCCCTTAATATTAAGATAGAACCATTCACCAAGGTGCATGCTTTGTTTGGTTGAGGGAAGGGCACGTAACACCACGAAGTACCAAAAGAAGATCTGCAGCAGCAATGGAATATTTCGGAAGATCTCGATATATACGGTGGCTAAGCGGCTGATCAGCCAGTGACGAGATAAACGGGCAATGCCTAATATAAATCCGAGTAATGTAGCAAAAAGAATCCCCAGCACGGAAACCAGCGCAGTGTTCAGTAGCCCGACTAAAAATGTGCGCGCATAACTGTAGGTTTCATCATACGCCACCAGAGATTGGCTAATACCAAAGCCCGCGGGCTGCTCTAAAAAGGCAAATCCGGTCGCGATACCGCGCGATGCCAAATTGGTGAGCGCGTTATTCACGATAGTGAATAGCACAAAAGCGACGATACCAACGGCGATCAATTGAAATAGAGCAGAGCGAAAAGTTGGGTTATACAGGAAATGGGTATGCTTAGTCTGCGCGTCAGAAGGGTGTGACATCGCTTTATTGATAGGCTTCATACAGCGATAACCTCTTATCCATTTTGTGTGTGCGGCGACAAGCCTTGTGCCGCGTTGTTAGTGGCCGTGCTTGTGCGCAACACAAGCCACAAGCACGGTCAGAGGGTGACAGATTATGATGATCAATTAGCGGATCGGTGGGGCATACATGAAACCACCTGCATTCCACAGCGCATTGACACCACGGTCAATTTTAAGTGGTGAGCCTGTACCCACAGTACGCTCGAAGATCTCACCATAGTTACCGACTTGTTTTACGATCTGATACCCCCAGTCATCACGGATCCCTAGTCCGCTACCTTTAGGGCCATCCAAGCCTAAGATCCGTTTTACATCTGGATTGTCGGATTTCAGCATTTGTTCAACGTTTTTCGAGGTGATGCCATATTCTTCGGCATTGATCATGGCGAACAGCACCCATTTTGTCACGCTGAACCATTGATCATCATTTTGACGCACCACGGGGCCAAGCGGTTCTTTGGAAATAATTTCCGGTAACACCATTGCCGAATCGGGTTTTTCTAGATTGAGGCGCAGCGCGTAAAGACCGGACTGATCGGTGGTGAGTACATCACAGCGACCCGCATCAAAACCTTTTGAGGTTTGAGCTCCAGTATCAAACACTACCGGTTTATAACTCATGCCGTTATTACGGAAATAATCGGCAAGATTAAGTTCAGTGGTGGTACCTGATTCAACACAAACCGACGCACCATCCAATTCTTTGGCACTTTTTACCCCCAACTCTTTTTTGACCATAAAACCTTGGCCATCGTAGTAAGTGACCCCAACGAAGTTAAGACCTAGGGTGCTGTCACGTTGTAACGTCCAAGTAGTGTTACGCGACAGCACATCAATTTCGCCCGATTGCAGCGCAGTGAAACGCTCTTTGGCGGTGAGTGGCACATATTTGACTTTGGTTTTATCCCCCAGCACCGCCGCCGCCAATGCTTGGCAATACTCCACGTCGATCCCTTCCCATTCTCCTTTCGCATTAGGGTTAGAGAAACCGGGCAAACCAGTACTGACACCACAAGTCAGTACGCCTTGAGATAACACTTTGTCGAGCGTGCTGGGTGCCGCGGATGCCGAATAAGACAGCAACGCAGATGAGGCAGTGACGACAGAAGCAAGAATCGTGAATTTATTCGCCATTTGTATCCTTCCTGTTTACTCTGTTTTGGGTAATCCATTGTTGACTGAGTGACACCTGATACCAGGGGTTTTACGATGTTGTGTGATGGTGCTTTATAAGTTGAAAGTGATTTGTTGGTTAGACTTCACCACCGTGCTTGCACATTAATGAATCAATTCGCAGTAAGCGTAGGTAAGGATGTCCGATTTCTCAAACCATTCGTGAAAAGAGTGAGTTAGTCGATCCCGCCCAGTTACGCTATTCAGCATGGCGAACTGTTAAGTAAATGTAAATGGTGCAACAAGGCAACAAAGTGGTGCAACAGAATGGCGTGAGGGTGGGAAAATCGAGTGCCATTTATTTATGCTGCCGTTAGGCTGAAATTTGGTCGCTTTCACTGGTTTGGTGGCAAAATTTGCACAGATTTTATTTGCTTTCGGTTATTGGATGCTTTTATTGCCCCATTTTTGGTAGCATGGGCCAATTCAGGATGGATACCGATAAGATGGACTATGCGCTATTTCCCGTTGTTCTTGGATTTAACCAATAAACCGGTATTAGTGGTGGGCGGTGGAGAAGTCGCTTGCCGAAAAATTGATGCGTTACTCCGAGCGGATGCCAAGGTGACGGTGATTTCACCGCAAGTTAGCGCCACTTTGCAATCGTGGATTGAGCAAGGTAAGTGTACTTGGATCCAGCATTTTTACTCATCCCGTTGGTTAGATAAACGTTATCTCCAAGTCTGGGCAACCACGGACAATCCCCAACTCAATCATCAAGTTTATCAAGATGCCAAACAGCAGGGGATTTTAGTCAATGTGGTCGATGATCAACCCTACTGCGATTTTATTACACCCTCGATGATCGAAAGAGGGCGCATTCAATTAGCAATTTCCAGCGGTGGTGCTTCGCCAGTATTGGTGCGCAATATTCGTCAAACCTTAGAGTCGGTATTGGCGCATAACTTGGCGCTGCTGGCGGATTTTGCTGCATCAAAACGTAATTCGATTAAGCAGTCTCTGCCTAATGTTGATCTGCGTCGCCAGTTTTGGGAGCGTTTTTTTGCCGATCCACAAGTGCAGCATGCGCAAGATCGAGATGTGTTAGAGTCGATTTATCAGCATTTACTCACTCAACCCAGTGCTAAGGTATGGAGTACAACATGGATTGAGTTTGGATCGGATGTTGAGCTGCTAGCGCTGAAAGCGCTGCGCCATATGCAGCAAGCCGAGCTGGTGTTGCATACACTAAATTGCCCGTTTGAGTTTATTGATCTGTGCCGCCGTGATGCGCAGCGGCAGAGTTTTGAATCACCGGTTGAGTTGAGTGCTCTGTTGGCTCAAGCTCAACAACAGGCACAAAACGTGTGTGTGTTGATCCCCGCGGCCAGTCAGCAATATGCGTTATTGCAAGGCAAAGCGCGGTGCTTAAAATTAGCCACGCAGATTTAACGCCACTGATTTTCCACCGATAAAAACGGCAAGCAATGTTCAAACCGTTGCTTGCCGCTGAGTTTTCCGCCTCATTCAATTTAACGGGCAGATGATGTTTCGTGTGCCGAGATCGTTAAGCGTGCTGCGAGCCTCTGAGCGCAAAGCGTTCAATCGCAATCGCTACGCCATCTTGGTCATTACTCAACGTGATGTGATCGGCCAGTTGTTTGGTTTCATCCATCGCATTGGCCATCGCAATACCGAGTCCGGCATATTCGAGCATATGGTGATCATTTTCGGCATCACCCATGCAGATCACTTCATGGGCTGCAATCCCTAAATGTTCCGCAATCGCTTTTACCCCAACCCCTTTATTGCTGCCGGTATTGAGAAACTCTAAGAAAAATGGCGCACTTTGTACCACCGTAAACTCTTCTCGCCACTGTGGCGCTAATTGAGCAATCGCCTGAGTTAGTTTTTCTGGCTCACCGACAATCATCGCTTTAATGATCGGGTGATCGTCCGCTAACTGTTCAAAATCCATTTCGGTAATGTTAAGACCATTGATGTTGGCTTCAACTTGAGTGTATTGGCTGGTTTGTGGGGTGATCAACCCATGCTCTTGGCTAAACGCATGGCAATTGAGTTCAAGCTGTTGTGCTAAACGTGCAACGCGTTTCGCTGCGTGGCCATCAATGATCTGCTGATAAATAATTTCACCACTGGCGACATTCGCTACCATAGAACCGTTGTAGTACAGCACATAATCTTGATCGCTGGTCAGTTGTAATTCTTCCAATTTACTGCGCATACCATCAAGCGGGCGGCCAGAAGCCAGCACGACCTGAATGCCTTGTTGACGTGCGTCGGCAATTGCCTGTTTGGTGCGGGGAGAAATTTGCTTTTGGCTATTGAGCAGCGTGCCATCCATATCGAGCGCAATCAATTTGTACATCAGATACCTAGCTAAAATTGAACAACAAGGCGTGTGATTATATACATTTTCACCCTCAACAGTGAGCAAAGCTGCTCAAAAATGAAAGTCGTGGTGATTTTGCTGGCAGGTTAGGTATTTAAATTGAACTTGATCACCTTCTCGATTATGGTCTGCTCGCACAGCGTGGCCACTGATCCAAGCCCATCACAATATCAATATTGCTTATAAAGGAGCACAACATGAAAAAAGCGGTCGTCGTGTTTAGCGGAGGACAAGATTCAACCACTTGTTTGGTTCAAGCATGCCAAGAATTTGATGAGGTACACGCGATTACTTTTGATTATGGCCAGCGCCATAAATTAGAGATAGAAGTAGCACAAAGATTGGCAAAGCAGTTAGGTGTTGCAGCGCATAAAGTGATGGATGTCGGTTTGCTTAATGAATTGGCGATAAGCTCACTGACGCGTGATGACATTCCTGTATCTCATCAGTTGCAAGAGAACGGTTTACCCAATTCATTTGTGCCTGGGCGCAATATTCTATTTTTAACCTTGGCCGGTATTTATGCCTATCAAATTGGCGCGACCACCATCATTACTGGGGTATGTGAAACCGATTTTTCAGGGTATCCAGACTGTCGCCATGAGTTTGTACAAGCGATGAACCAAGCGTTAGCTAAGGGGATGGATCTGCCATTGACGATTAAAACTCCGCTAATGTGGTTAAATAAAGCGGAAACGTGGGCTTTAGCCGATCAACTGGGTGCGCTAGAGCTGATCCGTCATCACACGCTAACCTGTTACAACGGATTGATGGGTGATGGCTGCGGTGAGTGTCCTGCTTGCCAGTTACGCTACGCTGGACTGAATCACTATTTGGATCATCGCACCACTGTGCGCAATGCGCTTAACGACAAGCTACTTTCCTTATAGGCGCTTACAATGAGCGATAGATAGCATACCGGTTCTGCTTGTTTACTTAATTGCAGCATCATATAAAAAATACTGTATGAAAAGCCAGTGTTTTGATTGACAAGTCAATAAAGTGGACTATGCTGTAATTATATACAGTAAATGAGGGCTTAATATGTTTTCTGATCGACTCGAACGTGTTAACCGTTTGCGCCAACAGGCGATGAACAACCCTGATTTTCTTGAAGCAGCTAAACAGCATGAAGAGACTTTACAGCAGGTAGAACAACATTTTGAAGCCAAGCGCTCACGCAGAAAGCCGCTTAAACGGCAAAAAACCTTGGCCGATATTTTTGAACAAGCGGAGTTTGGCCGCCGACCAGATGATGTGACTCACTAAGGTGATCTTGTCACGCTAATTAAGCCGGAGCTCGCGCTGACCGGCTTTTAGTACCTTTGGCACCCTGTTCTTATCTTGTTGATCCTATTGATTAAGGATCGCGATATTATTGGTGAGGCATTGCTTTATAAGGGATAACGCGGCTTTTGGGGGCTAGGATGTTTGCCATGAAAATCCCTGTTCGACTTATGCTGCGCTGAGAATTTTGCATGGTTAGATTTGGTGTTGCTAGTTTTGCTGTGATTAGCTTTGCCACGATGATGCGCCGATTTTTTTTGCTGAGCTTGAGCATGTTTGGCTAATGCATTTTCATCTGGCAGCACAAAATAAGGGTCTTGATAATGCGCAGCCGGTCCCAACTCTTGAACAACCAAACGATTCCATAATTCACGATCAAAGCCTTGCTCTGGAATCGCGGGGTAGAGTGTCTCAATTTCCTCTTGCGCATACTCAAGAAAAGCGTTCTTTTGAATCTGGTTAAAACGCACCGCGACGCGGTTATGTTGGTTAATCCAAGTTATTTTAAAGCGTTGTAGCTCAGCCTTCGCTTCCTCAAGCGTCAAACGAGATAAATAGAGGCGTTTATAAGAGACTTTTCTATCCAGCATAGTGCGCATGGCTGTTTGGATATAGTCACCGTGATGAGTAATCGAAATCTCATCACTATCAAACAGATTGACGCACCAACCTTTGGGTTGAAACTCGGTTTGTTGATAGTGATGATTACGTGCCACTAATGCCTGATGCAGCACTAAATCAGACTTACCGCGAAAGGTTTGTTGCCATTTAGCGATTCGGACTTGAATTGAACCCGGCAAACGAAAAATATGTGTAAATTTATCTTGTTCCATAGGCTTATTGGCAACCCAAGCGGGTGTGTTTTATCGAAATTTCGATTTCCACCGGCGTAATAATAGTCATGATATTGTTGAATGAAGTATCAGCTAACGGGTCACAGTAGTGACTACCCCACAACACTCAATACGGTTTGATGGTGGGCGGCAGCTGTTATTCCCTTAACTGGCAAGCCATGCTCGCTGGTTTGGGATTGTTGGGGCACGAATTCTACACCTTTTTTAATACTTAACGCGAGCTTAAGTAGTTATATTTGTCGCCTAGGTAGTGCAATCATGACAAGCAGGGGGTGTTTCCCCTGCATTGTAAAAGGTACCGGTCGGTTATGGTGTTAGTCATATCAAGCTGACATTATAAAACCAACCGTATAAGCCTAATCGTATAAACCTAGCAGCATTAACCGAGTAGCATCAAGCCATGCGGTAAACTTTCCCCAAATGCTCGTTGGGTTTCGTTGGCATTCAATTCCATCACCTCACTGACCAAATGAATCCATGATTCACTCACTCGGCTCTGTTTTAGCTTGCTCACTACTTGGGCTCGCCACTCTTCACTGACGTCACGGCTACGATCGCCGGTCTTGCGACACATCATGACGACAGCAAAAGCGCACATTGGCTGTTGTTGCCAATCTTGCTGCAACAGTTTGGGTAACCAATCCTCGATTTGATCTTTGGGTAGTATGGTATGCAAACTACCGTACAATGGCGTGCGCGCGGCTAAACGACCGCAAGCCCACCAATGGGCTTGTTGGTACTGGTTATGATTGAGCGCTTTATTGAGAAACCAAGTCGCGAGCAGGGTTTTATCGTCGACATGCAGATGTTCGAGTGAGGCGGCCAAGCGTACCATCGCCTCATAGCCTTTCTCTTGGGCTTCTTTGCTTGAAGCCACGCTGCGCATTGCGCTTGGATGTAAATATTTAGCGATATCGGCCAGCACGGTTTCTTGTTGGGCTTGATTTAAGCCTCCCGCCACTCGCCGCCACAATACCCACCAATCGGTCCAACCTTGTGAATTACTAAATTGGATACCAGCTTGATACAGCGCCCAGAGTTGCTCAATCCGCCAACTGTCGCTCGCATCACCAAATCCAGGGCGCAAACTAAATCCAGCGAGGCGTAGCCAGTTTTTTTCATGCAGCTCTGAGCGACGGCGACGTTTGCGGCCAAGTAACAGAATATCAAATAGGCTACGCAGCGTGGCAAAATCCCATGCATCCCTCTTGCCTAAGCGTTGTTCTAAGGCTTTAGTCAGGGTTTTAATGGTTTGTTGATCAGCATTGGTTTTATTGGCGCTATATGCGGCGCTGATTAACGCTTTGGCGGCTTGTAATTGTGTTGAGTCACCCACTGATTCAGTTTGCTGTTCAGGGCTGGCCGTTGTCTTGCCACGAACCGCAAACTCCACTTGCCAGCGCTGAGTCTCATCATCGGGATTGATGCACACCATGTTTAATGTGCCCACTTCGGTTAATTGGCAGGCCAGTTGCACGGCAACGCGCTGTTTTTGATTGGCGGCCAATTCCCCGATATTCAAGGCTGGCAAGCTGACAATATAAGGTGGCAAAGGCTGAAATTTATCAGGGTCGATCGCGACCAAGGCTCCATTTTGTATTTTGCCATCAGAGCTGATCTGATCATGGGTTGAAGTCAGTAAATTAAAACGGACTGGTTCACCAACAGTAAGTGCAAAACGGCGGCTAGTGAGGCGAATTTCTTGCCCTTCGCGACTGCCTTTCGCGAGCAAACAGAGCGCGTTACCGAGTCGGTTTTTTTCCGGCAAATGAAGAAAATAAGAGCGAGCCGCTCCGCCGCCAATTTTCAGTTGTGCGCCGCGTGTGGCTTTGGCATAGGCGACTGCGCCGAGTGCCACCGACCGGTCGGGATGTGGGTTATCGAGTAGGGTAACTGGCCGCCCTAGCCATTGGCTGAGCAGAGTGACCAGACGCGAGCTAATCAGTTCACTGTTAAAAACACCGCCATTGAGCAGCAGAGCTGTCGGTAACGGTGGTGTTTTACCGGTTGATGTTTGCTCAGCTGCGTGAGGTTGACTGAGAAATTCAGCAATGTGTTTGCTCACCGCCGGATCTGCCGCATATGGCAAGCCAAACTCAACCACCGCACGGCGGCGTTTTTCTGGTCTGGTTTCTCGGGGAGTGAGTGGAAAAAAACCGTCAAGCGCGAGTTGATGTACTTCAGCACGGCTTAGGCTAACACTTTGAGCTCCAGTGAGTAATTTTGAACCACTACCCAGCAAAGTGATGTTGATCTGCTCTGGTGAATTGGCGGCCAGCAGGCGTTCTTTGGCTTGGCGGGTTTGCTGGATCAGTTTGGATAAGCTCGCCGTGCTTAAGGTTTTCGCTTGATTGCCCTGCTGTTGTTTAAGCCGAGTTTCAACGATATGCGCCAACGCAAGGTCGAGGTTATCCCCGCCAAGCATCAGATGATCACCAACCCCGATTCGATTTAACTGTAGGGTTTGTTGCGGATCAAATTGAGCGGCGATCAAGCTTAAATCTGTGGTGCCGCCTCCCACATCACACACTAAAATCAGCGGTGCCGAGTGTAAAATATCACCTGCTTCCGCTTGATGGCGATGATGCCAGTCATAGCAGACCGCTTGGGGCTCCTCAAGCAGCAGAATCTCAGGTAGCCCAGCTAATTTTGCTGCTTCAAGTGTTAATTTTCGGGCACTTTCATCAAACGAAGCAGGGACGGTAACCACGACTTGCTGCGCCGCTAATCGATCGGAAGGATGACGATGATCCCAAGCTTGACGAATGTGATTGAGATAACTGGCACTGGCAATCAGTGGTGAGACTTGCTCGACATCCGCAGCAGCGCCCCAAGGCAGAATCGGCTGAGTGCGATCAACATGCGGATGTGACAACCAACTTTTGGCACTGGTGACTTGTCGGCCTTCGATTTTTGCACCCAGTTCACGCGCCCATTGGCCAATGATCACCTGGGGTAAATCACCGTCAACCGGTTGTGATGACCAGGGTAGGGTTAAATCTGCATCACTAAATTGATTTGGAGCGGGATGATAGCGAAAAGAGGGCAGCAGTGGTTGGCGTAACACTTCACCGGGACCGACCAACTGATCGACTGGAAAAATTTCGATCGGAGCTTGTTGCAGGTTATCGTTCAGCTCACAGAAAGCCACCACAGTGTTGGTGGTGCCAAGATCAATGCCGACCAAAAAACGAGCAGATGACATGTGCTACCTCGTCATAATAAACGTTCTGCGGCACCGCAAGCGATGCCGCACTCCATCGGGAGTCATAAATCAATGATTAAGCGTGATCAGTCTCAGAGCTTGGCTTATCACGCACATCAAACTCTACATGCCAAGTTTGGCCGTTATCAGCGGCAATCGCTTCAAGACACAGAGTACCCAATTCTGTCACCCGAGTGGCGAGAGTGACTGGCACTACGTCACCGATGCGGCGGCCTTGCTCTGCGGGTAAGGTGATCTGAATCGGTGGTAGCTCAGTTAACTCATCGTAAGTCCAGTCGACTAAATGGGTTCCCGGATAATCATCACGGCGTACCGTTGAACCATAGAATTGGAAATGTACCGGCTGGCCAATCACTAAGCCAAATTGACGCTGAGCCACTTGCGCGTTGGAGCCTTCTTCCATGCCAAATGGAGCCACGCAAAGTGCTTCCATTGGTGGCGCGAAGCCAGGAATGGCCGGCATTGCGCTTTCAATGCCCACATAATAAGCCGAAGCGATCCCACCACGGATCCGCACCCCTTGTCCTTGCCGTACTACGCCGTAATAGGCGGCACCGCGTGCCACAGCCAGATCGAGATCAACCCCTTGCAGCAATTTCGCCGCCGGGTGATTGGCTTGGCTTAACCAGCCATTAATCGTTGAGAGCAAACGCTCGGTAAGCAGTGGTGATTTCAGCACCCCACCATTGAGCAAGATCGCATTGGGTTTAATAAAATCGCTGTGCGCGGCTGACATACTGCTCAGCCCTGGCATGACAAATGGCAATGCGTCGGTTTGCGCTTGGGTCGATTGGCCTTGCGCATTCGCTTGCTTGCTTAAAAACGCTGCAATGTGGCGCGTGATACCAGCATCTTGTGCGTAGGGCAAACTCATTTGGGTCAAAGCGCCGCGCATTTTTTGTTGTGGTTGCTCGTGAATGGCCACGGCAGGGAAGAAGCCATCGACTAAGGTTTGCTGTAAATGTTCACGAGTTAGCTCGGTTTTTAAGGTGCTGCCGAGCAGTTTTGAGCCGCGACTAGGGACCACAATCGGCACGACGGCTAAATCGGGCTGGCTGAGTAACGCTTCTTTCGCATCACGACAAGCATGAGTCATCGCTTGTACTTGCCACATTTGTAACTCTTGGCCTTGTTGAGCCAACTTCATTTTCAAGCCATAGGCGAGGGCGAGATCCATATTATCGCCACCGAGCAAAATATGCTCGCCAACCGCGATCCGTTTCAGGGCGAGATTGCCTTGATCTTCGGTCACTTCAACCAAAGAGAGATCAGTGGTACCACCACCAATATCGATCACCAACACCACATCGCCGACACTGACTTCGCTGCGCCACTGTTCATGGCGATTATCGATCCAACTGTACAGTGCGGCTTGTGGCTCTTCGAGGAGAGTTACTTGCTGCAAGCCAATATTACGTGCCGCTTCAGCGGTGAGCTCGCGTGCTGCTGGATCAAATGAGGCCGGTACGGTGATGGTGACTTCCTGCTCGGCTAAGCACGCATCAGGATGAGCGTGATCCCACGCCGCTTGCAGATGGGCTAAATAGAGTTCAGTGGCACGCAGTGGTGAAATTTTGCTGACTTCTTCAGGGCTAGCCAATGGCAAAAACGCCTCGCGTCGATTGACGCCGGCATGACATAACCAAGATTTGGCGCTTGCCACTAAGCGGATCGGGGTTTTGCTACCAAGGTTACGCGCAATCGCTCCCACCAGCGCCTTCGGTTCGCTGCTCCAAGGTAAACGGCGCGCTGAGGCGGCCATTTCATGTTCATGCGGCTGATAGACAAAAGAGCCCAGTTGGTGGAGATTTTCCACCGTGCCCGGCGCGGTCATTTGTGCAATCGGCAACACTTGAATCGGTGGCGTGTCACTGTGGTTGGTTGCTAGCGCTTGATAGGCTAGTACGCAGTGGGTGGTACCCAAATCGATACCGACACTGTATTGGGCTGCAGAAGTAGGCGTTTGCATTATAATTCCACCTCGGCTGGGGCAAGAATCGCCGTGTCATAGTGCTCCGCCAGTTTTGGCAGCGTAATGGAATCAGCGCGCCAGCCTTGGTGGATCAGCGTACCGACAAATGGAGCTTGACCAGTTACTTGTCCGGTGAGACGAATCGCCTGCGCATTAAAGCCCGCTTCAATGGTGATACGGCTCTCTTCCGGCTCGCTGCAAATCGGCGATAAGGTCAGATATTCACGTAATACTTTTTGCCCACCACTGTGGATCACGCGAGCGGCTGCGCCCACTTCTTGATCAGAAAACTGGCTGACTTCTTGCTGTAAGAAATCAATTAAACGCGCTTCTTTTTGCAATATCGACAGCAGTTGCAGTGCTGAATCGGTCGAAGCGGTTGCCAGTGTTGACTCCACTTCCACCACTCTTTCCCGCACTTTCTCCACTTCAATGATTTTTTCTACTTCGACGATTTTTTCAACCGGCTTTTCAAGCGTGACAATTTTTTCTACTGGTTTTTCAATGATTTTTTCTATTACTCGCCCTTGGCGGGTTAAGGCGACAATCAGTACCAATAACGTAGTGACAGCAAGACCAACATGCAGCATATCCAAAGTGGTCGGGATCAAATGTAAGTCGATATTCATGGTGAGTTCTCTGTAGCAGACGCGGTGCAAAGCACAACCAGTTGCAATGCTGAGCGGAAAAACATTAAGCGAAGGAAGCGCGGAAATTATAACTATCCAGAGCCTCTCAATGGCTTATTACGCTAGACGCTATGATAGCGCTAAGTTCAAATGGGGGCGGATAGTAGCACATTCAAGACGAAAGAGAGTGAACAATCCTGATTTCATCGCGCAACGAAAGATTATTTGGCGACTTGTTGAGCAATTCAATTGTATGATTTTTGACTAAACTTGGTTAACATCGTCGGCCCCGAATTTTGTAATGCATATTTCGGTGATGTTGTAACCTTGAATCGTTTGAAATGATCGTGTTAAGTGACAAAAGATGCTGAGATATGACGCGTCTTGCTCATGGTTGTTGTGGTTGATAATACAAGTAAGGAAAAGGTGGATGATCGGCCGTTTTCGCGTAACAGTACCTCTACTGGTGTTTTTGTTTTCTCTGCAGCTGACCGGGCTGGTTGTTTATACCGCATATAAAGTGCAACTGCGTTATAACCGCACGATGTTAGAAAATCTAGCCGATCAACAGACGATGACTCTGCAGCAGTTTGTGGATAGTGATATTCATTTTATCGGCTCGGCGGCTAATTTTTTTCGCTCCAGCTCAAGCGATGATTGGTGTCATTTTCATACTTTTGCTGAAGAAGCATTGAAAGGTTCGCAAAGTCTGATCGCCCTGCAGTGGTTAGTCAAAGTGGAGCCAGAGCAAGCCGAAAGCTTTAGTGTACAAATGCGCCAACGTTTCCCAGAATTTACACTATTTACTCTTCTGCCTGAAAGCGGGCAAGTGCAGTATGGTTTTGGTTCAGAGCAAGAGGCAAAATATATCTTATCGGATATCTATCCGCTCAATGACGACAATCAGAAACTGTTGGGTTTTTATTCGGCACGGCAGCGTTTTAAGCTGATACAAGAGGATATCGTGACTCATCGTCGTCCCAATGTATCGGATAAAGTTCGGTTGCTGCAAGACGGGTTTGAACCATTGATAGATAAAGATGGGATATTGGTTTATCACCCAGTTTTTTCTGCTGAAGATGAGCGAACATTACAGGGTATTATGGTTGGTGTTGTACGCTTATCCACTTATGTTGAAAAATTAGTTCAGCTCAGTGCGATGGATAATCTTAATATGCGTATGATCGATACTGGATTTAGCTCCGAAGATAATCCGATCCTTTATCAAAGTTCGACCTGGCGAGAAAATGAGCAGGAAGGTCTGCTGGTTGCTCGTAACCTGGTATTTCCTAATCGTGATTGGGTGATTGAGTTTGCGTTGTATGAGTCGGTGACTGTCCGAGAATGGTGGGTGTTGCTGGGGTTAGGCTTAGGTGGTGCCACTATCTCATTTTTGCTCAGTTATATCCTGCGTATGCAGATGAAAGAGAAGCAACATCTGACGGAAATGATTGAAGAACGCACGGCCGAGCTACGTTATCTGGTGGAGCACGATAGCTTGACTAAGCTTTATAGCCGCCACTTTTTCAATCAAAGATTGTGTAAAAAGTTAGACGGTAAACAATTATTTACCTTGGTGTCATTTGATGTTGACCGTTTTAAACAGATCAACGATAGCTACGGACATCTCGCTGGCGATTATGCGTTAAATCATGTTGCACGGGCGGTGGAGCAACAGCTTAACCACGCAGATACTTTTGCCCGTTTTGGTGGTGATGAGTTCGCCATTTTATCCTCAGTGACCGAGGTTAACGAGCTGTATGAGTATTTAGAGCGAATTCGTAACGCGGTGGCAAGTCAGCCATTTGTGGTCAATTCCGAAGTGCAACTGACATTAACCATCAGTGTTGGTGCCAGCGTTAACTGTGGTTACAGTGAGCCGGAAATTTTACAAAGTGTTGATGAACAGCTCTATCTAAGTAAATCGAAAGGGCGCAATCGGGTTTCGATTGCGGAACAATGCTGCAAGGTGGAATCGAAATATGCTTTCAATTCAGGTAGGATGTCGGCCCCCACGTTACAGCAAAAGAGCTCACAATGAATTACCACCGTGTCGTATGCTTCGATTTAGAAATGTGTTGTTGGAATGAAAACGGAGTCGGCACCACGGGTGAAATTATAGAAATTGGTTTAGCGGAAATTGATCTGTCGGCGGGTGAAATTGTCAAACGAGCGCAATATTTTGTTAAACCCGATCAGGATCAAATCTCGCCGTTTTGTGCCGAATTAACCGGGATCACGCCGCGTAAAATTGATAAACAAGGTCGGCCACTCGCTGAGGTGATCCAGTCAATGGTTAAAAACTTTGGCGGTTCGAACAAAATCTATGCCTCGTGGGGACGTGATGATCTTATTTTGATCAAAGAATGCCAAGCCAAAGGAATTAAGCTTCCATTCCAAGAATTTATTAATCTTGCCACCTTATTTCGCATTCAACAGCGCTTAAAAGATCAACGGATTGGTCATCGTGCCGCACAAGAATCACAAGGCATTGCATGGGAAGGGCGTCAGCACTCCGGTTATGTGGATGCGTATAACTTAGCCAAGTTAGCTTTAAGCATGTTGTAGTCGTAGGCTTGTGGGTCAGCAAATAACGTCTGCTGCAGCGAGCCAAAGATTTCGATAAATTGCGCGCTGGTCGTTTCATGCGCCAGCGTGATCAGTGCCAAAAGCGCCTCGGCTTTGGTTGCAGGGTCACATTGGTCATCCAGAATCTGTAAAATTTGCGCGCGGATCAGTTCAAGCTCATGTGCCACAAAGCCGCGTCCCTCTTCTTCACCTTCTTCTTCCTGCGGTGCATTATCGAAGGTCAGAAACAGCATTTCATCATCGATCCGAGCTTCAACCAGACGCTCCGGCAGCCAGATTTCGCCCATCACCACATCGGGGTCAAGCTCGGTGGGCAGTTGATTTAATATAGCTTTGAGTTGAGAGGCTTTCACAATCGCTAGGTATCCTTAAGTATCTGGTACTATTTTAACGGCCAATGGCGGGTAAAAAGAAGCTTCTTTTCAGGCTAGTAGCGCTGAAAAGGTCATTTCATGACATCGATTGCTGCTTGTATCGCCAACTAAGGACACAAATGGTGCGATGGTAGCCGTATTGCGAAAACTCTGTGATACAATTCGTGCAGTTTTTGCCAAGATAATCATAGGAAATGCTTTGACCTCGTCACAGCCCACCCATTCCGCCGCTCAGCCTAAAGCCAATAGTGCGGCTAGTTTAAAGCAGGCACTGGCTCAGTGTCTGATCAAAGACCGCTTTCGCCTCAGCAAACGAATTGATGGCGCGAGTAAAATCAAACATGAATCCGCTCGTCATGCGGTTTTTGATGAGATCGCACTGGATATTGCACAGTCGATGATGGTGGTTGCGCAGCGTAAACAGCAGATGCCGAAAATCGACTATCCCGCTTTGCTGCCTGTTAGCCAAAAACGCGAGGATATTGCTCAGGCGATTGCCCATCATCAAGTGGTGATTGTGGCGGGTGAGACAGGCTCAGGTAAAACCACTCAGCTACCGAAAATTTGTGCCGAGTTAGGGCGCGGCAAATATGGCCTGATTGGTCATACTCAGCCGCGTCGTTTGGCGGCACGTTCGGTTGCCAACCGGATCGCTGAAGAGATGGAAACTGAACTCGGCGGCTTTGTGGGCTATAAGGTGCGCTTTACCGATCAAATTTCCGATCAGACCCAAATTAAATTGATGACCGACGGTATTTTACTGGCCGAGATCCAAAATGATCGCTTTTTGAATCAATACGATACCATTATTATCGATGAGGCGCATGAGCGTAGCCTTAACATCGATTTTATCTTGGGTTATCTCAAGCAACTGTTGCCACGTCGCCCTGATCTTAAAGTGATTATTACTTCAGCAACGATTGATCCAGAACGTTTTTCCCAGCATTTTAGCCACGCACCGATCATTGAAGTCTCAGGCCGGACGTATCCAGTTGAAGTGCGTTATCGCCCACTGGCGAGTGAGGATGACAGTGAAACTGATCGCGACCAACTGGCCGGTATTTTTGACGCGGTGGATGAACTGTGTAGCGAAGGTTTGGGCGACATTCTGATTTTTATGAATGGTGAGCGTGAAATTCGTGATACTACCGATGCACTGACAAAACGTAACCTACGTGATACAGAAATTGTGCCACTCTACGCGCGTTTATCGGCCGGTGAGCAGAATAAAATTTTCCAGCCGCATGCTGGGCGACGGATTGTGCTGGCCACTAACGTTGCGGAAACCTCGCTAACCGTACCGGGTATCAAATATGTGATTGATCCGGGAACGGCGCGCATTAGCCGCTATAGCTATCGCACTAAAGTGCAACGTTTGCCGATTGAGCCGGTGTCACTGGCCAGTGCCAATCAACGTAAAGGCCGCTGCGGACGGACTGAAGAGGGGATCTGTATCCGTCTTTACTCGGAAGCGGATTTCTTAGCGCGTCCAGAGTTTACTGACCCAGAAATTTTGCGCACCAACTTAGCGTCGGTGATTTTACAAATGACCGCGCTCGGTCTGGGTGATATTGAAGCTTTCCCATTTGTGGAAGCGCCGGATAAACGCAATATTCAAGATGGGGTACGCCTGCTTGAAGAGCTGGGTGCCATCAACGATCAAATCAAAGATCCGAAAAAACGGCTTACTGAAAGTGGCAAGCAGTTGGCACGACTGCCGATTGATCCGCGTTTGGCGCGCATGGTGTTAGAAGCGTCTCGCAATGGCTGCTTAAAAGAGCTGATGATCATTGCCTCGGCATTGTCGATTCAAGATCCGCGCGAAAGACCGAGTGATAAACAGCAAGCGGCGGATGAAAAACATCGTCGTTTTAATCATGACGAGTCGGATTTTTTAACCTTAGTTAATCTTTGGCAGTATATTGCTGAGCAGCAAAAGGCCTTGACCAGTAACGCGTTTCGCCGTCAGTGTAAATTGGATTACCTCAACTATTTGCGGGTGCGTGAATGGCAAGATGTGTATAGCCAACTGCATCAATCCACTCGTGAAATGGGCTTTAAGCTCAATACTGAGCCGGGCAGCTACCATGCGGTGCACAGTGCTATTTTGGTCGGTTTACTCTCGCACATCGGGATGAAAGATCAGGAAAAGAACGAATACCACGGCGCGCGTAATGCGCGGTTTAATATTTTCCCAGCCTCTGGCTTATTCAAAAAACAGCCCAAGTGGGTGATGTCGGCAGAGCTGGTGGAAACCTCAAAATTGTGGGCGCGTGTGGTAGCGAAAATCGAACCGGACTGGATTGAGCCGCTCGCCAAACACCTGATCAAACGCAGCTATAGCGAGCCGCATTGGTCGAAGAAAAATGCCGCAGTGATGGCGTATGAAAAAGTGATGCTGTACGGCATTCCGATTGTGCCGAAGCGCTTGGTCAATTACGGCGCTATCGATCCGATACTGTGCCGCGAAATTTTCATGCGCAGTGCATTGGTCGAAGGCGATTGGGAGACCAAACACGCGTTCTTTAAACAAAACCGCGCTTTGCTGGCGGAAGTGGAAGAGCTTGAACACAAGTCACGTCGTCGGGACATTTTGGTTGATGATCAAGCGCTATTCCTATTTTATGACCAACGAGTGGGAAGCGAAGTGGTGTCAGGGCGTCATTTTGACGCGTGGTGGAAAACCGCCAGCCGTAAAACGCCTGATCTGCTCAACTTTGAAAAAGAGATGCTGTTTAAAGGCGATGCCAGTCATATCACCGAGCTGGATTATCCTAACTTTTGGCATCAAGGCAATTTGAAACTCAAGCTCAGTTACCAGTTTGAACCGGGTGAAAATAGTGACGGTGTGACGGTACACATCCCGCTGCCGATCTTAAACCAAGTCGAACCACAGGGCTTTGATTGGCAAATTCCTGGCCTGCGGCATGAGCTGGTGGTGAGTTTAATCAAATCACTACCCAAAACCCTGCGTAAGAATTTTGTGCCGGCGCCCAATTATGCTGACGCTTTTTTGGCGCGGGTGACGCCGTTGGAAATGCCGCTACTCGATGCATTGGAAAAAGAGCTGCGACGGATGACGGGCGTGACGGTGCAGCGTGAAGATTGGAAGTTAGACCAGTTACCTGCGCATCTCATCATGACCTATCGGGCAGTTGATCATCGCCAGCGTAAGCTGAATGAACACAATGATCTGCATGAACTGAAAGAGAGCTTAAAACAGCAAGTGCAAGAGACGCTTTCTCAAGTCGCTGATGATGATATCGAACAGCGCGATCTGCACACTTGGTCCTTTGGTGAACTGCCAAAAATGTACCAGCAAAAGCGTGGCGGGTTTGAAGTTAAAGCTTATCCTGCGCTGGTGGATAAGAAAGACAGTGTTGAGATTAAACTGTTTGAAACCGAGCAAGAGCAGCTTAGCGCGATGCGTGCTGGCCAGCGCCGTTTGATTTTGCTCAATGTGCCATCGCCGATTAAATATCTGCACGCTAACTTGCCTAATAAATCGAAATTGGGTTTGTATTTCAATCCGTATGGCAAAGTGCTGGATTTGATTGATGACTGTATTGCTTGTGGCATTGATAAGCTGATTGAAGAGCGTGGCGGCATGGTATGGCAGCCGCAAGCGTTTGAAGCGCTCAAAGAGCATGTACGCGCGGAATTGGGTGACACGGTGGTTGAAATTGCCCAGCAGGTCGAAACCATTTTAACCACCGCGTATAACATCAATAAGCGTTTGAAAGGCAAAGTTGATTTTACCATGGCCTTTGCGCTGTCTGATGTTAAAGCACAAATTGAAGCGCTGATTTTTAGCGGCTTTGCCACCGAATGTGGTTGGAAACGCCTGCCGGATATTCTGCGTTATATGCGTGCGATTGAGCGGCGAATGGAGAAATTGCCGATCGATCCCAATAAAGATCGCCTGCATATGTTGAAAATTGAGTCAGTGGCTAAACAATATCAGCAATTACTCAACAAGATCCCAAAAGGGATGGCTTTGCCAGAGCCGGTTAAAGAGATCCGTTGGATGCTCGAAGAGCTACGGGTCAGCTATTTTGCACAACAGCTGGGCACGCCGTATCCGGTTTCGGATAAACGAATTATTCATGCCATTGACGCTTGTTAGTCATCTTGGCATGTTTCAGTTAGGTATGAAATTTGCTTAACAGACGCGAATCGCTAAATTGGCACGCAAACTGGCAACCCCGTGTAGTGGGGGGGCTCAATTATTTTAAGAAGGTTAACGATGAAAAAGACATTACTGGCTCTGGCACTACTGGGTGCCTCTTCAACCGCGATCGCTGACTCATGGATCTACGGTGGTGCCTCGATTGGACGCTCAGATTTTGAAGGCAAAAGTGGTACCTCTTACTCGGTACATGCGGGTACTGGTATTCTGCCAATCATTGGCTTAGAAGGCGGCTATGTAAATCATGGTGATTTTGATATTGGTGCGGTGGAATATTCACCATCTTCGTTCTACTTTGCGGTGAAACCAAGCTTTGATTTTGGCCCTCTGCACGTGTACGCCAAAGGCGGCATTCATGCATGGGATATTGATGCTAATGGCGGTAAATCTGATGATGGGGTGGATGTGATGTATGGCGTTGGCGCGGAATACTTCATCATGGGCCCACTATCGGTTGGTGCAAGTTATATGAACTACACCATGGATAGCCGTGATGTGAGCACGATTTCTTTTAATGCCACCTTGCACTTTTTATAATCGGTTAAATCGATACTCAAATCACTTCTGTATGTTTGCCAGCCAGCCGATTTTCGGCTGGCTTTTTTGTATGCATAGGAGACCTAGAGTCAGTGATATGGCTGCCAGCATAGTTGCGTTTCATTAAATTGACATCGGTTAGACACCAATTTGTCATCTTGTCTTACTAGGGTAAGCGCCAGTTGATGAATAAAAAGGATTTCAAATGGCTCGTTCTCCATTTCGCTTAACGGTTTTGGCGACACTATTCGCCAGTGTCGCATTGCCAAGCGCCGCGAATAGTAACCCTATTAATAGTTTTAATCCTATCAATAGTTTTAATCGTGTCGCCAGTTTTGCGGTGGCTAATAATATGCCGCTCAATCAAGATGCCAAGCAAACCACATCGGCGGAAATTATTACCGCTACCCCTGATGGTAACACCTTAATCTATTCTGATAGCCCGCTGGGTGGGATCGGCTTTGTTGATATCAAAGATCCTGCTGCGCCACAAGCGGCCGGTTTTTTATCGCTCAATGGTGAGCCAACCTCGGTTAGTGCGTTTGGTCAATGGGTATTTGCTGGCGTCAATACTTCGTCAAGTTATACCCAACCTTCCGGCTATCTGGCGGTGATTGCTAGCGCGAGTCGTAAAATAGTTGCCCAGTGCGATCTAGGTGGCCAGCCTGATTCGGTTGCGGTATCGAAAGATGGCCGTTATATCGCAGTCGCGATAGAAAATGAGCGCGATGAAGATCTCAATGACGGAGCGATGCCACAAATGCCGGCCGGATTTGTGGTGATTTTGAGCACAGATCAGCAAGGCAAGCCAGATTGTAATACGTTACAGCGGGTTGAATTGACCGGTTTAGCTGAGATTGCCGGTGACGATCCTGAGCCAGAGTTTGTCGATTTTAATGATAACCACCAAATTGCGGTCACTTTGCAAGAGAATAATCATATCGTGATCATTGATGCACCAACCGGCAAAGTAGTGAATCATTTTTCTGCCGGAGCGGTTGATTTGAGCCAAGTGGATACTCAAAGAGATGGCGCGCTGCAGTTTGATAGCACCATTAAAGCGGCGCTGCGTGAGCCTGATGCGGTCAAGTGGCTGGATAACGAGCGTTTGGTGATCGCCAATGAAGGGGACTACCAAGGTGGCGCGCGCGGTTTTACCATCTTCAATAAAAATGGCACTGTGTTATTTGAAAGTGGCGCCGAGTTTGAGCATCACGCAATCCGCGTTGGTCACTATCCAGAAAAACGTTCTAATAAAAAAGGGATTGAACCAGAAGGATTGGAAGTCGCGACCTTCAATGGTCAGCAGTATATTTTTGTATTAGCGGAGCGGGCTTCACTGGTGGGAGTGTATAAAGATACCGGTGGTAAACCAGAATTTGTGCAGGTTTTGCCATCTGGGATCGCGCCTGAATCGGCGATTGCGATTCCTAAGCGCCAACTGCTTGCCACCGCCAATGAAGCGGATCTCGGTAAAGATGGTGGTGCGCGCTCGCATATCATGATCTATCAGCTGAGTGACAAGCCTGCTCACTATCCACAGATCGTTTCAGCCAATGATGCGCAAGGGGTGCCCATCGGTTGGGGCGCACTCTCTGGACTGGCGAGCGATGCTCAACAAGCGGGTAAGCTGTATGCGGTAAATGACAGTTTTTATGCTGCGCAGCCGTCAATATTTACTATTGATGCAACCAAGCAGCTAGCGGTGATTGAGCGTGCGATCACGGTAAAACGTGACGGTAAAGTCGCGAAACATCTTGATTTAGAAGGCATCACTAGCGATGGAAACGGCGGTTTCTGGCTAGCTTCAGAAGGCAATCTAGATAAAAAAGTGCCCCATGCTCTGTATCGTGTCGATGCTAATGGTGAAATCACCCAAACGGTGGCTTTTCCTGCCCAGTTACTTGCCGAGCAAACCCGCTTTGGCGCAGAAGGGATCACACTGGTTGGTGATACATTATGGGTTGCTATCCAGCGTCCATGGCAAAATGATGATAAAGCGCTGACGAAATTATTGGCTTATAACACCAAAACTGAGCAGTGGTCGGCGGTGCATTATCCGTTAGAGAAGACCGCGCAAGGTTGGGTCGGTTTATCGGAAATCACTTATTTTAATGATGCGTTATATCTGGTGGAGCGGGATAACCAAGTTGCTGAGCAAGCCAAAATTAAGCGCCTTTACAAAGTGGCACTGGCCGATGTAAAACCAGCGCCATTAGGTAGCAAGTTGCCGATTGTCACTAAACAATTAGCCTATGATTTCCTGCCGGATCTGAAAGCGGGCAACGGTTATGTGCTGGATAAGATTGAAGGCTTTGCGATTGATGCGTCAGGTCAAGGTTACGCTGTGACGGATAATGATGGCGTCGATGATAGCAGTGGCGAAACGATGTTTTTTAAAGTTAACCCTGTTTTTTAACGTTAACGCATCATTGCGTTAAGCACATCGTCAGTCGCGATATTGCTCTAACGAACGAAGGCCAGCAGTCGCTGGCTTTTTTTATGCTTAAATCACAGCTCTGACAAGGAGTTGTGGTGTTGGTGCAATGGTCGCCAATCCGCCAAACTTGGATACCCAACAACAACTTCTGCTAGAGATAAACTAAGGCTTGCGGTAGTATCGCCGGCCTTTTTCGTGCAAGAGTAGGAGTATGCAGATGTTTATCGGGTTTGATTACGGCACCGCCAACTGTTCAGTGGCCAGCATGCAGGGTGAGCATCCGCAGTTGATCGCCCTTGAGTATGACCGTTTTTATATTCCCTCAACGTTGGCAGCGCCAACTCGTGATTCGGTAACTGAGCATCTATTCCTACATCGGCACATTGCGCCTATGGATCCGCTTGGCGAGCAATTACTACGTCGTTCGGTAGCGGCTAACCGCGAGGAAGGCATTGATCTGCAGTTTGATGATGTGGTGTTCGGTCAGGCGGCGCTGGATCGCTACTTGTCGGATCCGCAGCAAGTCTATTACGTCAAATCGCCGAAATCGTTCTTGGGATCGATCGGATTGCACGCCATGCAACTGCGATTTTTTGAAGATCTGGTGTGTGCGATGATGGCTAACATTAAAACTCAGGCCGAAACGCGTTCAAACACGATCATTGATCAGGCGGTGATTGGCCGTCCGGTTAATTTCCAAGGCCGAGGCGGCGCAGATTCCAATCGCCAAGCGGAAAATATTTTGCGCCAAGCGGCCACTCGCGCCGGATTTCGTCAGCTTGAATTTCAGTTTGAGCCAGTGGCTGCTGGTTTGGAATACGAAGCCACCCTAACCGAAGATAAAACCGTGTTGGTGGTGGATATTGGTGGCGGTACCACCGATTGTTCGTTGCTACGCATGGGGCCATCTTGGCGCGGCAAAGCTGATCGCAGCCAAAGCTTGATTGCGCATACCGGGCAACGCGTCGGCGGTAATGATCTGGATATTCATTTGGCTTTTAAGCAGTTAATGACACCATTTGGTTTTGGTAGCCAAACCCAAAGTGGGCTAGATATGCCGATCACTCAATTTTGGAATCCGATCGCGATTAACGATGTGAGTGCGCAAAGCAAATTTTTTGCTCGTGAAAATCTGGCGGATTTAAAACGCCTACACAAAGAAGCGCGTGAGCCAGAAAAACTGGCCCGTCTGCTCGCGGTATACCAGGATAAACTCGGCTACAGTTTGGTCAAAAAAGCTGAAGAAGCCAAGATAGCGCTGTCGGATCTGGCGCAGGTGACCGCTCAGATCAAGGTGTTATCCGAACAGTTGGATGTCGCTATCGCGCGTGAGGCGATGATGGAGGCGATTGAGACGCCAAAGAGCAAAATGATTGAACTGGTGAGCGAAGCAGTGACCCTTGGTGGTGTGATGCCGGATGTGATCTTTATGACCGGCGGCAGCGCGCGTTCACCAATTTTACGTGCTGGGGTTGAGCAGGCGTTGCCTAACATTCCTGTGGTCAGTGGTAATTACTTTGGCTCGGTGACTGCTGGTCTAGCGCGCTGGGCACAAGTCTGCTTTCGTTAACGGTTTGCGTGAAATAGCGCTGTTATGCCGCCAGTACCTGTGAATAAAATCCGCCCGCTAGTCAGCGCTTGGTGTTAGAATTGGCGCAACTTTTTAGGCTGAGCTTTTTAACTCAGCCCTTTTATTATCGATTTAGAGTCTATTTATGTCTTTTGCTCAACTTGGATTAAGTGACGTTCTGGTACAAACCGTAGCGCAACTTGGTTATCAAACCCCAACCCAAATCCAAACCCAAGCGATCCCAGTGATCCTACAAGGTCGCGATGTGATTGCTGCCGCGCAAACCGGTACTGGTAAAACCGCCAGTTTCGTATTGCCTATCTTGGAAAAACTGCGCCAAGGGCAAACGCAGCGTAAAAAACGCGTTCGCGCGCTGATTTTAGTGCCAACTCGTGAGCTGGCAATGCAGGTGGCGGAGAAAGCCGAGCAATATGGTCAAGCTACCGGTTTAACCAGCTTAGCCGTGTTTGGTGGGGTGGATGAAAAGGCGCAAAAGCAGCGTTTGCTTGATGGGGTCGATGTGCTGGTCGCGACACCGGGCCGTTTGATGGATCTGTATGGTCAGCGCGCGGTCTATTTCGAAGAGATCGAGATGGTAGTGCTGGATGAAGCTGACCGCATGCTGGATATGGGCTTTATTGAGGCGATCAATAAAATCATTGATTGCTTGCCGCGTGATGTGCAGTTTTTGCTGTTTTCCGCGACCCTGTCACGTAAAGTGCGTGAGTTGGCGAAAACCGCGGTACATGATGCCTATGAAATTACCATCGCAGCCAATCAAGCTTCGAAAAGTAATATTAGCCAATGGTTGATCACGGTCGATAAAGACAAAAAATCAGCCTTGCTCAGTCACTTAATTACTGAGCAGCAATGGGATCAAGCGCTGATTTTTATCGAAACCAAACATGGTGCGGCCAAGCTGGCGGCTCAACTGGAAAAGCGCGGTATTCAAGCGGAAGCGTTTCATAGCGGGCGTAGCCAAGCGATCCGTGCTCAGTTATTGGAAGATTTTAAATCTGGCAAAATTAAGTACTTGGTTGCAACGGGAGTGGCCGCGCGCGGGATTGATATCGACCAGCTTTCTCGTGTGGTGAACTACGATTTACCATTTCCTGCCGATGAATATGTACACCGAATTGGTCGTACCGGACGGGCCGATGCAGTCGGTGAAGCGATTTCTTTTGTTTCAAAAGACAACTTCAAAAACCTGTGCATGATTGAAAGCCGTTTAGGCCATTTGATTGAGCGCCGCGTGGTAGAAGGGTTTGAGCCGAGTAAACCGGTGCCGATTTCGATTTTAAACTACGTGCCGAAACATAAGCGCGCGCAAGTTTAGTTCGCTAACTGAACAAACACTAAGCCGGGAGATGCCCGGCTTTTTTATGCGCCGAATTGGTGTTAACTGGCGGCGTATAAACACAAAAAAGCGTCAACCGCACATAGTGTGGCGCTTTTCAGCTCACTGGACGTGGGTTTGGCTAGCGCTTTTAATGCGTAAGGTTCGAAATATTGCGCAGAAAGCAGCGCCTTAAAATGCATCGCGGCAATCCAAGGATCACACACTTTTAAAGCACCAGATTCGATTTGGCTCTCAATATAACGGCTTAAGCGAGTCCAACCCCGTTTGGGGCCATTTTCATAATAATGGCGGCCAATTTCTGATCGCTCAGCTTCGTGGATCGCCATCCGATAAATGGCCATCGCTTCTGGGGTTAAGACTGAGTTCAAAAAATTGTAACCAAATTCTAAAAGCGCAGTTTTAATCTCGCGATCTTGATCCAGTGAGAGGAAGGAAAGGGCGATTTGCTCGGTGGCGGAGGACTCCATCACCGCGGCAAAGATCTCCTCTTTCGAGCTGAAATAGTTGTACAAGGTCGCTTTAGAACCGCCCAGCATCTTGGCAATATGCGACATAGAAGTTTGCTCAAAGCCTTGTTGTGTAAAGGAATCTTTTGCAATTTCTAAAATTGCCTGCCTTTTTTCTTCACTTTTTACGCGCATGATGATGTCTATGTTCAATTAGCAATTGGGCATAAGTTTCCCTTGACGATGTCCTGCTGTCAAGAGTATAACCGTACTGTATGGTTTAGTTATAAGGTGTTCAAATGTGAAAAATAGCGTTCAAGCGGCCAGTTTACTGCGTAAAACTGCGCCTTATTTTGCCGTTTCTTTACTGAGTAGCTTGATGTTAGTCGGCTGCTCGGTGGCGGATGATTATCCTGATCTGGCGACAATCCGCGATACCAATCAACTGGGCGTCACCGGCACCTTTTCTCATCAAGCTGCTATGGACTGGCCATCAGCGAATTGGTGGCTGCGTTATCAAGATCAACAATTAAATCAATTGATTGAAGAAGCTTTACTTCATTCACCATCATTGGATATCGCGATGGCGAGATTAACGCGCGCGCAAGGTTTGGCTCAGCAAGCTGGCGCGGTGCGCTCATTTGATTTAGGGCTAGCGGCATCGGCGACTCAAAGTAAAGTCAGTGAGCGTTATCAAACCGCTAATCCACCGGATGGATGGAATGATTACGGTACCTTGACGCTTAATTTTCAATATGACTTTGACTTTTGGGGGAAGAATCGTGCTGCGCTGACGGCGGCGACTTCCGAATTAGCGGCAGCAACTGCAGAAAATGCGGCTGCTCGTTTAATGATCAGCACCTCGATTGCTAATGCGTATGCGGAATTGGCGCGGCTGTATGCCAATCAACATACCGTGCATGCGGCACTGGAAGTGCGTAACAAAACCGTTGAGCTGCTGGAGATGCGTTACCGGAATGGTTTGGAGACGCAAGGCTCCGTCAGTCAAGCTAAAGCGATTGCGGCCAGTGTCGAAGCTGAATGGTTGGCTATCAATGAAGCGATCCAACTGCAGAAAAATCAGTTAGCGGCTTTGGTTGGGCTGGGGCCAGATCGTGCACTCACGATTAGTGAGCCACACATTGCGCTAAATGCTGATTACGGTTTGCCTCAAGATGCTGGCATTGGCCTGTTAGGGCATCGGGCTGATATTACCGCTGCACGTTGGCGTGCCGCGGCGGCGGCCCAGCACGTGGGTATTGCGGCTGCACAATTCTATCCTGATGTGACGTTGTCGGCGTTTATCGGTTATCAAGCCTTTGGCCTTGATAACTTGTTTAACAGCGGTAATGACGCGGGGGCGATCGGGCCTGCGATTTATCTACCACTGTTCACGGGTGGGCGTTTAGAAGGGCAGTTAACCGCGGCGCAAGCTCGTTATCAAGAAGCGGTAGCGCAATACAATGCCACGCTAATTGACGCATTGCACCAAGTGGCGGATGTACTTACCAGTCGCCAAGCCTTACAGGGACGGATCAGCAAAACCGAGCAAGCCGTACATCAGGCAGAGCTTGCGCTACGTATTGCGACCAATCGTTACCAAGGTGGATTAGCGACTTATCTTGATGTGTTGGTGGCTGAAGAGTCACTGCTCAATAATCAAACCGCACTGGTTAATTTACAGTCACGGGCTTTTAGTCTTGATCTGGCGCTGATCCATGCGCTGGGCGGCGGTTTTACTACAACAGAATCTTAATGGGTTTCTTTGCTATGAATTCAAATAATACTAATGCCGAATTTGATGGTGAACGCGCGGCACAATCACGCAAAACCGGTTTTCTCGCTTTAGCGGCTGCGATTGTGGTTGCCGGTGGCAGTTATGCCGCTTATTGGCATTTTATCGGCTCGCGTTATATTTCAACTGATAACGCTTATGCTGCTGCTGAAATTGCGGAAGTAACGCCGGCAGTGAGCGGGATCGTTGCCCAAGTCAATGTGGTGGATACGGAATACGTGCAGCAGGGCGATGTGCTGGTGCAATTGGATGATAGCGATGCGCGACTGGCCTTACGTCAAGCGGAGGCGGATTTAGCCTTGGCGCAGCGTCGGGTGCGTAGCTATCTGGCTAACGATGAAGGTTTAAGCGCGATGGTTGAGGCTCAGCAAGCCAATCAGCAGCGAGTTAAGGCTCAGTTAAACGCGGCCCAAGCCGATTTTGCACGGGCAAAGATTGATCTGTCACGCCGTGAAGATTTGGTGCGCTCTGGCTCGGTTTCCGGGGAAGAGTTGACCAATGCCAAAACCAGTTATGCCCAAGCCGAGGCCAATCTTAATGCAGCCCAAGCTGCGATGGCGCAAGCACAGGCCACCAAGCTTTCCGCGATCGGTTCACAAAAAGCTAATGCCGCTTTAACCGATAACAGCACGCTAGAGAGTAACCCTGAAGTATTGTTGGCCAAGGCAAGATTTGAGCAAGCGAGCATCGATCTTGAGCGCACGGTGATTCGTGCCCCGATCAGTGGGGTGATTGCCAAACGCCAAGTGCAAGTGGGACGCCGTATCCAAGTTGGCACACCATTGATGGCAATCGTACCGACCAATCAGATTTATGTGGATGCTAACTTCAAAGAGGTGGAGCTACGTCAGGTAAAAGTGGGGCAGCCGGTCACCTTAACCGCCGATCTGTACGGCGACAACGTAACTTATCATGGCGTGGTCGCCGGTTTTTCTGGTGGAACCGGGTCAGCATTTTCGATGATCCCCGCCCAAAATGCGACGGGTAACTGGATTAAAGTGGTACAGCGATTACCAATCCGTATCGAGTTGGATCCCAAAGATTTGCAAGCTTATCCACTGCAAGTTGGGCTTTCGATGGTGGTGACGGTGGATACGGCTGCCAATACTGATCCACAGACTCTGGTTCAGTATCGTGCGGCGAAAGCATCCGAGCAAGGCTAAGGTGAAGTCATGAGTCATAGCTCTGATCATCACATCCAACCTCTATCAGGCTGGGCACTGTTTTTAGGTGCCCTGTGTTTGGCGATGGCCAACTTTCTGGCCATTTTAGATACCACTATCGCAAACGTATCGGTTTCGAACATTGCTGGCAGTTTAGGCGTCTCGACCAGCCAAGGTACTTATGTGATCACCTCTTACGCGGTCGCCGAAGCCATTTCGGTGCCACTGACCGGTTGGCTAGCCTCACGCTTTGGTTCAATTCGTGTGTTTGTCACCTGTTTTATACTGTTTGGGGTCTTTTCGCTGCTGTGTGGATTAGCCAATAGTATGGGGATGTTGGTGACGTTTCGGGTGTTACTTGGGTTTGCTGGCGGACCTTTAATGCCTCTTTCACAAACCTTGATGATGCGCATCTTCCCCAAAAACAAAAGTCATACCGCGATTGGCATTTGGTCAATGACCACCTTGATTGCGCCGATCATGGGGCCGATCTTGGGTGGTGTGTTGTGTGATCAATTCAGTTGGCCATACATCTTTTTCATCAAAATGCCGTTGGCAATTGCTGCTGCATTGCTGGCTTGGAAGCTGTTGAAAAAATTTGAAACCAAAGCACTGCCGTCGAAAATTGATAAAGTGGGCTTGGCTCTGCTAGTGGTGTGGGTGGCGGCACTACAGTTGATGCTGGATGAAGGTAAAGATCATGATTGGTTTGAATCGTCGCGCATTATTACCCTTGCGGTGGTGGCGGCGATTGGTTTTGTGGCCTTTTTGATTTGGGAACTAACCGAACGCAATCCGGTGGTTGATCTGCGAGTGTTCCGCTATCGTGGCTACAGCATCAGTATGGTGACATTGTCACTGGCATTTGGGGCTTTTTTTAGTATTTCGGTGGTTACACCGTTATGGCTGCAAATTTATATGGGCTACACCGCCACGGTTTCGGGTTATGCCACGGCCACCATGGGGATTTTAGCGGTATTTTTAGCGCCGGTTATCGCTAATTTGTCGTCGAAATTTGATCCGCGACCGTTTGTGTTTGTTGGGGTGATGTGGCTCGGCGGCTGGACCTTGATGCGCGGTTTTAATACGGTGGAGATGACTTTCGCACAAATCAGTTGGCCGATGTTTGTGCAAGGGATTGGCATGCCGCTGTTTTTCGTACCGCTGACCGCGATTGCCCTCGGCAGTGTCAAACCTCATGAAATGGAATCGGCGGCTGGGTTAATGAACTTTATCCGAACCTTGTCTGGCGCATTTGCCACCTCGATGATCAATACCTCGTGGGAGCATGAAACGCGTTATGTCTATGCTGAATTAGCGGGATTAACCGATAAGGTAGGGATTGCGACGCAAGCTATGCTTAATAGTGGCATGAGTATTGATCAGGTTCGTTCATCGATGGATTGGACACTGCAAAATCAAAGTGTGATGGTGGCAACCAATCAATTGTTTATGGTGATTGCGCTGATTTTTGCCTGTGCCGCAGGCTTGATTTGGCTAGCGCCAAGACCCAAACAAGCGGTCGATACCTCCGCTGTACATTAGCGTCATTAGTCGTGACATTACGTGAAATCCGCCTGCTAGACAGGCGGATTTTTATCTGGATTGTACTTTAACCTCAATCGCACTTTAACCTAAATAACGCGTCTGCAGATGACGCTTAAAATGCTCAGGATTCAGTGTGTCACCGGTCGCCGCCTTAACCAGTTCATCGGTAGTCAGCAAACTACCTTTACTCCAGATATTTTCAGACAACCAAGTAAAAATCGGTGAGAGATCGCCACGGCGAATCGCGCCATCCACATCCACGGTTTTTTGCATCGCCGTCATAAACTGCGCTGCATACATGGCACCTAAGGTATAGCTTGGGAAGTAGCCAAAGCTGCCATCGGTCCAGTGAATATCCTGCATACAGCCATTTTGATAGTTGCCTTTGGTGCTTAGACCTAAGTAAGCCTGCATTTTTTGATCCCAAAGTTCTGGCACATCAGTGTGTTTGATGTTGCCGTTCATCAAATCCCGTTCGATTTCAAAACGCAGGATCACGTGGGCTGGGTAGGTGAGTTCATCGGCATCGACCCGGATAAAATCTTTTTTGACCCGAGTGTAGAGTTTTTGCAGGTTAGCGACCTGAAAAAGCGGGTCGCTGATCGCATTAAAATGCTGCCCAGCCAGTTTGGCGAGATGAGTAATAAAGCTAGGATGACGTCCGAGTTGCATTTCAAAAAACAGCGATTGCGATTCATGAATACCCATTGAGCGCGCCTCACCAGCCGGAGTGCCCGCCAGAGGCTTAGGTAAACCTTGCTCGTAACGCGCATGGCCCGTTTCATGCACAATGCCCATCAGTGATTGCACAAATTCGTTTTCGTTGTAGCGCGTGGTAATGCGCACATCGCTTGGCACGCCGCCACAGAACGGGTGTACGCTTTGATCGAGGCGGCCGTGGTTAAAATCAAATTGCAGCAACTGCATCACATCCAGTCCCAGCGCTTTTTGGCTCTCAGCCGAATAGTGGCCTTGGGGGGCGATAAAACTTTCGCAACTCTGCTTTTCAATCACTGTATCAATCAAGCTCGGTAGCCAAGTTTTCACATCACTAAATACGCGATTGAGCTGTTCAGTTGTGGTGCCCGGTTCGTACAGCTCCAGCATCGCATCGTAAGGGGTTTTCCCAGTTGCTTCGGCACGAATTTGCGCTTCTTCTTGAGAAAGTTTGACCACTTCCGCCCAGTTTTTCTCAAAACTGGCCCAATCGTTATTTTTGCGTTGGCTGCGCCAAGCGTGCTCACATTTGGAGCCAGCTAGGGATTGCGCTTCGACTAAGGCTTCTGGCAGAACCGTCGCTTGTTGCCATTGGCGTTTCATTTCGCGCAGCGTGGCTTGCTGCTCGGTATTGAGGGTTTCGCTTTCTGCCTCGGCAAACCAATCAGCCAACTGTGGCTGAGTCATTAAACCGTGAATATGCACAGAAAGCTCTGCCATAGCTTGTGAGCGCGCTTCAGCGCCACCACTGGGCATCACGGCCGCTTGATCCCAGCCGACAATCGCTGACAAATGATTGAAGTTCGCTACTTTTTTCGAGTGTTTGACTAATTGATTAAATGCATTCATGACATAGCCTGCCGTGGTGATAAGCGAAAGTGCAGTGTAGCAATCTCGCTTGTGATCACCAACTATTGTGCTGAGTTTGAGTTTTACCTGTTTGTTAAATGAGTTTAAGGGGCTGGATGATGTGCTATCCAATGGCGAGCGATTTGTTCACGTGTAGCTATCCAAACGCTATCATACTGCGCAACGTAATCTAAGAATTTCTTCAGTGCCATAAAACGGCTTGGCCGACCAATCAAACGACAGTGTAAACCGACAGACATCATTTTGGGTTTTTCCGCGCCTTCAGCGTATAAACAGTCAAAGTTTTCCTTCAGATACTGAAAGAACTCTTCACCGTGACTAAAACCATAAGGCGAGGAGAAACGCATGTCGTTGGTATCCAGCGTGTAAGGAATTATAAGATGTGGACGTGTTGAACCGGGATTATCACAGTCTGGAACTTGAGTCCAGAATGGCAGATCGTCACCATAGTAGTCCGAGTCGTAAAGCAAATCTTTATGTTCAGCCAGCAATTCGCGGGTATTGGGTGAATCTCGGCCGGTATACCAACCCTTCGGACGTTTACCCGTGAGATTTTCAATCAGTTTGAGTGCTTGATGGATGTGCTCGCGCTCTTGCTCTATTGGCATATTTTGGTAATGAATCCACTTTAAACCATGACACGCGATTTCGTGACCATCTTCAATCAAAGCTTGTGTAACTTCTGGATTGCGCTCCAACGCGGTAGCGATGCCAAAAATGGTCAGCGGTAATTCACGCCGTTTAAATTCGTTGAGAATGCGCCATACCCCTGCACGGGAGCCGTATTCATAAAGTGATTCCATGCTCATGTGCCGTGACGTAAACGGCTCTGCGCCCGCGATCTCAGATAAAAATGTTTCAGCGTGCTGGTCACCATGCAACACACAGTTTTCGCCGCCTTCTTCATAATTTAGGACAAATTGCAATGCGATTTTAGCTCCACCCGGCCAGTTAGCGTCGGGGATATTCTTGCGGCCGTAACCGATGTAATCGCGAGGATTTGAGATTTCCATATCGAAGTTCCTTGTTTCTGACTTAACGGCTCCAATGTTGATAACGGCCGTGAAACGATTTGCTTAGTGGAGTGGCGTAATTGCCACTTTTGGACGTGTTGAGTTTGAGTGCGTGTAATGATTCGACCAGTTTAACCGCGGCAGAAACACCATCGATAACAGGTACGTTGAGCGCAACTGAGAGCTTGACCGTTAAATCAGACATTCCGGCACAGCCGAGTACAATTGCTTCCGCACCGTCTTGGCTGATGGCAGCATGGCATTCTTGTAGCAACTGTTGATAGGTTGCTTCCTGAATTTGTTCTAGATCCAACACCGCAATGTTTGTTGCGCGTACGCCAGAGCAAAGATGATGATAGCCGTAATGATGTAGCAGATTTGCGATCGCAGGTAGTGTGCGTGACATGGTGGTTACAATGCCAAAGCGATGTGATACCAAGCTTGCCAACTGAAATGCTGCTTGAGCGATACCAATTACGGGAACCGACGATAGTTCTCGCGCAGCATCAATCGCCGGATCACCAAAGCAGGCGATGATATGGGCATCAACGCCTTCTTTTTCACCTTGCGCAATCACATCAAGCAGTGCTGTAGCGGCAATCGTTTCATCTAATGCGCACTCGATACTTTCTGGGCCATGAAGCGGAGAGCGCGAAATAATTTCACTACTGGATAAACACACAGATTGTGCGGAAAGTGCTATTTTATCAGTCATGCCCTGACAAGTATTTGGGTTGATAAGCTGAATTTTCATTGATTAATCCATTTGCCTAAATAGTGAATTAAAATCCACTTGAGAATCTTTTTTGCCTGTTAAATAAATCGATTGTTTGATGTGGAGTAGGTGGTGACGCATCCATTCTTGTGCTTCGCCTATTTTGTGGTGGTCGAGTAAATTGATCAGTTCTACATGGTCACCACACTCACAACTGACGCTTTCTCGCGTGCCGTATGCTGCGATCACCAAAGATGAGCGATAGCACAGTTGTTCAATAAATTCTGCTAGTACCTGATTATTCGCTATACGTGCTAGCTCATAGTGGAATTTTGCCGTCAGTTGAATGGACTTGGATAAATTGCCTTCATGCTCGGCCTGCTTTTCCAAATGAACCATTTCACGAAAATGCCGTGAGATCTCAAGGTTCCAGTTTTCACTGATTTCAGGAACTAAAAGTGGCTCTAATATGATTCTGCTATCAAGAACTTCTTCGGCTTCCTGACGACTAGGGCGGTTAACCTGAGCGCCTTTATTTGGCCGAATGACAACAAAACGTTCCAAAGCTAAGCGTTGCAGCACCTTTCTAATCCCTGTTCGGCTGACACCAAATGCTTCTGAAAGCTTGTCTTCTGGTAGGCGTTCACCAGGAGGAAGTTGGTGCTCGACGATCGCTTTTAGCATCTTCTGATAAATTTTTTGGTCGTTAGACATAATCACGCTCTTTATTTTTGTATACAAAGCTAGTGAAAGTTTGTATATCATTTGCCAGTTTCACGCAAGTTAACAAATAGATTTAATCTTGTATTAACGGGTGATTTAGTTGGTTGTTTTATGCACTAACTTGTGGCTTATTGACCACTTATGGTGCGTGTCTATCTTGTTTTTTTAAGTTGTGCTTAATAAAATCAATAGGTTATTTTAACTTTTGTTTTGGCATACTCCTTGTATTTGTAGTTGTATACAATAAATATCAAAGGTATGACATTATGAAAAAAGAATTACCGATCAGCGATAGACTCGCTAACGCAGATTTGCTTCCAGATAAAGATCAGAAATGGAGTTGGTACAGTATTTTTGCGTTCTGGATGTCGGACGTACACAGTGTTGGTGGTTATGTGTTTGCCGCAAGTCTATTTGCTCTTGGTCTTAATGGTATTCAGGTTTTTATCAGCTTATTAGCCGGAATTTCTATTGTGATGGCGTTTGCCAACCTAATGGGTAAACCAGGTCAGAAAGCGGGGGTGCCATTTCCTGTGATCGCGCGCATGTCGTTCGGAGTCTTCGGCGCCAATATTCCTGCGGTAATTCGCGGCTTGATTGCGATTGTATGGTACGGTATTCAAACCTTTCTTGCATCCAGCTCATTTATTATTCTATTACTGTACTTTTCTCCCGAGCTGGAACACTTAGTTGAACCGACATTCTTAGGTCTTTCGTATCTTGGCTGGATTGGTTTTAGCTCAATGTGGGTACTTCAGAGTATTGTATTTATGTTTGGTATGGACATGATCCGTAAAGTGATTGATTGGTCAGGCCCAGCGATTTATATCGCCATGTTCGCACTGTGTATTTATATGATTGATTTGGCCGGTTGGGATAACATCAGCTTTAACCTAAGCACGAAAAATCTCGAAGGCTGGGATGTGGTAGTGCAGATGTTTATTGCCAGTGCGCTGGTTGCCGGATACTTCGCCGGGCCCACGCTCAACTTTAGTGATTTTTCCCGTTACTGCAACAGCTATCAAAAGTTGAAGCTGGGTAACTTTCTCGGATTGCCACTAAATTTTTTGCTGTTCTCTGCGTTCAGTGTGGTAATCGTATCGGCGTCAATTCCGGTGTTTGGCGAGATAATCACCGATCCGGTCGAAACGGTAAAGCGCCTCGATTCCGGACTGATCACAGTACTGGGGGCGATGACCTTTATCTTCGCAACGGTTGGCATCAACATTGTGGCGAACTTTGTGGCGCCCGCATTTGATTTTTCTAACGTGTCGCCACAGAAAATCAGCTTTAAGACTGGAGGGTTTATTGCCGCGTTTGGTTCGGTATTGCTGACACCGTGGAACTTATTCAATAACCCAGAAGTGATCCATTATACGGTGGATGTGCTAGCAGCGATGATTGGCCCGCTTTATGGCATTATTATTGTGGATTATTACCTAGTGAAGAAGGGAGAGATAGATATCGCTTCGCTATACACTGAATCGAAGCAAGGTCAATACTGGTATCGCAATGGAGTTAATATGAATAGCGTTTATGCGCTGGTGTGTGCCAGTTTGATTGCCATCATTGCGACGTTTGTCGTGTCAGAATTGGCGAATTACGCACTATTTATCGGTGGTGGTTTGTCTGCAATCATCTATCGGTATCTGATGGACTCCGAGTTTTCTTGGGTTCCAGAGTTGGGTTTGTCCAAGAATAAGTTGTAAGTATTGATGTTAGCTTGGTTGTAATGGGTAGTTTTGCACAAAGACTACCTTTTTAAGAAGTGAATCTGAAACGATTGCACCACTATTGACCAGTTTTGCACCAAAAGTTTCATCCATAGCGCAACTCGGAAGGTTGTAAAGCGCACGAGCACTAATAATTGCATGAAATTGTTGAGTTTTTTATTTTGGCTTCGAGTTGGCGCAATCGTTGCAAATGGTTTGATGGATGTTTCAAGCGTTTCATTTTCGATAAGGAGATTCACAATGAAATCATTTGCAGCAATGTTAAGTGGATTGATGTCCGCCTGTTTACTGCTCAGTTCCGCTATGGTTCAAGCTGACCAACTGCAGTCCATACAGCAAAAGGGGGTATTGAAAGTTGCGGTTCCGCAAGATTTCCCACCTTTTGGTTCGGTGGGACGTGATCTTAAGCCGCAAGGATATGATATCGATATGGCGGATTATCTAGCCCAAAAACTTGATGTCAAATTAGAGCTTGTTTCCGTCAGTAGTGCTAACCGTATTCCTTACCTACAAACGGGTAAAGTCGATTTGGTGATTTCCAGCATGGGTAAGAATGCCGAACGTGAAAAAGTGATTGATTTCAGTGCCGCATACGCACCTTTTTATTTAGGTGTGTTTGGATCATCCGATCAAGCGGTGGCGAGCGCCTCAGATTTGACTGGCAAAGCCATCGGTGTGACACGTGGTTCAGTGGAAGATTTGCAATTAAGTGCGATTGTGCCGAGCGATACGATCATCAAACGTTTTGAAGACAACAACGCCACACTGTCAGCGTTTCTTTCCGGTCAGATTCAGTTGATTGCAACCGGTAATCTAGTAGTGGCAGAAATTGCAACTCGCTATCCCAATAAGGCGCCGCAGACCAAATTTTTGCTGAAAAACTCACCGTGTTATGTCGGGGTGATGAAAGGCGAAGAGGCACTACTGAACGAAGTTAACCGTTTGATCCGTGAGGCGAAACAAGAGGGTGTGTTGGAGCAACTTTCACAAAAATGGCTTAAAGCCTCATTTCCAATCGATCTTGATGCATAAAGTTAAGGATAACCTATGAGCTATCAGTTGGACTTTAGCAGTTTAGCGCCTTACCTACCACAATTTGTGGCAGGGTTGAGCACTACTGTAGAACTCACCATGATTTCAACGATGGGTGGCTTGCTGCTCGGTACTTTGTGCGCAAGTGCGAAAACCAGTCCAGCAAATTGGCTGAAGTTTATTTGTACCTGCTATATCGAGGTTATTCGTAACACTCCGTTTATTGTGCAATTGTTCTTTATTTTTTTTGGTTTGCCAGCACTTGGTATCAAACTTTCTGCCTGGCAGGCTGGTGTGATTGCTATGGTGATCAATTTAGGTGCCTATTCCGCGGAGATTATTCGTGCAGGAATTGAAGCTACGCCCAAAGGACAATGGGAAGCCGGCAAAAGCTTAGGATTAACTCGCACGCAAATTTTCACGCACATCGTGATTGCGCCTGCCTATCAGCGCGTTTATCCGGCGCTTGTCAGCCAGTGCATTATTGTGATGTTGGGATCCGCGGTTGTATCGCAAATTGCAGTGGAAGATCTGACCTTCGCAGCCAACTTTGTCCAGTCGCGCAGCTTTCTGAGTTTCGAATCTTATATGTTGACTGCACTGATCTATCTGGTGCTTGCGATTGGGATGCGTCAGATGTTTGCGTGGGTTAAGCGCATCGCATTCAAAAATCCATCGTTGTAGGAGAAGGTAACTATGATGCAATTTACCGATTGGGATATTTGTCGCAGTTTATTAATGGCTGCCCGTTGGACTGTGGCATTGTCGTTAATTGCCTTTGTTGGCGGCGGATTAACGGGCTTGTTGATTACCTTACTACGAAGTACGCAACACTCGGTATTTAGCGGCCTAATTAAGCTGTATGTGGAGCTGTTTCAGGGCACACCGCTGTTGATGCAATTGTTTCTCACATTTTTTGGGTTATCACTGGTCGGTGTCGAAGTCAGTGCCTGGACTGCCGCGGTGTTATCGTTAACCTTGTTCAGTAGCGCCTATTTTCACGATATCTGGCGGAGCTGTATTGAATCTTTGCCGAAAGGCCAGTGGGAGGCATGCCGCACGTTGGGTCTGACTTACATGCAAACCATGCGTTATACCATCGTACCACAAGCCGCTCGTCTAGCCATTGCACCGACAGTAGGATTCTTAGTTCAGATTGTGAAAGGTACTGCGCTGGCATCCATCATTGGTTTTGTTGAGTTAACCAAAGCTGGCACTATGCTCAACAACGCCACCTTCCAACCATTTAAAGTATTCGCGCTAGTCGCACTGTTTTATTTTGCTCTTTGTTTTCCTCTTTCTGTGTTAGCTCGATATTTGGAGACTCGAAATCATGTCACTAGTTAGTGTTGAACAAGTCCATAAGTATTATGGTGCAAACCATGTCTTACAAGGGGTGGACCTTAAAATCAATCCCGGCGAAGTGGTGTCGATTATCGGCCGTAGTGGTTCGGGTAAAAGTACACTTTTACGCTGTATGAATGGCCTAGAAGATTATCAGCAAGGCGTGATCATCGTCGATAATCAGGCTGTCGAAAATGATGATTACAAATTGCGTTTATTGAGCCGTAGCATTGGTATGGTATTTCAGAGTTTTAACCTGTTTCCCCATATGACCGTCGGTGAAAATGTGATGCTCGCTCCTAAACTGGTCTTGAAAAAAAATGCCGCGGAGTGCCAGGAACTGGCACGTGACTTGTTAGCAAAAGTCGGCCTGGCCGATAAGTTTGATGCCTATCCGGCCAATCTTTCCGGTGGCCAACAACAACGGGTGGCGATTGCCCGCTCACTGGCGATGAATCCTAAGGTACTGTTGTGCGATGAAATTACCTCTGCATTAGATCCTGAACTGGTTGGCGAAGTACTGAAAGTGCTTGAGCAATTAAAAGCAGAAGGGATGACATTAATTCTGGTCACCCACGAAATGAATTTTGCTCGTGAAGTCGGCGATCGTGTGGTGTTTATGCATCAAGGTAAAGTGTGGGAAACCGGCCCGAGTGAAGCGCTATTTACTGCGCCTCAGACTGTCGAACTACAAAGCTTTTTATCTGCCGTTCGCTAATTATCATGCTGGAGTCAACATGACCAATAATCATCACTCACTGAGTGAACGTATTACGCAGCAATATTCACGTTTGACCGAAAGCAGTCGGCGAGTAGCTGATTATCTGCAACTGAACCCGGAAAAAATTTTAATGCTGTCGACGGCCGAAATTGCTGAATCTTGCTTGGTGTCGAAAGCCAGTGTGAGTCGTTTTATTCGTCAGTTGGGTTATGAGGATCATGTTGCACTTCGTAATGAACTGATGCAGGAGCGCGAAAAGGGGATTCCGCTCTTGACATCTAATATTGATGATCCCGAAATTCAACACGATATGCGCGCATTGCAACAACTTTGTGCGCAATTGGCGATACTTGATATTACCGAGCTGGTTGATGCGATTGCCAAAGCCAAACGAGTGAAAGTTATTGGTTACCGTAATAGTTATCCGCTGGCACTGCATTTTCGTCAGCAATTAATGCAATGTCGATCAGAGGTTGAATTACTCCCTTTACCGGGGCAAACACTCGGTGAGGATTTGGTTTCACTTAGCGAGGATGACTTTGTGATCGTGATTGGTATTCGTCGTCGAGTCGCTCAGTTTGAGAAAATTATGCAGTATTTGCATGGCAAACCGAGTTTGTTAATTACCGATCAATCTGGTCATAAATATGCAGGTTCGGTGATGCATTGCCTGATCTGTCATATGAATAATCAGGCACCGTTAGATAGTTATGCAGTGCCAATGAGCTTAATATCCTATCTGGTGAACAAGGTGTATCGCCATCTTGGACAAAATGCCGCCAAACTCAGTCGTCATATCTCACAAAGCTATGGGCAATTGAACGAAGTGGAATCATAGGCACGGTTAAGTCACACAACTAAGAGCAAAAATAACAAAATGAATTTATTAGCAAAAATTAAAAAAGAGTGGTTTTTAGTCGGGATGGTGATTGCGATTGGATTGGCGACGCTAACCTCTGAATTTGGTCGCAGTGGCGGTACGATCCATTTAGATCAACTGACGGGAATCGGTATCGCGTTGGTGTTTTTTTTACATGGACTTGGCCTGTCACCGCAAGCGATCAAAGCGGGGATCACTAACTGGCGATTACATGTGTATATTCAAATCGCGACGTTTGTGGTGTATCCCATGTTATGGGTGATTTTCGGTGCCGCATTCTTGGCATACATGCCTGCGGCACTGGCATTCGGTTTTTGTTATCTGCTGGTTTTACCAAGTACTATTTCTTCATCGGTTGCGATGACCAGTGCTGGGAAAGGTAACGTGCCTGGCGCTATTTTTAACGCCTCACTTTCAAGCATTCTTGGGGTGTTGATTACGCCACTTTTAATCCAACTCTTCATGGGATTTGAAGGGGTACAACTTGATTTGCTTAATTCAGTGATGTCAATTTCCAAGCTGTTGTTGGTTCCAATGATCATAGGTCAGCTCATGCGGCCATATTTGCTGGGTTGGATTGAGCGTCACCAAGCCGTGGTCAATAAAGTCGACAAATACGTGATTCTGTTGATCGTTTATAACGCCTTTTGTGATTCCGTTGTGAACGGTATCTGGAGAGAGTTCTCTGTTGGCTTGTTGGCGGCATCAATCATGCTTTGCACAGTGATCTTATTGGCCATGGTGCATCTTATTCAGTGGGGGGCTCGCCGTACTAAATTTGCGCTACCGGATGAAGTGGCCGCGGTATTTTGTGGTACCAAGAAAACACTGGCCGCAGGTATTCCAATGGCCAAAGTGATTTTTGGTGCAGATCCTTCACTGGGGATGATTCTGCTACCGATCATGCTGTATCACCCGATTCAGATCTTCTACTGCGCTGTGCTGGCAAATCGTTATGCTCGCCAAAGTGAATTACCGAAAATCGTGACCCATTAAGTTGTATTGATTAAACAGCACAAGGCTGGCTAGGCGCTGCGGATTCAGTACCTAAAAGACACTACACTAAAGGAGATATAATGAGTAAGGATGCTCGTATTTATTGCTCTCAGGGCCCAGACATGCTACCTGCAACAGCGCCAGGCGCACTGTCTGGAACCCGATTTGTCTTCAAAGATTTATTCGATGTTGAAGGTTATGTAACGGGTGCTGGCAACCCTATCTGGCTGGATACCCATCAAATTGCGACACAAACATCGCCGCTGATCACGGCACTGCTTAGCCAAGGGGCTGAATGTGTCGGACGTGTTCAGACCGACGAGTTGGCATACAGCCTCAATGGTCAGAATATTCATTACGGCACACCGATCAATCCCAAAGCTCCAGATTGTATTCCCGGAGGTTCCTCCAGCGGCAGTGCGGTTGCAGTTGCTGCTGGTGAATGCGACTTTGCCATCGGTACTGATACGGGTGGCTCTGTTCGTGTACCTGCCAGTTATTGCGGTCTCTTTGGGCTACGCCCAACGTTAGGCATGCTTGATCTTGCTCATTGTTTTGAACTGGCCAAAAGTTTTGATACCGCTGGTATTGTTACGCGTGATTTGAGCCTGATGAGCAAAGTGTGGGCGGTATTGGCGGCACGTAGTCAATCTGGCGAGCGGGTAACGCGCATTTATTTGGATGTGCAGTGCCAAACGATGATGAGTTCTCTGCGTCTTGAACGCTTTATCCAACAGTGTCAGAAGTGTGATATTGAGCTTGTACAGGGTCACTTTTTGGCTGAAAACGGCTGGCAACTGGCCGATCTGAGCTTGTTATTTCGGATAATCCAAGGGTTTGAAATTATTCAACAGCATGATGCGTGGCTGACACAATATGGCGATAGCTTAGATCCGGCAATTTGGGAGAGAGTGATGTGGGCGAAAAATATTACGCATGAGCAGTACCAACACGCCAAAGCGCAGCAGGATGATTTTCAACAGCAGTTAATACACCATTTGCACCGACAGCACTGCCTATGGGCAACTCCCACCACACCATCAGGACCTCCGTCATTGATCATGCCAGCGGAACCGCTCGCAGTTTATCGCTCGCAACTGATGGGGCTCACAAGTATTGCCGGGTTGTCGGGATTGCCGCAACTACACCTACCTACGGACGAATTACACGAAGGCCCATGCGGCATCTCATTGATCGGTTTGCCTCATCAAGAAGAAGATCTGTTGGTAACCGGTGAAGCCATTTACAACGGTTAAGTTGAGGTGATTGTTCATGAAATATCAAACCGCATTTACAGCCCCGCATTATAAGGCGGCCCAAGTTGGTCAGCAAATTATAGATGCTGGCGGTACCGCCAGTGAGGCTATGGTCGCTGCCGCCGCGATGATTGCCGTGCAATATCCGCACATGAATGGGATTGGTGGCGATAGTTTCTGGCTGATCGCTAAAGCAGGGCAAGCTCCAATTGCGATTGATGGCTGTGGTGCTGCAGCGTTGAAGGTCGATGTTGAACACTACCGTTCATTGAGTGATGAGCTGCCATTAAGTGGTGGCGAGTCAGCCATTACTATGGCAGGCACCATTTCAGCTTGGCAAAAAGCGCTTGAAATCGATTCTGGTTGCTTAACCTTAAATACACTATTGCAACCGGCGATTGAGGCGGCACGTAATGGTGTGAAAGTGACGCAAAGCTTGGCTAATGCCAGTGAAAAAACGTTTGAACGGCTCGCTTCATTGCAAGCATTTGCTCAGTATTTTCTAAAACAGGGCGATACGCTTCGCGTGGGAGATCGGTTGGTTAATCAACCGTTGGCGAATACATTACAACAACTGGCGATTCATGGGCTAGATGACTTTTATCGCGGTGATATTGCTGCCGCTATGGCCAAAGAGCTTAGTGATGTAGGCAGTCCGCTGACACTGGCAGATTTTCATGCTCATCGTGCAAAAGTGATTAAGCCATTGACGGTCAACACCTCAAAAGGCCGTTTATACAACTTCGGGGCACCAACGCAAGGTATTGCATCACTGCTGATCCTTGCCATTTATGACCGACTGGTAGAGCAAGCACAAAGTGAAGTTGACCATATTCATCTGCTCGTTGAAGCCACCAAACAAGCGTTCATCATTCGTGATCGTGAAGTGTGTGACGAAGCGCTTTTGCGCCAGCCGTTGCAGGAGTGGCTAACTGACGCCGTGGTGGATCAATGCGCTGCTAATGTATCTATGAATGAGGCGTTACCTTGGCCATATCAGGCAAAACCGGGGGATACCATTTGGATGGGAGCGAGCGATCAATACGGCACTATGGTGAGTTTCATTCAAAGCATCTACTGGGAGTTTGGTTCTGGTGTGTTTTTGCCGGAAACCGGTATTTTGTGGAATATCCGATCGAAAAGCTTCTCGCTTGATGCTCACCATCACAACGTGCTGGCTCCCGGTAAGAAGCCCTTCCATACATTAAATCCAGCCTATGCAGAATTGGTCGATGGTCGCCGTATGTGTTATGGCACCATGGGTGGAGAAGGTCAGCCTCAGACGCAAGCTTGCCTATTTAGCCGTTATCACTATCAAAACTTCTCGCTTAGTGATTCGCTTGCCAAACCACGCTGGTTGCTTGGTCGTACTTGGGGGGACAGCACCAATCATTTACGCCTTGAACAAGCTTTGTATGACCAATATGGCGCCGCGCTAAAACAACGTGGCCATGATGTTACCTTCGTGGCCAATAACAATGAATTAATGGGACATGCTGGTGCAATCATTCTCGACACACATGGAAAAGCGCGTGCAGCCAGTGATCCTCGTAGTGATGGAACCAGTTTACTTGGAGAATAATATGACCACCAAAAATGAACTATTTGAAACCCTTAACCCGCCACAGAGGTTACTGATGGGGCCTGGTCCCATCAATGCTTACCCGCGTGTTCATCAAGCCATTTCTCAATCTCTGATCGGTCAATACGATCCTGTGATGACCGGTTATATGAATCAGGTTCAGTCACTGTATCGTGGTGTTTTTCAGACGCAAAACCAGCAAACGATGTTGGTGGATGGTACTGCACGCTCAGGGATTGAAGCGGTATTGGTTTCGCTACTCAAGCCGGGGGATAAAGTATTGGTGCCAGTAATTGGTCGCTTTGGCCACCTGTTGTGTGAAATTGCCCAGCGTGTTGGTGCCAAGGTCAAAACTATTGATATTGAATGGGGGGAAGTGTGCCCAGCTGAGAAAGTTGAAGCCGCAGTCAAAGCGTTTCAGCCTAAGCTGCTGGCAACAGTACAAGGCGATACTTCAACCACGATGAATCAGCCACTTAAAGAGATGGGCGAAATCTGTCAGCGCCATGGGGTACTTTTTTACTGTGATGCAACGGCTTCGATTGCCGGTAATGAGCTTAAGGTCGATGAATGGCATCTCGATGCGGTATCTGCAGGTTTACAGAAGTGCCTTGGTGGTCCTTCTGGTTCAGCACCGATAACGTTAAGCGATCAATGTGCAGAGTTGGTTAATCGCCGTAAGCACGTCGAAGCCGGGATTCGAGCGGGTCACCATTCTCAGGGTGCTGAGGCAATGATCCAGTCAAACTATTTTGATTTAGCGATGATCATGGATTACTGGGGACCCGAACGTCTGAACCACCATACTGAAGCCACATCCATGTTATACGCCGCTCGTGAGTGTGCTCGCCTTTTCCTCGAAGAAGGTGCTGATAACGTAATCGCTCGCCATAAACAAGCTGGGAACGCGTTAGCTGCAGGGCTACGTGCGATGGGGTTGGAGTTGTTCGGTGATCAAACCTACAAAATGAATAATGTGGTTGGTGTTTATATTCCAGCCAATGTCAATGGTGATGAAGTTCGCCTTGAATTACTACAGCGTTTTGGGATTGAAATTGGTACGTCATTTGGCCCACTACATGGCAAGATTTGGCGGATTGGTACAATGGGTTACAACGCTCGCCAAGAGTGCGTGTTGTCGACTCTGGTGGCATTGGAAGCGATTCTGATTAAACACAAAGCGGCTATTTTTTCGGGGCAAGCGGTGGCTGCAGCGATAAAATACTATGCCTAAATGAGCGAGTAAGGTGAACAAATATTACAAATTTAATCATAACGTTAGTCTGAAAAATGGTCTGATAAATTAAGTTAAGGAGCGCCGATGATAGCAGCAGAGAAAAACACGATGGCGCAGCAGGCGATAAAGTTGATGGAGCAGGCTGATATACTGGCTCAATTCAGTGCTGATCCAGGGGCTATTACACGGGCTTATCTCACCCCACAGCATCGTGCTGCCCATGACCAATTAGCGATATGGATGGGGGAGGCTGGTTTAAAAACTTGGCAAGACAGTGTTGGAAACCAATGGGGGCGCAAAGTTTCTACTAATCCAACGCAACCAACACTGATACTTGGCTCGCATAGTGACACTGTCACCAATGCGGGCAAGTATGACGGTAATTTAGGGATTTTAATTGCTATTGAAGCGCTGGCTCAATTGACCGATCAAGCGTTTCCTTTTCACATAGATATTGTGGCTTTTGCTGATGAAGAGGGCGCGCGTTTCAACACGACACTGATTGGTTCAAGCAGTGTCGCGGGGTGCTTTAACCGACAGTGGTTGACCTTAAAAGATGTGAATGGTGTGACCATGGCTGAGGCCATGCGTAGTTTTGGTCTTGATCCTGAATTGGCTGGATACGATGCACGCACACCCGAGCAAACTCGGGCTTATCTTGAAGTGCATATTGAGCAAGGTCCAGTGTTAGAAGTTGAACATCAGCCCGTAGCCGTAGTCACGGGGATCGCGGCAGCAAAACGTTATGTATGCCAAGTAAAAGGCATGGCAGGACATGCAGGGACGGTTCCGATCAAGTTGCGTCATGATGCGTTATGTGGCACGGCACAGATGATTAATCATATCGAGCATTTTGCCCAACAAAATGAGCTTGTTGCCACGGTAGGTCAATGTGAAGTGTTATCCGGCGCAGTGAACGTTATTCCCAGTGCAACTCGTTTTACTATCGATATCCGTAGTTTGTCGCAATCGACACTTGAACGGTGTAGTGTCGAGCTACTGACACGCTTAGCGGAAATTGCCTATCAGCGAGGTTTGGATTTTGGCTACCAAACGCTTTATCAGGCTGATGCAGTGCGATGTAGTCGTCAACTGCAACAGCAATGGGCGAGCGTGGTTGAAACGGTTACTCAATCGGCACCGCTTTTCTTGCCAAGTGGTGCTGGTCATGATGGATTAGCTATGGCGAAATTGACCGATATCGGCATGCTATTTGTGCGTTGTGAACAAGGGATCAGTCATAACCCGCGTGAACAGGTCATGGTGGAAGATGTAGGGATCGCGCTGCAGTGTTTGATTGAAATGGTGAAGCTCTGCAGTGAATCGGCGGCTCTATGATTAACCGAGTCGCTTCTGACAGTTGAAAAATCTTCATAAGACAGATGAAAAGCTTTGCGGTATAAGCAAAGTTTGCTGATGTTGTTACAAGGATTGATATGGTTATCCAGAATTTCGAAGCTTTTCTTATCGCGATCACGATTTTGACCTTAACGCCTGGGTTGGATACCGCTTTGGTGATCCGCAATACCACCCGAGCTGGATTTGTTGATGGTTGTACCACCAGTTTGGGAATTTGCTGTGGGTTATTTGTACATGCCACCTTTTCTGCGATAGGGATTTCAGCTGTGCTGGCTCAATCCGCCGAGCTGTTTCATTTGGTGAAAATGGTCGGTGCGCTGTATTTGATCTGGCTTGGTATCTCGAGCTTACGTGCACTAATAAAATCAGGGCAGGGAATGGAGGTGGCGAATTTAAGCCATGTACAGTTTCAACTGACTCGTTCGCTGCGTGAAGGTTTTCTTTCTAATGTGTTAAACCCCAAAACGGCGGTGTTTTATCTGGCTTTTCTACCGCAGTTTATTAATCCGCAATTTTCACCATTAGTTCAATCTTTACTGATGGCATTGATCCATTTTGCGATTGCGATGGTTTGGCAGTGTGGTTTAGCCGGCGCGTTGAGTGGTGCTAAGAATTTGCTGAAAAATGCGTCATTTATGCGTTGGATGGAAGGAACTACGGGATTAGTGTTGGTGGCATTGGGGATCAAACTGTTATTAGAAAAACCGCAAGCCTGACTTGATATTGTCTCTATATAAAAACGACCTCCGGTGATGGTGGTCGTTTTGTATTCATTTTATGATGTTAAAAGATTATTGAGTTTGCGTTTCTACTGTGGCGTATTGATAGCGGGCAAAATACTGCTTAGTTTCTTCCAGCACTACATGGCGCAGTGCAATCAAGCCGATCAAATTAGGGATCGCCATTAACCCATTGACAATGTCGGCGATAATCCAGATCAAATCGAGATGTAAAAATGCACCAGAGGCAATCAACGCAATAAATACCACTTTATAGGGTAATACCGCTTTGGTACCGAACAGAAACACCATGCAGCGTTCGCCGTAATAGTTCCAGCCGAGGATGGTGGTAAAGGCAAAGAACATCAAACCAATGGATACCAGCATCGGACCTAAGGTTTGGGCGTTTAATCCTTCTGCAAACGCATAGGTGGTCATCGCCGCGCCAGCTAGATCGCTTTGCCATGCTCCAGTCAGGATCAGGGCTAAACCAGTCATGGTACAAATAATAATGGTGTCAAAGAAGGTGCCGGTCATTGAGATCAGCCCTTGTTCCACACAAGAATCGGTTTTGGCAGCAGCAGCGGCCATTGGTGCGCTACCTAGCCCAGATTCGTTAGAGAACACGCCGCGCGCAATCCCTGATTGAATCGCTAGCATGATGCTCGCGCCTAAAAATCCGCCGGTTGCCGCGCTGGAAGTAAACGCAGAAACCACCACCAGTTCAAGAGCATCCATCAGTTTATCTGCATTGGTGATGATCACGCTCAGACAAGCGACAATGTAAAATAGCGCCATGGCGGGTACCACTTTACCTGCGACTTTCGCGATCGATTGAATACCGCCAATCGTCACAACGGCAACCAATAAGGTGAGTACCACTGCTGAAGCTTCACGCGGTACACCAAAAGAGATTTGGGTCGCATCTAAAATCGCATTAACTTGTGGGAAGGTACCAATACCAAAACAAGCCACGCCAACCGCAAAAATCGCAAACAGAATCGCCAGTGTGTTAGAGCCAACCCCATCACGCAGATAGTACATTGGGCCGCCGACCATTTGTCCTTTGTCATCCACTTGGCGATATTTTACTGCCAGTAGACACTCTGCATATTTAGTCGCCATACCGAATAGCGCTGCGAGCCACATCCAAAATAGAGCGCCAGGGCCACCGAGTTTGATCGCGGTAGCAACCCCGACAATATTGCCGGTACCAATGGTGGCTGAAAGGGCAGTACACAATGCGGCAAAGCTTGAGACATCACCTTGCTTATCGGAAGATTTGTCACCACCAAACACCATGGCTAACGCAGTGGGTAGGCGACGAAATTGCAGTAAGCCAAGACGGAAAGTGAAATAGACACCGGTACCGACCAATAAAATTAATAGTGGTGGTCCCCAAACTAAACTATCAACAGTTTGTAGAAATGATTGTAGGTTATTCATAAGTTCCCCTTAAAAAATAAACATAAGGAGAAGAGGGAAAGGATGCAAAAATGCACAGCAAAGCCCTAGCGGGCTTACTAAAAAGATTGGCCTTTCACTCCTCTGTCCTTTTGCCTGAGAGTTTCACTCTGCTATGCGCAGAGCTTGCTCCTTCGGCGACCGATTTAACGGTTCTCTCCAGAGGTTCCTCCAACTACAGTCCTCGCTTATTCTTGCCAATCAAATGGCGAAGAATAATGCACCTGAAAGATTTACTTCTTCGGTAGGTTGTTAGGTTTAGATGTTAAAATCTAGTTAACAACCACTCTCCTGCAGTCTTCAACGGAACAATCGTCTTACATAAAACGATTTGCGACAGGAATATTAGCGAAAACAAAATGTGATGTCATCAACAAAAGCAATCACTTGCTGTATTTTTATCCAACTCTATGGGTAATCAACTTTTCTCTGACGTTAAACTGGGTATAAGTGGTATAAGATAAGCGCGCTAGGAGGCGAGATGGTGAGATTAATAGCAATAGCCTTACTGATAACTTTAGCATTGGTACTGATCCGCTATCGTACTAATGAGAAATTACAGAAAGGGGTCGTAATGGTTAGTGTAATGATCTTGATTTTGTACACCACCTTCTTAGTGATTTCTGAATTGATTCGCTGATGTAAGAGGAGCGGGCGTGAATAAACACGATGAGTTTGACGACAACGACGAAGTTGTGGTGATCGAACGCAGAGATAAACAGAGTTATCTCTATATTGCCATTGCGGCGGTTTTGGGTATGGCAATAGGTGGTTTGATTGGTTCATCTATCACTACCAATCGTTGGGAAGCCTCCTATCAAGCACTACAGATGCAGTGGGAACAATTAAAGAGTGTTAATAGTGAAGTGGCGAAAGCGGCACAAGCCAGCGAGCAAAACCAAGCACAAGCGTGGCAGTTGCAAATGGATCAAGCGTTAGCGAAGCAAAAAGAGCAGTGGCAAGCGGAATTGGTGCAGCGTGATAAGTATGTGGCTGAATTGGAGAAACACAATCTCGATTTGGAGCAGCAGCTCGGTGAGCAAAAAATAGCATTGGAGCGTGCCAATACGCAAAATAATCAGCTTCATCGTCAAGCTGATATGCAAGCTACTGTGTTTGAACGTTCTCGAGAATTGTTTCAGCGTGAACTGAAAATCAAACAAGAATTGACGGGGTTGCAACAAGAGCGAGACTCACTGGCACCTAAAATTAAAGCCTTAAAAACAGAGTGTGATATTTACCTTGAAGGCAAATCTTGGGATGCCACATCAGACTCTTGTGACAAGCAAGATGAAGCCAATTCGCGGATTAGTCAAATTGACCAGATGATCCGTGTTCATCAAATGGATCTGGAGCAGATTAAATCCTTGTCCAGTGAGATTGGTTTGTAATCAAATCCCATCGTCAGTGAAATTTAAGAGGCAAGTACCAAGCCATATAAAGAAAGCCACTTCAGGTGGCTTTCTATTTTGAGCGTGAATATTTAACGAGGCGTGTTAATTATTGACCTTCAATTTTTGAAAGTATCGGTCATACAGCACACTGGCTTCTCCCACTTGATCTTGCCATTCGCCGTTATCGATAACCGATTGCGGTGGATAGATATTCGGATCATCGGCAAATTCGTTTGGTAACAGATCATAGGCGGTTTTAACTGGAGTTGGATAACCAATTTCTAAAGCAATTTTGGCCGCGTTTTCAGGGCGTAGCAGGAAATCAATCATCTTATGCGCCGCATCAATGTTGCGTGCTCCTGCTGGAATCGCTAGGCTATCCATCCAAAAAATGGTGCCTTTTTCTGGCCAAATGATCTCAATTGGCGCACCTTCTTGGCGCGCCATATAGGCTGAGCCATTCCATAACATACCTAACGATACTTCCCCAGCCAGAAACGGATTAGCGGGAAAATCAGAATTGAACACTAATACATTCGGCATCAGTTTTTTCAATTCATAATATGCCGCTTCAATCTCTTTAGGATTGGTGGTATTTGGTGAATAGCCTAACTTGCTTAGCGCAATATGAAAAACTTCACGGGAATCATCCATCAACATCAGTTGACCGACCCATTTAGCATCCCATAAATCACTCCAATTTTTGAGTGATTTTTTATCGAGCATATCGCTATTAATGCCGATCCCGGTGGCTCCCCAGATATAGGGAATCGAGTATTGGTTATTGGGATCAAACGGCTTGTTCAGATAATTGGTATCAAGATCTTGGAAGTGTGACAGTTTGGTATGGTCAATCGGCTGCAGCATGCCTTCTTGGCGCATCTTAGACACAAAATAGGTGGAAGGTACCACTAAGTCATAGCCTTTACCTTGCGTTTTAAGCTTGGCATACATGCTTTCATTGGACTCATAGGTGGCATAAATTACCTTGATACCCGTCTCTTTGGTGAACTCTTCTAAGATCCCGCTTGGGATATATTCAGACCAATTGTAGAAGTACAGCTCTTGGTCTTTAGCCATTGTATTGGAGGTGAACAAGGCTGCTGCGCATAACGCACTCGCAAACAGTTTATTTTTCATTACGTTCCCATGGTAAATAGAAAGAACCTAACTCGGCGTAGAATGGAGCAAGTATAACAAGATAAAAAAAGATAGGCAGCAAATGCTGCCTATCGGGTTCTCTTGTGCGGTGTTATTGACCGGCTTTCAGCTTCATGAAGTAATCTTCATATTTGACGGTCTTATCGCCGACGGCTGATTGCCATTCCACGCGATCCAAATCTTCTTGTGATGGGAAGAGTGGGGCGACATCTTGGAATTTGTCGTTAGATGCTTTAACGCCAGTGAGGTAGCCAGTGTCACGTGAAATTTGCTCAGCAATTTCAGGACGCAGCAGGAAATCGATCATTTTATGCGCTGCATTGACGTTTTTCGCGCCAGAAGAAATCGCAAAGTTGTCCACCCAACCAATGCCGCCTTCTTTCGGGAAGACTAGCTTGATCGGTAGACCTTCTTTTTGTGCAGCAGCAGCAGAGCCGTTCCACAGCATACCAAGACCGACTTCACCAGAAAGATAAGGTGCGGCTGGGTTATCAGAGTTGAACACCAACACATTTGGCATTAATTTGCGCAGTTCCGCATAGGCTTCATCAATCTGCTTATCGTCTGTCGAGTTACCAGAGTAACCCAGCTTACGCAGAGCAATGTGGAACACTTCACGCGTATCATCCATCAACATCAGTTGACCTTTTAGCTCTGGTTTCCAGAGGTCAGCCCAGCTTTGGAAGTCATTGGGATCATACATGTCGGTGTTAACCGCTAAGCCTGTGATCGCAACAACGTGTGGAATAGAGTAGTCGTTGTTTGGATCATAAGCTTTGTCTAGGTAATTAGGATCAAGTTGGTCAAAGTTGCTCAGCTTTGATTTGTCAATTGGTTGTAGCATACCTTCATCACGCATTTTGGCTACGAAGTAGGTCGATGGAACAACCAGATCATACCCTTGATTGTGCGTTTTGAGTTTTGCATACAAAGTTTCGTTTGACTCATAAGTTGAGTAGATAACTTTGATCCCCGTTTCCTTGGTGAATTGCTCTAAGATACCGCTATTGATATACGGACCCCAGTTCATAAACACCAGTTCCTTATCTTCCGCTGCCGCTGTGCCAGACAACAGAGAAAGCGCACATGCGCTACCCGCTAAAAAAGTAGCCAGTTTTTTCATCGACGTTAGCTCCAAACTAAACGTTGCCCTAATGGGCGTTACAAAGAAAAACAGAATGACTCCTATCATTCTGTTTCGCGTATATCCCAAAGGATATCAATTTTTTTCTCTTGCTAACAACTGCGAAAGGATAACAAGAGTCAATGACACGACTAACATGACGGTCGCCAGTGCGTTCACTTCTGGTGATATGCCAACTTTAACCATGGAATAAATCTTCAATGGTAGAATTTCATAGGTCGGCCCAGTCACAAACGAACTGATAATCACATCATCCAGCGATAGGGTAAAGCTGAGTAACCAGCCAGCCGCCACCGCAGGTTTTGCCAAAGGTAGAATGATCTTCTTAAGTATAACCCATTCTCCAGCACCGAGATCTTTGGCTGCTTCCAGCATTTTGACATCAAAACCGTTAAGTCGCGTATACACACTCACCACTACAAAAGGTAAACAGAAGGTGATGTGTGCAATCAACAGAGTAAGGAAACCCAGTTTGGCACCCATGACTAAGAACAACGCAAGCAGTGAAATCGCCATCACAATATCGGGTGACATCATCACTACAAACAGCATGCCACTGACGATTTTTTTACCTTTGAACTGGTAACGGAATAGAGCCACCGCAGTTAAACTACCAATCAAGGTTGCCGCCGTCGCAGAAAACACCGCAATATTGAGTGAGTGCCAAGCCGCTTGCATTAAGCTGTCGTTATTCATCAGCGCGTGATACCACTTGGTGGTAAAACCACCCCATTTGATACCAAACTTGTTGTCATTAAATGAGTTTGCAATCAACACAATGATTGGCAGGTACAAAAACAAGTACACTAAACTCATAAAGCTAAATCTAATTGAACGTCCCATTAGTCTAGCTCCACCTTCTTATTCAATAGTTTACCCGCCCGGTAGTAAGCATATAACATGATGGCCATGGCCAGTGTTAGAGCAATACTGGTGGCCGCACCAAATGGCCAGTCACGTGCATTGAGCACTTGGCTCTTGATCACGTTACCAATCAAGAGGTTTTTCGCACCACCTAATAAATCGGCAATGTAGAACATGCCAAGAGCAGGTAACAGAACCAATAAACAACCGCCGATAATGCCAGGCATAGTGAGAGGCAAAATCACGCGAATTAAGGTTTGCAATTTGTTGGCACCCAGATCGCGCGCCGCTTCAATATAAGTGCCATCTAATTTTTCGATAGCAGAGTAGAGCGGTAAGATCATAAATGGCAATAAAATGTAAACCAGACCAATCATTACCGCCGTTTCAGTAAACATAATGCGGATCGGCGAATCAATCAGTCCGAGCGACATTAAGGCTTGGTTGAGAATACCTTGTGTGCCGAGCACAATTTTTAAGCCGTATGTGCGGATCAGTGAGTTAGTCCAGAAAGGTACAATCACCAGAAACAGCATAAATGGTCGCCAGTTGGCGGGCATTTTGGCCACTATGTAGGCAAAAGGGTAACCAATCACAAGACAGATCAAGGTTGCCACAATCGCCATATAGAACGAGTGCAGCATGACTTTGCCGTATAGCGGATCAAGCAAGCGTGTATAGTTATCAAAAGTGAAAACAAATTTAATCAGATTTGCTTCATCACGGGTCAGAAAACTGGTACCAATGATCATTAGGTTAGGCGCTAGCACAAACAGCACTAGCCAACCAACAATTAAGGTAATGATCGCGTTTTGCAGATTAAGCTTTTTGCTCATTGAGGACCACCTCCCAGCTTTCAACCCAAGTGATGGCAACTTTCTGTCCGATAGAGTGATCAACATCAGGATCATCTTCGTTGAAAAATTCGCTGACCATAACACACATACCGGATTCCAGCTCGACGACCGATTCCAGAGTCATACCTTTGTAGGTACGATCCGTCACGTGACCGACAATACCTTTTTCTTCGGACTCTTTAATTTCTTCGATACGTAAGTCTTCAGGGCGGAGCAGCACTTGCAGCTTATCACCCGCTTTCACTTCATCTTGGTAATAAACAATCGACTCAACCCCTTCGATATCCACGCGAATGCGTTTTTCATCAATACGGTCTAATGTCGTTGCTTGGAATACGTTAATTTCGCCGATGAAGCGCGCCACAAACAAGTTTTTAGGGTCTTCGTAGATTTCACGTGGTGAACCATCTTGTTCAATTTTGCCGGCACGCATAACAATAATGCGGTCTGACATTGACAGAGCTTCTTCTTGATCGTGAGTCACGAAAATAAAGGTGATGCCTAATTGGCGTTGCAGTTGCTTCAGTTCACTCTGCATCTGTTTACGCAGTTTGTAATCCAAAGCCGAAAGCGATTCGTCGAGTAGCAGCACTTTAGGCTTGTTGACCACCGCACGTGCAATAGCAATACGTTGTTGTTGGCCGCCAGAGAGCTGATGCGGTTTACGCTGAGCCATTTCGGCCAGGCGCACCATGCGTAAAGCCTCCATTACACGTGGCTCGATCTCGCTGTTTGGAACTTTTTGCATGCGCAGGCCAAACGCCACATTTTCAAATACGGTCATGTGCGGGAACAAGGCATAGCTTTGGAAGACCGTATTGACGTGTCGTTGTTCAGCAGGAACTTGAGTAACGTCTTGATCATCGAGCAGGATCTGACCTTGATCTGCCGTTTCAAAACCAGCAATCATTCTTAACACTGTCGTTTTACCACAGCCCGATGGACCGAGAATAGTTAAGAATTCGCCATGATTCACATCAAGATTTAGGTTACCAATGATTTCCTTACCATCGAAACTTTTGCTAATGCCAGATAAACGAATGACTGGCTTTCCTACTGAATGTTGTTCGTTCAACGTCTGTATTTCTCCCACCTTGGTCCGTAGACGATTCTACTTGTTAGACCTGTAGTTAAACAAAAATAAGGGGCGCATCATAAACACCAAGAGCACGATTTCAAAGTGTTTTTCTTACCTTGAAACCGAAAAGTTTTTGCCAGTTTCCACTCACGTTGGCTAGCCTACTGATTTTACTTAACTCTCAATGCTATCAATTGCTTAATTATCAATCATATCGACTAGAATGCAAGACGATATTGGTAATCTGATTTTAGCCTGAGCTTGATTTCAGTATAATGAATTCAATTTTTATGTTGAAGCGTGACGTTATTCGCGCCTTCGACCCAACTAGGGCATTTTATGAATAACGATAGGGAACAAGAGTTTAATCTTGGCGGTTCGATAGACAGAGCGCTATCGGGAAGTTATGAGTTAAAAGTGGGTGATGTACTCAAAGAAGCATGGGGCATGACGCTTAAACACTTTATTAACTTCACGCCCGCCATTTTTTTACTGCTGATCTTGCAGTTGGCTATCTTTTATTTTGCATTTAAATGGCAGATTGGTGATCTCTCGGTGTTGTTGTCGATCTTTGAACAAGGTGGCACTGTACCTAGCGGACTGATCCAAGCGGTATTTATTGCCAACTTTAGTTATGAGGTGATCAGCGCACCAATTTACGCTGGGATCTGCCTTATGGCAATGAGTCACGCGGCCGGATTAAGTACGCACACTCGTCATATCAGCAAGGGCTTGCAATTTACCGTACCAGTCATTTTGGCGACCTTGTTCAGTTTATTGTTACAAGCTGTGGCTGGAATGCTGTTACCCTTTGTTTCGATGTATTTATCGATCGCATTTAGTAATTCGCTACTACTGATCTGCGATAAAAAAGTGCCACCGATGCAGTCGTTACTGCTATCACTGCGCTCCGTGAATAAGAAAATTTTCCCGTTAATTGCGATTTACTCAATCTTGATGCTGCTGTTTATGCTGGCTGTTTTTCTATACGGAATTGGTTTAGTGCTATTTTTGCCGTTCTTTTTCCATGTTAAAGGGATCATTTATCGCAATATATTCGGCATTCGTTTAAAAATTATTGCTACTGGTCAATCTCAGCCGGGTCCACAAGCTAGCCAATCGCAATCCGGAGTTTTTGATGCGTAATATATTGATTTCTTTATTTATTGTTTTAATTGCAGTATTTGGTGTTTATCACTTTGAAAAGTACACTCAGCCACAAAAATTACCACCGTTAAAAGGTGAAGCTATCGGGGTCGCGCCGGATTTTTCTTTAATTGATGATATTCCGCAACGCAAAGAGGCGCTGTTTGGTTATTTAAAACCCGGGGTGCTATACGAGAACTCGCGGATCTTACAACAGCGGGCAATTTTGAAACGGATACAAAAAGAGTTTTCGGCAGGGCAAGTTTCATCTGAGCATTTAAAGCAAGCCCAGCACTTAGCCAAAACTTATTGGGTTGAACTGCCAGAGGGCAAGATTGATCAAGCATGGCTACATGAGATGTTATTACGGGTTGATGTGATCCCCGAGGCTCTGGTATTAACACAGGCTGCTAATGAATCGGCGTGGGGCACGTCAAGATTTGCTCGTGAGGCGAATAACTATTTTGGACAGTGGTGCTATCGTCCGGGGTGTGGGGTGATTCCTTTAGCCCGTTCCTCTGGCTCAACGCATGAAGTGGCGAAATTTGATTCGGTGCAAGACTCAATTCGAGGTTACTTTATGAATGTTAACCGTCATAAAGCCTATCAAGAGTTACGAGAAATTCGTTTACGACTGCGCCAGCAAAAAATCAATCCTATCACTGATCAAAGTGCGTATGCGATGAGTTATGGCCTGCTGAAATACTCAGAACGTAGAGAAGCTTATGTGCAAGATTTACAAGCTATGATGTCATCCAATCAACAGTATTTTAGTGTGAATTAGAGATGCCAGCTTTACGTGAATTACCTTCTCTGCCAGAGGCAAGAATAAACCGATAGGCTTCAATCTAAAATAATTTAGGCTGCCAATTTGGCAGCCTGAATGATTGAAAGTATTTAACGATGAGTTGTTTTACAGATTGGTCACATCCAATTGCAGGGCAGGGTCAAACTCAGTCACAATATCTTCATCATCAATTGATACTGGGGCAATTTCTTCTTTATCAAAGCCAATATCACCGCCATTGATCACGCCAGAATCTTTGGTGATTGACTTAAAATCAAACAATTCGAAATCGGCCAGATGGCTAGGAACCACATTTTGCATCGCTCGAAACATGGTTTCGATACGGCCCGGGAAACGTTTATCCCAATCATTGAGCATCTGCTTGATCACTTGGCGTTGTAGATTCGGCTGTGAGCCGCACAGGTTACAAGGAATGATCGGGTAGCTGCGCATCTCCGAGTATTTAATGATGTCTTTCTCACGGCAATAAGCGAGAGGGCGGATCACCACATGTTCACCATTATCGGAAACTAATTTCGGTGGCATACCTTTCATTTTGCCGCCGTAGAACATGTTCAAGAACAAGGTTTCCAAAATATCATCGCGGTGATGACCAAGGGCAATTTTGGTCGCACCTAACTCTTTGGCGGTACGGTATAAAATACCACGGCGCAAGCGTGAACAAAGGGCACAGGTGGTTTTTCCCTCTGGCACTTTGTCCTGCACGATGGAGTAAGTATCTTCTTCAACGATTTTATATTCGATACCTAAACTGGCTAAATATTCTGGCAGAATATGACCAGGAAAACCCGGCTGCTTTTGGTCAAGATTCACCGCCACCAGTTCAAACGAGATTGGCGCGCTTTTTTGTAAGCTCATCAAAATTTCCAGCATGGTAAAGCTGTCTTTACCTCCGGACAGACACACCATAATCCGATCGCCATCTTCAATCATGTTAAAGTCTGCAATCGCTTGACCGGTATTGCGACGAATACGCTTTTGCAATTTATTAAAATTGTATTGTTGAGCTTTGGTGAACTCTGGAGTTTGCGCTGTCATGGCTTGCTATCTTAAATCTCAGAACAAAAAATGAAGTGCGTATAATACGGATAAATAGGCTAGATACTAGTTCAATCACCATTAACCGCTAAAAAATCCCAGCCATTGTGGCTGGGATATAAGACTTTGCGAAATTTAGATGGCAGTTTGTGGATCAAGAGGGCTGACATAGCCATGAGGCTTTAGTGCAAGCACATCACAATTGATTTTATCGATCACCTGCTCAGCGGTATTACCGATAAATACCGCAGAAAGACCGGTTCGCCCCGTGGTACCTAAGATCACCATGGCGGCATTGAGCTGCTTCGCGGCATCTGGGATCACATCTTCCGGTAACCCTTGCTGAACCAGAGTCTGTTCTTCACTGAGTCCATGTTTTTGACGCAGAGCTTTCATCGCGGTGAGATGATAACCACGCACGGTATCGGTATAAGTTGCAGGATCAAATTCAGGCAGCTCAATAGTGATGTTCACCGGAGTCACTGGATAAGCGTTAACCAGATAAGGCGTCGCACCGAGCGTTTGACTAAGGTTGAGCAGTTGCTTAACCATCCGATCATTCAAATCAATATGGGTATCGATTTCAGATCCGACATGGACTGATGCAATAATACTGGCATTTTCTGGCCAGTCGGCATTTTTGACTAGTAGCACCGGCGTTGGACATTTTCGCATTAAATGCCAGTCGGTGGGGGTAAAAATGACTGACTCAAGCATGTCATGTTTACGGGTCGCTTTGATCAGAATATCGTGTTCACCGGCAAAAACTTCACCAATAATCGCTTCATAAGGACGATTGTGCCATACCACTTTAATTTCAAACTGAACGGATGGATCGAGATAGGGCTCAGCAATCGAACGCATCCAATGTTCCCGCTGCTGAATGACACCTCTGCGCATGGCATCCCGCTCTTCTAGAGATAGCATCGACGTCATGTCGTAAGAAAAATCGTAAATCGATAGGAAGAAAGTGATGTGGCTGGTTGAGGTGGATTTTTGTGCCAACTGCATTGCCCGAGCTAAAGCGGGTTGCTCATCGTGGTTGATGTCGGCCACTACAAGAATTTTACTGTAAATACTCATAAGAAACTCCTTGTCCAGTGAGGAGGTTTGTTCACTTAACTTTAGCGTAGTTATGAGCAGAGTTTTAGTCAGTACGTCACTATTTCCAAGAAGTATGATGTAGCTCATCAAGAGCTACATCATTGATGTTACTTAGTTTCTTTAGAAACACCGGCTAATTCCATCAATTCTGCATGATTGAGAATAGTGATGTATTTGCCTTTAACGCTAAGGATTTCTGATTTTTGGAAGCGACCTAACAAACGGCTGATCGTTTCAACCGTCAAACCTAGATAGTTACCAATATCGCCACGGGTCATCGTGAGGCGAAACTCTCTTGGGCTAAAACCCCGCTGAGAAAAACGAGTAGAAAGGTTGTATAAAAATGCCGCCAAACGCTCTTCGGCATTTTTCTTGGAGAGCAGCAGGATCATTTCCTGATCGCCTTTAATTTCACTACTCATTAAGCGCATGATTTGTTGGCGTAGTTTCGGCATTTTACCGGAAAGATCATCTAATATTTCGTAAGGAATTTCACAAACCATTGAGGTTTCTAACGCTTGAGCAAAGCTAGGGTGTCGATCTTCGGTAATCGCATCAAAACCGACTAAATCACCGGCTAAGTGGAAAGCAGTGATCTGTTCATCGCCTTGTTCGGTGATGGTGTAACTTTTTATTGTTCCAGAACGAATCGCGTAAAGTGATCTCAGTTCATCACCTGCTTTAAATAGCTCCTGACCTTTCTGAATGGGTTTTTTGCGCTCGATGATCTGGTCAAGTTGGTCAAGCTCAGACTCATTCAAGGTAAAAGGGATACACAGCTGGCTAATACTGCAATCTTGGCAGTGAATCGCGCAACCACCCGATTGGATGCGCTTTGCAGCAGGCTTTTCAGAAATCATAACAACCTTTCACTAATTGATGTACGTCAATATTTTATCATTGCTTAACTCTAAAGGGTAGTCTAAATACATCGGCGATAGTGAAAGGATTAACTCTGGATGAGTAGCAGTATTATGGCGTTATAGGCGGTGTAGATGCCATAGAGAATGAGCATTAATGCCGCGCACTGGCGAAATAACTGGTTGTTTTGCCAATGAGTTATTCGGGTTATGCCCCAGCCACTGGCAAGCATGGCTGGCAGCGTACCGAAACCAAAAGCCAACATAATTAGTGCGCCTTGTGAGAAGCTTCCCGCGACAGCTGACCAAGTTAACATGGAGTAAACTAAGCCGCATGGTAGCCAGCCCCAAATGAAGCCAAAAGGTAAAGCGTGCCATGGCTGTTTAAGTGGCAATAGTACTTTGGCGTAAGGAGCAATCCATGACCATAATTGTTGCCCAAGTTTTTCTAGCCAGAGCAAACCAAACCACCAGCGTCCCACGTATAAACCTAAGGTGATCATTAAGATGGCGGCGATGATTCTGAGCCAAATCAAACTGGTTTGAAGATTGATCAGCGAGCTAAATGTGGCCACCGTGCCGCCGATTAGGCCTCCGAACAGAGCATAGCTGAGTAAACGGCCAAAATTATACCATAGTAGAATCATTGCTGAAGGACGGGGTTGATTGAGTGTCAAAAGAGCACTGATCCCACCACACATTCCAAGACAATGACCAGCGCCAAGTAAGCCGATAACCCAAGCGCCTAAGAGATCCAGATTCACTGTTGCTCCTTATTAGTGCTGTTATCATCTTCAAATAAAATGTTATGCCCTTGACGTTCGAGATCTTCAAATTGTTGATGATTAACGGCCCAGATAAAAATGGCTACCGCGATGCAAACCAGCCCGATCGCAATCGGGATCAGTAAATATAAGCTTTCCATCGGCTAGTTCCCTTTTTGATTCAGCAAACGCAGTGAATTGGCCACCACAATCATCGAGCTGGCCGACATTCCAATTACCGCAATATAGGGCGCAATGAGCCCAGTGATGGCGAGCGGTAAAATGATGGCGTTATAGCCTAATGACCATGCTAAGTTTTCACGAATAATATTGCGCGTTTTGATGGCTAGCGCTCTGGCTGCCAGTAACTTATCTAAACGATCACCCATCAGAATCATATCCGCCGAGGCTTTGGCGATGTCGGTTCCGCCGCCCATGGCTACTGAAAGATGAGCTCCGGCTAGTGTTGGGGCATCATTGATCCCATCACCAACCATCATCGTTACGCCGGTTTTATTCAATTGTTGTAGATAGGCTAATTTTGCTTCTGGTTTGGCTTGCGCAATGATGGTATCGATATGTAGCTGATTAGCCACAGTTTGCGCGTTGGTTAGCGAGTCTCCGGTCAATAAGGTAATGCTGATACCAGCTTGATGAAATTTTTCAATCAACGGTTTGGCTTGTTGGCGGATCGGATCTTGATAATGAAACGTCGCGATATGTTGGCCATCGAAAGATAACCATATACCGTTAACTGCACTATTAGATGGTGGTGAATTAGCGGGTATGGAGCCTAATGCAAACTCAGCGCTGCCGATTTTGAGCGTTTTGTTCTGATAAATCGCTTCAATACCGCTACCGATAATGTTGTGTACCTCAGTGAGTGCAACATGATTGGTTTTATAGCGGGCAAAAGCTTTGGCTATGGGGTGGTTGGCGTAACTCTCTAATTCGGCGGCGAGTGCCAGACATTGTTGTTGGGTAAAGGTGTGCCAAGTCTCGATACGATCAATCTCTATATGACCATGGGTTAGGGTTCCGGTTTTATCGATGACCAGTTGATTGACTTGACACAGTGTTTCGAAAACGTGACTTTTACGCAGCATGATCCCCATGGTACTGAGGCTCGATGTGGCACAGGTTAAGGCGGTGGGCGTTGCGAGGGAAAGAGCACAAGGGCAGGTGACAACTAACACGGATAGCATGATCCAAAAAGCATCATCAGGTTGTACGTAGTGCCAATACAGCCAAGTTGCGGCGGCAATAATAAGAATTATCGCCACGAAATAGCGGGCGACAATATCGGCAAGTTCAGCGATTTTCGGTTTGGAGGATTGAGCGCTATCTTGTAGCATCACAATCTGTGATATCACTGAATCGGCTTTGCTTGCCGTGACGCGTAAATCAAACGATTCATCACCATTTAAGGTGCCAGCAAAAACGCCATCACCGGGATGCTTGATGACTGGAATCGATTCACCTGTCAACATTGATTCGTCAATATATACTCGCTGATTCATGATCTCGCCATCGGCCGGAATGTGCTGACCAGGTAGAACTCGCACCGTGTCACCGGGTTTGAGCATTTTAACCGCCACTTGTTTTCCATCCAGTGTAGTTGCTAGTGCTGGGATCAGTTTGAGTAGATTACCACTGGCTGCCGCAGCTTTGCGCCTAGCGCGCATTTCTAAAAATCGGCCGACTAATAAGAAGAAAGTAAACATCGAGATTGATTCAAAAAAAACCTCGCCTTGCTGAGCCACGGTGGCAACCAAGCTTGCTACATAAGCAAAAATCAGCGCCAGAGATACTGGAACATCCATACCTAATGTTTTGCCGCGTAAACTGCGCCAAGCATTGATATAAAAGGGTTGAGCTGAATAGAGTAAAACTGGTGTGGCAAAAATCAAACTGACCCAGCGAAAGTAGTGTTTAAACTCAGCGTCAAGATCACCAAACGTCTCTAAATAGAGGGCGACGGCCAACATCATCACTTGCATACTCGCCAATCCTGCAATACCAAGCCGATACAGATAGGCTTGCATGGCATTATGGTAGTTTGCTTCATGCTGATCGGCTTCAAAAGGGGCAGCTTGGTAGCCTAATTGATGGATTTGAGCTAAAACCTGACTGAGCTGGGTTTGGTGGCGATCCCAACTGAGCAGTGCTCGATTAGTGGTCGTGTTGACCCTGATTGCCAGCACCCCCGGTTGCGCTTGGATCTGTTTTTCAATTAACCAAGCACAGGCAGCACAAGAGATTCCATCGAGTGACAATGTCACCTCGGCGCAGTTTTGTTGATCACGAACAAACTCTACTTGCACATCGGGATCATCGTAGTGAAGCAAAGCCTCCAGTTGTTCGGGTACCAGGGCGACTTTTTCCGCTGTGGCCGTGCGAAACTGGTAGTAAGCCACTAAACCATGATCAACAATGGTTTGTGCTACGCTTTGGCAACCTGGGCAGCACATGTTGCGATTTTCACCTAAAATTTTAACGTGAAAATCGGTGTTAGTTGGAACGCTCTCACCGCAGTGGTAACAGTTAATATTCATAGTGTTAGTTCATCAAGGGGGTTGATGATGCAGGAAAGGTCACGCGGCCTTGGATCAGCCATTGCTGATCATGAGGAGTCAGCTCAATAAACCACGGGCCTTGCAGTTCGGTATCCAATTTTAGACGATAAACACCCTTGGCATCGGCAGTCAGCAGCTTAGAAAAGTCTCGCTCAGCGAGGGTGCGATGAGCAAATAACGCTTGCAGGGCCGGAAAATAGCTAAGCTGGCCTTTATCAAGCTGGATGATTACTTCTGTTCCTTGTGAGTAAACCGTGGCCTGTAGCTGCAACGCTTGGGCTACCTTGACTTTACTAAGATCGAGATTAATGGCTTTGCCTTTTTTGTAGTAATCCTCCGTTACTAACGACACCGGATGATGAGCAAAAATCATCACCGTGACCAGCGTCCAAATCACCACGCTAAGAGGCAGAATAATTAAGAACCAAGGCCAAAATTGTTTATACCAAGCTGTAACCATAAGCAAATTCTCTACGATGAAAACATACTAAGACACATCAGTAATCGCCAGCAAACCAAGGGAAATCATTCCCATCTTATTGATTATCGGGATTGCTTAGGCTCCACACATAAGCGGCAACAAGCTGAATTTTATCTTCACCGAGGATGTCATTCCACGCAGGCATCACACCGGAACGTCCATACATAACCGTGGCGGTCACATCGGCCCGAGCATCGCCATATAGCCAATCATTATCGGTGAGATTCGGTGCACCAAAGGCAGGATTACCTTTACCGTCCGCTCCATGGCAAGCTGCACAGACCACAAAGCGTACTTTACCTGCAGCGGCTTCCTTCGCATTTACCGAGCGCCCGGATAAACTCAGTGCATAACTCACCACCTCTTGCACACCTTGTTCACCCAAAATATCCAGCCAAGCGGGCATCTGTCCAACTCGGCCATGGCGAATCGTGGTAATAATGGCTTGCGGCTCACCACCATACAGCCAAGCTTGATCGGTCAGATTAGGAAAGCCAATTTGGCCTCGGGCATCAGAACCATGGCATTGCGAACAGTTTTGCAAAAACAAACGTTGGCCGACTTTGAGTGCTTCACTGTCCGCCGCGATAGCAGGCAGCTCACGCAGGTTATTTGTATCATCTTGATAAGCTAACCGCTTGAAAGCTTGACCATAGTAAGCTTTCGCATCGCCCATCTCTTTGGAATATTGCACTAACTGCCGATTTTGTTGGGCGCTAGCGATGGAAGCTCGCGAATCTTCAACTGAACGCACAGTTTGATCAGAACTTTGCCAGCCAAGCATACCTTGAAAACTGCCTAAGCCGGGGTAGAGGGCAAGATAAATTGCCGCGAAAATGAACGTGGCGATAAACAGATAAACCCACCATTTGGGCAGCGGATTGTTTAGCTCACGGATCCCATCGTATTCATGCCCCATATCAACGCCTTCTTTCACCCCCGTGTTGTCCTTGAGGCACCAGATAAGCAGAGCTGCGCAACCGAGCAAAGTGCCAATCGTGATCAGGATGATCCACAGGCTCCAGAATGTCGTCATGCCGAGTTACTCCTTGTTGTTAGAGCGAGGTTGCTCTTCATCATCAAAGATCAGGTTGGCTGCTTCATCAAAACGCGCCTTACGTTGGCGACCATAAGCCCACCAAATTACGCCAACAAAGCAGATCAGCAGCACTACGGTCCAAATCGTGTGAAGAGTAGTAATATCCATCATGAGCTCCATTATTTCATTGCATGGCCAAGCGACTGTAGGTAGGCAATGATGGCATCCATCTCCGTTTTACCTTGCACATCTTGGCTTGCGCTGGCGATTTGTTGATCGGTATAGGGCACACCAAATTGATCACGAAATAGGGTCATTTTTTGTGGCGTGAGCTGACCATCTAGCAGGTTTTTGGCTAACCAAGGAAAAGCGGGCATATTGGATTCAGGGACCAGTTCGCGCGGATTGAGTAAATGTACCCGATGCCATTGATCAGAATAACGCCCCCCGACACGAGCTAAATCTGGTCCGGTTCTTTTAGATCCCCATAAAAAAGGGTGTTCCCAGACACTTTCGCCCGCGACAGAGTAATGACCATAACGCTCGGTTTCCGAACGAAATGGGCGAATCATCTGACTGTGGCATACATTGCATCCTTCACGGATATAAATATCACGGCCTTCTAACTGCAATGCCGTATACGGTTGCAGGTTTTGCACTGGTTCGGTGGTTTGTTTTTGAAAAATCAGCGGAGTAATCTCAACCAAAGCTCCCCAACTGATGGCAAAAATAATAAAAATAGCGAGTAGGCCAACATTACGTTCCAGCAATTCATGGCGGTTTTTTGAACTCATGGCTTCACTCTCCTTGTGCTGTGTAGACAATCGCTTTCAAACTATGTTTCGGTGCAGAGAGGGTTTTATAGGTGTTATAGGCCATTAAGAACATTCCCGATAAGAAGATCAGGCCACCAATAAAGCGGGCGGTATAGAATGGATAAGATGCCTGGACTGATTCGACAAAACTGTAAGTTAACGTGCCATCAGAGTTGACGGCGCGCCACATTAAGCCTTGCATAACCCCAGAAATCCACATAGCAACGATATAGAAAACGGTACCTATGGTTGCTAACCAGAAATGGGCATTGATCAGGCCAATGGAATACATACGTTCTTGATCAAAAAGACGAGGGATCAAATGATAAATGGAGCCAATAGAGATCATCGCCACCCAACCTAAAGCGCCAGAGTGAACATGGCCAATCGTCCAGTCGGTGTAGTGGGATAGGGCATTGACGGTTTTAATCGACATCATTGGCCCTTCGAACGTCGACATGCCATAGAATGAGAGAGAGACAATCAAGAAACGCAAAATCGGATCATAACGTAATTTATGCCAAGCTCCAGAGAGCGTCATAATGCCATTAATCATTCCTCCCCAAGATGGCACAAACAGTATCAGTGACATCACCATACCTAAAGACTGGGTCCAATCGGGAAGTGCTGTGTAATGTAGATGGTGTGGGCCGGCCCAAATGTACAGTGAAATCAGCGCCCAAAAATGAACAATCGAGAGACGATAAGAGTAGACGGGGCGTTCCGCTTGTTTTGGTACAAAGTAATACATCATGCCCAGAAAACCTGCAGTGAGCAGGAAACCAACCGCATTATGACCATACCACCATTGCACCATGGCATCGACCGCTCCCGCATAAATCGAATAGGATTTTCCCCATGCAACCGGAAGAGCCATACTATTGACGATGTGTAATATCGCGACGGTTAGAATAAATGCCCCGAAAAACCAGTTAGCTACATAAATGTGCGAGGTTTTTCGCTTGACTAAAGTGCCAAAAAATACCACGGCATAAGCGACCCATACTGCTGTGATCGCAATATCAATCGGCCATTCTAGCTCGGCATATTCTTTACCTGAGGTGTAACCTAAAGGTAACGAGATGGCCGCCGACACAATAATCGCTTGCCAGCCCCAAAACGTAAAAGGGATCAGCGGCCCACCAAACAGTCGAGTTTGACAAGTGCGCTGCACGACATAATATGACGCCGCAAACAAAGCGCTGGTACCAAATGCAAAAATCACCGCATTAGTATGTAGCGGGCGTAAGCGACTATAGGTTAACCATGGCGTATCAAAATTTAGCTGTGGCCAAACCAATTGAGCGGCAATTAAAACACCGATCCCCATACCTACGATCCCCCAGAGAATAGCCACTAGGGTGAATTGACGAACCACGGTATAGTTGTAGCCGTGTTCAAGCTGCTTTTGCTGGCTCATTTGCATGCTTCCAATGTTTAATTGACTACAGATATGGAATGAGTAAAACCGTTTTGAAAAACCATTGGTACTTATTGTAAAAACAGCGCAAGCAATCGGATTTAGGTATGGATCCTAGGTGCTGTATTTTATCTTTCAGCGGCATTTCAGCAGGGAATATAGTTCAATTAACAATTTAATGACAGAGTGATAACTTTGTGTGTTGTTGGCTTTTTATCTTTTTTTCAAAACTTTGAAGTTTGTTACACAGGAGCAAGTATCCATGGCAGTTGAAAAACTCACCAAAGCTCGACTGATTCAAATCATCGTCACCTTGGCGGTATTAGTTTGTGCTTTCTTATGGCGCACTTTTTCCTACGAGGGTAGCTCAGCAAAGTCGTTAGCTTTGATTGGGCAAATCGGCGCATTTTGCCAAGATTGGGATCAAAATGACAAACGAGTGGTAATTCTTGCTGCAGTAAGAGACATCGCTAGCAAGCACAACCAAGAATACAGAGTCTAGTTGTTGAACATCATGGAAGGTCTAAGTGTTTGGCTAATGATCATACTTAACATTGTTAAATGATAAATATGATTATTAGCTATTTTATGGTAAATCCAATTATGTTTAATCTCATTTAAGCGGGGGTATCATAGGTAAGAGGATGGTTGATGTACTAACTTACACACAATTCAAATTTAACATAATATACATAATGCGCACCTGTATTTTGGGTGTTTTACAATGAATTCCTTATTAATCAATTGGTTGAAATGTGGATTCTTAACTGACGTTCTGGCCAGTCATAAGTATATTGACTGTCAATCTTGATGGTTTTGGTGGCGACTTGGCAAATTTGATCGTTACCTCGGGTGGTCACTTTCTTTACTACCGCTTGTTTGGTGTGGGAATAATCAAGGTCGATAAAAACATCGCAATAGCCATTGGTTCGTGGCTTGCTTTTTTTCATCGACTTCTCGATTTGTGTTTTGATTTTCTTTGCCACTCGATTGAGCTCGGCATCATCCGCTTGGGCGGATTGATGAGTGAAAAAAAGACTTGTACAGAATACCACTGGCCATAAGTATTTCATGCAATAACCTCGTCAGGTTCAGATAAACCAGCAAAATGTAGCGTACTTCTTGGCTGGTTTTCTTTGAACTTGCCCATTTTTCGGCTCAAGCAGACTTTTCATGCAATGTGGCTGTTGCCGGTTAATCAGGCTTAGCGACCTTTCTTTAACATTGAATTGGACGAGGCAAATCCTTGATGTGGAAATACATTACGGATCCGCTGCTGAATTTTGCGCGGCACAGATTTGCTAAATGTCAGTTTGGCTCCCGTTCTTTGTCGATAGACTTTGAGTCGACCGGAGAATGGCTCGTGCTGAGCGATATCCAGTAAATTATGTTTAAAAGTCGGTGGTAAATGGCCTTTACTGTTTATCAGTTGTCCATTTTTGATATTTACCACTAAGACTGGTCTATCTAGCGCGACTAACCAAAAGATAATGATGGCTGCGACCAATATGACATACAACATGTGCATTTCCTTATTCCGATAATAATCGACTGAGATCTTCTTTTAAGCTAGTCACCGTTTTGCTGGCTTTTTCGCTTCGCGATGCTTCACTGAGTAAGTATTCAATGGCGTCAGATAAGGTACAGCCTAACTGGTTGGCACGCTGAGATAACTTTTCCCATACCCGATAATCTAAATCGATCGATTTCTTGCGGGTATGAATTTGCTCTGCATTAAAGTGGCGTTTGCGTTTGGCCCGAATCGCTTGCTTGAGCTTATTGTCCAATTCTGGCGCCATATGCTGCTCAATCCACATCAACACTTGGGTAGGTTCATGCTCAATCGCTTTCAGTTTCTGAACCGCGGATTCAATTTCACTGTGATCGATATAATGAGTGATCGCTTGGCCATCTTTCCATTTGTTGATGAGATATTGCCATTTCCAACCACATTCTAAGTTTTCAAGCTGTTGATATTTCATACTAGCCACTTCCTATTGTCTATGGTGACAGCGTAACCCAGCCGAGTTTAACTTTCAATTCTGACCTGTAAAAAAGCGACTGAGATCATTGTTGAGTAATGCTGTTCGCTAGAGCGCTTTTTCGATATAATTTGGCTCTTTTCAATCAGTTCGATATCTCATGACCCAAAGCATCTGGCGCAGTGTAACGCCTCAATTTGAGCAGTTTAGCCAAGCTCTTGAAAACTACCCTAACCTAGCGCCCACTTCACTGATCGAGATTCAACCTCGCTTAGCCAGTGCATTTGAGCAATTTGTTCATCTGCGTGGTTTTAGCCGAATTTTGTTGATTAACGCGCCAGATAATTCCATTTACCGTACATTTTTCAAACAAGCGTTGCTAGAGCAAGCGCCCGATGTTCCGGTTTTGAGTACCGAAACGTTAGATATGGCAGAGATTTTTGGCCAAGTAAAAGCCGAAAACGGTCAGCTAACTCAGCATATCTCAGGCTATCTTGCACAAGCCAATGGTGGATATCTGATTGTCTCGGCTAATTTATTGTTAGCCAATCCACGCTCTTGGCCGCTATTGAAAGCAGCGCTACTCGGTGACCCCGTTGCTCCGATGAATTGCGATCCTAAATCGCCAATTTCTGAGCTTCAATCAACTTGTTATGATCTCAAATTGATCGTGGTTGGCGATCGTACTCAATTAGGTGATGTGGATTTTCTCGATGCCGATATCCACGCCGGTTTATGCTTATTTGCAGAACTTGAGCTAGATTTAAAGCTTGATAAGCACACGATCGAACAATATCTCGCTTATTTAGTTTGGTTAGGTGAACGATTTGATTTACCACCACTAACGACAGATGCGATCCAAGCACTGATGACCGCTGGTGCGCGTTATACCGAAGATCAGCATTATGCCCCACTCTGCCTAATGTGGCATCGAGCCCTGCTTGAAGAGGCTTGCTTGGAAGTGCAAGATCAATCAATCACTGCGGAGCATATTGAGCAGGCCCTAGATAAACGTTATTTACGTGAATCTTATCTGCCAGAACGAGCGTTAGACGATATTCTTGATGGCCAAGTAATTATTGAAACACAAGGCGAACAAGTTGGCCAAGTCAATGGCTTAACCGTCATTGAAGTCGCTGGGCATCCATTGACTTATGGCGAGCCAGCCCGGATTTCTTGTGTGATCCACTTTGGTGATGGCGATATTTCTGATGTGGAACGTAAAGTCGAATTAGGTGGCAATTTGCATGCAAAAGGCATGATGATCATGCAAGCGTTTGTCAGCAGCGCCTTGGATTTAGATGGCTCATTACCCTTCTCTGCATCAGTCGTATTTGAACAGTCTTACAGTGAAGTCGATGGCGATAGCGCTTCGTTGGCAGAATTGTGTTCACTGGTCAGTGCATTATCTGAATATCCGATTGATCAACAGATTGCGGTTACTGGCGCGGTGGATCAGTTCGGGCGTGTGCAAGCGGTCGGTGGTCTGAATGAAAAAATTGAAGGATTTTATCAAGTTTGTTGTCATCAAGGTTTAACTGGTCAACAAGGAGTCATTTTACCGCGTTCGAATCTTAAACATTTGGTGCTGCATAAATCTGTGGTGGCCAGTATCAAAAATGGTGAATTTCATATTTGGCCGGTTTCTACTGTGGATGAGGCGATCCCACTGCTGATGGGCAAACCTTTCCGCGGTGAAGATGAAGACAGCGTGATCGCAAAAATTGCGGAACGAATTGATAATTTTGAAAAACTTGTGCAACCACACGGAATTGTCGAACGGATCAAAAACTGGTTTGACAGGCACTGATCGGACTTGTTTGGCGTACACCTGTTCACTAAGATGCACCCAACAAAAAATGGAGTAATCAATAATGCACAACAAACGTGATTCGTATAATCGAGAAGATCTTTTAGCATCGAGCCAAGGCAAATTATTTGGCGAGGGCTATCCTCAACTTCCAGCGCCTAATATGCTGATGATGGATCGTATTACCAAAATGTCGGAAACTGAGGGTGAGTTTGCTAAAGGGTTAATTATCGCAGAGCTCGATATTACGCCGGATTTGTGGTTTTTTGATTGCCATTTCCCTGGTGATCCAGTGATGCCTGGCTGTTTAGGTCTGGATGCGATGTGGCAGTTAGTGGGCTTTTTCCTCGGCTGGGTTGGCGGTAAAGGTAAAGGCCGCGCGCTTGGGGTTGGTGAAGTTAAGTTTACTGGACAAATTTTACCAACGGCCAAAAAAGTGACTTATGAAATCAATATGAAGCGAGTGGTCAACCGTAAGCTGGTGATGGGCTTAGCTGATGGTCGAGTTCTGGTTGATGGTAAAGAAATTTATGTCGCGAAAGATCTTAAAGTCGGTTTGTTCCAAGATACCTCTGCATTCTAAGCTCATTATTTTCTCGCATTGAACATATTTTGAGCCAATGTAAAACAGCCCATTGCGGGCTGTTGTTACTGATGTACATTACGGCCTGATGATCAGCCGTGTTGTATGGGAAATTATTTGCAGAGACCAGAAAGCTTATCGTTTCTAGCATCACGCCAACCACCTAACCAATAAGAGCGCACTTCCGTCTGTAGATAGGGACATTCATCATGGGAGCGGCCATTGAGACCCGCTTTGTATCCTTGTGATTGAGCTCTTTCTAGGCGATCACGCTTTTGTCTCTTCATCGTTCAGTCCTCATACGGTAACTTGGGTATAACGTACTACTATTAAACTTGCGTGGCGTTTTTATGACCACATCTTTGAGCATCGATCACTTTTTGGTGTTTCTCAAGTAATAAAAAAGGCACAAACCCAAATCTGTGAGCTTGTGCCCTTCCTGACAAAAATGGCTATTTTCTACGTAAACCTAACCATCCTAGTACCAATAACAATCCGAAACCTAAGCCAGCCCCTTTACGTTCAGAGACTTGTTGTTCAGTGATCCGTTGTTGGATGTCTGAACTAGTTACATTCGAAATTGGGATCAACTTCACTGCCACCACGGTTTCATCACGATCTCCACCACCACACAATGCATTGTGCGCTGTGGTATCGTAGCCACCCTCACATTTGAGTGCAGTGGCCGCAATCACGCCAGCATCATTAATATCGGCGGCATCGATAATTCGAAATTGGTTATTAATACCAGTAACCGAACCATCATTGGTTAAATCATCTAACCACCAAGCCTTATTAGAAAAAATAGCCATACGACTCTGATCACTACCATTGGCACTATGTGGGTAAATGAAGCCACGTTTACGGCGTGGCTTACCATCGGTTTCACGGGTATTTTCGGCATCAATTTGGCCGACAATTTCATTGTAATTGTTAATCGCCCCGGCTTTACCACCGGCACCGGTAAAGAAAATACCCCCGGTTAAGAAGGTTGCTGTCGGAGTGGCTGCCGAAACATCATTCACCACAAATAAGCGATTAGCCGCCGCCCCATTTTCTGGTCGACTACCGGCACGTTTGGCTTCCCCTAATGCCAGCAGATTTTTATTTACATCAGTTACTACAGAGTTGCTGTGCACATAGTCATCACCAATTTCCGCGGTCGCCCCAGCTACTACTGTAGTTGTTAGGGGAATTAGATCATCTTGAGCATCACGCTGAAAATGAAAAATAGAGGCTTGCATATAGCTATGATCGTTATCGTAGGTGTTATAGCCAACCGCATAAATTTGAGTTCCATCGCTAATCAAATCGCGCATACTGCCTTGTGATAAACGATTATTATGTTTAGCTCCTACATTTTCTCCCCACGATAGCTCAACTGGAATTCCGTCATCATTTTTCCAAATGGCGGCTTGAGAAGTGAAAAAATCCCCTTCATCATTGTTCGCCGTACGAGACACGCTACCGACTGTATATGTGCCATCGGTTTTCCAAGCACGGGTGTAAAGCGCACCATCTAGATTAGGGGCACTAATATTAGCAGGTAAATGTGCATTGATAGAATCACGACGATACGCTGTCACATTTCCGGTTTCAACACTAATTCCAACAACATCAGCGATGGTTGCGCCAGTTAAGCTATTGATTACAATATTCTTGGTTTCATCAACCGATGCTGCGCTGGTTCCTGTGCCTACGAATGCAATGGAATTAGTGAGTTGTCGACCATTGATTTCATCCGCCCAGCGATTCCAATATGGAGCGACCCAAGTTTCACAGATTGCATAACCAAGCTGGTTATAGCAGTAACTTTCAAAATCATCCCAGTCTTTAATGTATATAAAGGCGTTATCAATCCCGAAGGCGACCTCATCACGGTAACTTAAACCATCCACTGCTTTACCGGCACTGGCTGTTTCAATCCGGGTTTCGCCAGCTAAGGCAAAATCCGAATCATTGCAAGCTGTAACAAAACAACTATCAGAAGAATTGCTTGGTTGAATTGCCACGCCCCATGCACTGCCATAATTTAGGCCAGTATCTGGCGTGACCTCAATCACGTTATAAAGTGCGGCATGGGTTTGAGTGGCGAGCAGTACCGCACTGGCTAAAATCGAACGTTTAAAAGTAATACGACTCATGTTTTCTATTCACTTTCCTGTTGCATCGCTTCAAGCTCTTCCCAACGCTCAAAAGCAATCTCGAGTTCCTGCTCTGTTGCAGTTAACTTGTCTAAAATCGGCTGTGTTTTATCGACAGGCTGACTGAAAAAGTCTGGGCGATTGACGATATCTTGTAATGCGGCGATCTCATTTTCTAGCTCTTCCAATTTTTGTGGAAGAGTTTCGAGTTCGCGTAGCAGTTTATAAGATAACTTCTTCGGCTTAGTTTTCGGGGCTGCGGATTTGGGAGACTCCTCAACCACTTTTTCTTTTTTGACGATATTTTCAGCAGATCGGGCTTGTAAAACTTGGGCACGCTGCTGTTGAGCATCATGATAGCCGCCAACAAATTCTTCAATCTTCCCCTCACCTTCAAAAATCCAGCTTGAGGTGACGGTATTATCAACAAATTCACGGTCGTGGCTGACCAGCAGCAAAGTACCTTGATAATTGGCAAGCAATTCTTCCAAAAGTTCCAAGGTTTCGATGTCTAAATCGTTAGTTGGTTCATCAAGTACTAATAAATTGTTCGATTTGAGCAAAATACGCGCAAGCAGCAAGCGGTTTTTCTCTCCACCGGACAGTGCTTTGACGGGGGTTCTGGCGCGTTTAGGGGAAAACAAGAAATCTTGTAGATAACTTAATGCATGACGTAGACGCCCGCCGACCATCACTTCTTGTTTACCGTCGGCTAGATTGTCGATGACGGTTTTTTCTGGATCGAGTAGCTCACGGTATTGATCAAAATAAGCCACTTCAAGCTTAGTGCCGCAATGCAGCTTGCCACTGTCAGCCTCTAAGTCACCAAGCAACAGCTTGAGTAAGGTACTTTTACCACAACCATTGGCTCCGATTAATGCAATCCGATCGCCACGCATAATATTAAAGCTGAAATCATCAACAATGGTTTTGCCACCAATCGAATAGTGTAAGTTTTGTGCTTCAAAAACAATTTTGCCTGAGCGATTAGTATCATCAATTTGCAAATTGACTTTACCCTGCACTTCACGTCGTTCAGTGCGCTCTTGACGTAAGCGTTTCAGTGCCCGCACTCGCCCTTCATTACGGGTTCGGCGTGCTTTGATCCCTTGGCGGATCCACACTTCTTCTTGGGCGAGCTTTTTATCAAACTCTGCATTTTGCAGCTCTTCAACCCGCAGCATCTCCTCTTTTTCCAGCAGATAATTTTCATAATTGCCAGGAAATGAGCTCAGTTGGCCACGATCCAAATCGACGATGCGAGTCGCCATCGATTTGATAAAAGCACGGTCGTGCGAGATAAAAATGATCGAACCACGGAAATCTTTGAGAAATCCTTCTAACCATTCAATGGTCGTTACATCAAGATGGTTGGTTGGCTCATCGAGCAGTAACACATCGGGATCGCATGCCAAAGCCCGGGCTAATGCGGCTTTACGCTGCCAGCCACCAGAGAGATCGCTAAGTTGAGTATGGCCATCTAATTTCAACGAACCCAGTACATTTTTAATTCGGTCTTCAAAGCGCCAAGCGCCGGCCACTTCAAGCTGCTCTTGAATATGGGCCAGTTGGTTAATGTTGGCTTCGCTCGGATCGCTGGCAACCCGATCTAATTGATCTTGATAGATCTTGAGTTGCTCACCGACGCCTTGTAGGCCTGCCGAGACATAATCAAACACGGTGCCCGCTTGGTTGCGCGGCGGATCTTGCTCTAAACGCGAAACCACCACATCTTGCATCACTTGTACTTTGCCATCATCCAGTACAATTTCACCAGCCAGCACCTTCATCAGAGTTGATTTGCCAGCACCATTGCGGCCAACCAGACACACTCTTTCATTTTCTTGTAACGCAAAATCCGCTCTATCCAGTAATGGATGATCACCAAAAGCCAGCTGGCTATTATGGATGGTAATTAATGCCATTGTTGTGTAACCACTCTATTAATTCTTGTAAGTCAAAAGGCCAGTACAATTCGCTAGTTTGATAGGCCACCACAGGAATGGTGACCGCGTAACGAGAAAACAGTTGCTCATCCAAGGCGATATCAACCTGGGTCGCTTGCAGCCCTACTTTATCTAATAACTCTTGAGCCATCTCACACAGATGGCATCCTTGCGTACTGTATAAGGTGATCATGCGCTGCTTAGTTTTGATGGGTGATCAACCAGCAGTTATGGATCTGTTTATTGCGCTCAAAGTCCATTGGTAGAGTCTGCTGTGAGATATTTTGCGCATTAAGCCCTAATCCGTTGAGTGCTTCGATATCCATCTTAAAATGGCGTTTGTTATTAGAAAATACAATCGTACCTTCTGCACGTAGCAGTCGTTTGAGGTTAGTCATTAAAGTGACATGGTCACGCTGAACATCAAAAGTTTGCTCCATACGTTTTGAATTTGAAAACGTAGGTGGATCAATAAAAATCAGATCGTACTGGCCTTGAGCATTGGCTAGCCATTGCAGACAGTCGGCTTGCACATATTGATGTTGACGACCCACTTGCCCATTTAACTGCATATTTTCTTTTGCCCACTCAAGGTAGGTTTTCGACATATCGACCGTCGTTGTCGATTTAGCACCGCCGCATGCGGCATGCACCGTGGCCGATCCTGTATAGGCAAACAAGTTAAGGAAATCTTTACCGGCGGCCATTTGCCCTAAACGGCGGCGCGTAATTTTGTGGTCAAGGAATAGGCCTGTGTCCAGGTAATCATATAAGTTGACGATCAACTGCACGCCATACTCATGAATTTGCATGGTTTGTGCCTGTTGTGCCAATTTTTGGTATTGCGCGCTGCCTTTTTGTCGTTCACGAACTTTCAGCACCACATTGTTGGCATCCACATCCAACACTTGAATCGCGGCGCGAATAATATCGGTCAGGCGACGTTTGGCTTTCTCTTCCGGAATATCTTTGGGGGCTGCGTACTCTTGGATCATCAGATGATCTTGATAAACATCAATTGCAACGTTGTATTCCGGCAGATCGGCATCGTATAAACGGAAGCAGTCTAAACCTTCACGCTTGGCCCATTTGCCAATTTTATTAAAGTTTTTCTTTAATCGATTAGCAAAATCAGGCGCAATGGCGGCTTGTTGAGGGCTAGCTTCTCCACTAGTCGCTGTTGTTGCATTATCACGTACCGCGATAATGTAGTTTTTTTGATGACAAGGTAACGCACCGTTATTCAGTTTAAATTGTTTATCCGCACGCATGCGTAAACAACTGAGTAACTCATCAGAGCTAGAGAAAATAGAAGCTTGGCAACCGGAAAATTCCGCTTTGAGCTGAGCACCAAATGCGGTGTATAACGCAATCAAACCTGGATGAGTGCCTAACCGCTCGCCATATGGCGGGTTACAAATCACAATCCCTTGTGCAAAATTAGCTGGACGTTGCACTTTCGCCGCATCGCCAAGTGTAAAGGTGATCAAATCGGCGACACCGGCACGACGCGCATTATCTTTTGCGGTTTGTAATACTCGACTATCATTGTCTACGCCATAAAAATGGGTCTCGATTTTTTTGACGCCGCGTTTACCCTGCACTCTCGCTTCAGATTTTACGCTTGCCCATAGTTCTGGGTCGAAATCTTCTAATGATTCAAACCCCCATTTGTTACGTTGTAATCCAGGGGCAATATTGGCAGCCATCATCGCTGCTTCAATCAGTAACGTGCCAGAACCACACATTGGATCCAGCAATGGCTTGCTGGCATCCCAACCACTACGCAAAATAACTGCGGCAGCTAAAGTTTCGCGCAAGGGAGCTTTACCAGCTTCGGTTCGATAGCCACGAGCGTGCAGACCCGAGCCGACCATATCAATCCCAAGCAGCGCATTTTCTTTGTGTAAACGCACATGAATATGAAGATCCGCAAGATCCTTACTGATCGATGGTCGTGGCAGGTTTTTCTTAGTGAAGCAATCGACGATCGCATCTTTCACTTTCATCGCGCCATACTGGCTGTTACGGATCTCGCGGTTCGTCCCATTAAAATCCACCACTAATTTTTTTGAACTGTGGAAATGGTTAACCCAGTTTACTGATGTGGTTGATAAATAAAGGTCTAAGTCATTTTGACATTTGAACTCAGCGACAATACGAACAAATCTTGATGCGAGACGGCTCCAAAGGCAGCAACGATAAATCTGCTCGTTAGTTGCTTTAAATTTAACCCCGGCCTGAACCGGTTTGGCATCACAGATCCCCAGTTGGCTTAACTCTTCAACTAATAGATTTTCAAGGCCGTTCGACGTCACCGCTAGATATTGATTCATAGTGTTCTTTTGCTGATAAAAATGACCTCGGATTATAACTGACAATCTGAACCATACCTAAAGCTAACTCATCAACCGATCAAAAAATCTCGCTTTGCTGGTGATCACCTTGTCGCACTGAACATTTGGTCAGTGTGCGCACACTTCTACTCTGTTGCCTATCAAATAAGCATTTACCAATCAAATTGACTAATTATGCATATCTATTTTGGTATATACCAGTTGTGATTTGCGCTTGTAATTAAGCGACAAATAGCCTCAAACAGGGAATTATTCGCGACCAATTCGCCATCGAATGTTCTAATTAAGTGCTAGTTAGCTATGCGAGTAGTGTTTGAAAATTGTACCGAGCTCACATTGTTTTGTTATGTGGCTGTGTCGATTGAATAAATCGCAGGCAAAAAAAAATCGGCTTACGCCGATAAGAAATGAAAGAATCCAATAGAAAAGGAACGAAAATTAAAACTGTAACTAGCTAACCATGGCCATCTGCTGAGTAAAACAAACGGTATTCGCTGCAGACATTCGGTCATGCATCACTTTAATCACTTGACCAAACTCTAAGGCTTTATTGTCGGTTAAAGTAAAAGGGACTAAATCAGCATAAGCGCAAAGCGTGGCGTGCTCCCCTACTTCTAATGCAATAAATACCCCATCATTAAAAGCATTGCCTAAGTGGATCAGCGAACCTTGTTCTGGGGTGTAACCTGCCCCTTGCGATTCGAAAAACCAGCTTTTGGGCTGCACTGGTTTGTGAAAGCGTTTCGCGGCAATACAGTACAGCGCAAGCTCAGCTTGGCGCGGTTCACTGAGAGGTAGGTTGACGATTTGCTCTTTATACAGTTGAAAATCTGAGGCGTCATCGACCGTGAAATGGTTTTCGATAAACGCACAATCAACCAGCAGGTTACGGCTTAAATTTGTGCGAAACAGCATATCAGCACCAAGATTGAGCATCAGATAGCCTTCGCGATCTGAATAGTACCAACTCCATTTGTCACTTGGTTTAAGCATTGTTCCACTCTCAACAAAATATTTGGGGGCTAGGTAAAACGCTTAAATTACCCTTGCCTTACGAGTATGGGTAATTCTATGAGTAGACTCAGAAAAAAAAAGAGGAAATGCGTTACGCATTTCCTTAGTCATTCAGCCTGTTAAATTTCAAGCACTACAGATTTTTGACGATATCCGCGACCAAAGCCGGTCCTTGATAAATAAATCCACTGTATACTTGAACCAGTTTTGCTCCCGCCATCAGTTTTTCTTTGGCTGAGACATAACTATCGATGCCGCCTACCCCGATGATCGGGATTGCCTCACCCAACTCTTGGTACAAGCATTTGATCACTTCGCTACTCCGTGCTTGTAATGGGCGTCCGCTTAAGCCGCCACTTTCATTGGCAAAGCGCATACCTTCGACCAGTGAACGATCTAGGGTTGTGTTGGTGGCAATCACACCATCAATTTTATTGTTCAGCAGCGACTGGCAGATTTGTTTGATCTCATCATCACTCAGATCGGGTGCAATTTTTAAAGCCAGCGGAACATATTTGTCATGTTTAGCGGCTAATTCTGCTTGACGAGTTTTTAATGCAGCCAGTAATTCATCCAGAGCTTGCCCATATTGTAGAGAACGCAACCCTGGTGTATTTGGCGAAGAAATATTGACCGCAATGTAACCAGCGTAAGGATAAACTTTATCCATACAGATCAAATAATCTTCGACCCCTTTTTCGATCGGAGTGTCTTTATTTTTACCGATGTTGATCCCAATGATCCCGTCGTATTGGGCGCGTTTGACATTCTCAACCAATTGATCAACACCTTGGTTATTGAAGCCCATACGGTTAATGATGCCTTCGGCATGCACTAAACGAAACAAACGTGGTTTGTCATTGCCCGCTTGTGGTCTTGGGGTCACGGTCCCTACTTCAACAAAGCCAAATCCCATCGCGCCAAATGCTTCAATACATTCGCCATTTTTATCAAGCCCTGCCGCTAAACCGACTGGATTTTTAAAAGTGAGCCCCATGCATTGCACTGGACGATGAGGAAGTTGTTGCCGGTAGAAAACATCAAGCGGCGTGCCGGTAAAACGTTTGAAATTAGAGATGGCCAAATCGTGTGCTTTTTCAGCATCCAATTGAAAAAAGCCAGCTCTGGCTAAGCGGTAAAGCATAATGCCTCCGAAAGAAAAAAGCCCCGTATAAACGGGGCGCTATTATTGACGTATTCTTCAGTCAATTCAATGCTTATTGTGCCGCAACACGGTTTAAGTTGCGCAAAATCAACTCCGGCTGGTTAAGTGCTAGCGGAGCAAACTAATCGTTTGCGCAATAATCCAGCTACATCACTTCTAACCTAACAAAGCGATGCTGCTGATCGGTGGTTAATCGAAACCGTCCCTTGATACCGCTTTGGCTTAAAAATGGTCGCAAACGAGTCGCGGGGAGTTGCAGTCGTAACCCCTGATCGGTGGTCACCATCACACCACTGGCCGCGCCAGCGTAGTGCGTCACAAAGCTGTGATAAGAGATATTGAGCGAGAAAAAATAATGATTCATATATTTATCAGGTGGCTCGCAGGCCACCTGGTTAACCTTTTATGATTTACTCTGCCAGGGCTTTACTGATCTTTTCAAACAGATCGCGGGCTAAATTGTCCATCTCTTTTAACTGTTGTAACTCTTGCTTGATCAAGGCTTGGCGCTGCTCATCGTACAAACGGAATTTCAGTAATGGATCAATTAAGCGTGATGCGACTTGTGGATTGCTGCTGTTCAATTCACGCAAAATTTGCCCAGCAAAACGATAACCCTCACCGGTTTTCGCGTGGAAATTAACCGGATTCGCATTTAAAAATGTGCCGATTAAACTGCGCGTGCGGTTAGGATTTTTTAAGCTAAATGCTGGATGTTGCATGGCTTGCTCAATCACCATTAGCGCTTGCGCAGCTGGGTTGCTACCTTGCAGGGCAAACCATTTATCCATGACCAGACCATCGTGTTGCCATTGCTGGCTGTAGTCTTGCATCAACCGTTCACGGCAAGATAGCTGCGCTTGGTTAGCGGCCGTCATTGCGGCAATCGTATCGGTCATATTATTGGCTTGAGCGTATTGCTGCTGCACCAAATGCTCGCCTTGTGCTGTGTACGCAAGGTAACTCAAGCAGCAATTACGTAATGCACGCTGGCCGATCGCCGCATGATCAATCGAATAATCGGCTTGCTTCAAGGTGTGATAAGTCGCGCTAAGTTCGTCTTCTAACTCAGTAGCCAAGATGGTTTTGATCGCGTTGAGCACTTGGGCAATCGCATCAACATCAACTTGTTTATACCAACCAGACACTTCGTTATGACTTGGAAGCACAAGCATTTCTGCCACAAACTCAGGCTCCAAATGGTCACTGAGCAATACCCCGCGCAAGGCATCAATCACCGCCTCCGCCAACACAACGGGTTGGCCTTGCTGAACACGCTCGACATTGCTCCGAATGTATTTGCCAAGCAGCATTTGTCCGGCATCCCATTGAGCAAATTGATTACTTGCATGCTCCATCAACAACATCAACTCTTGATCTTGATAAGCGTACTCAAGTTTGACTGGTGCAGAAAATTCACGCAGCAGTGATGGGATCGGCTGTTCGGCCACCTTTTCGAAGCGGAAAGTTTGTTTGGCCTCAGTCACATTCAACACGTTGCCAATCGGCTTTTCGTTACACTGTAGCGGAATGACGGCCCCACTGGCGGTATAAAGTTCTATATCCAATGGGATATGCAGTGGCTGCTTTTGTTGTTGATCGTGGGTTGGCTCCGTGTGCTGCTCAACGTTCAGTTCATAGCTATGTTGGCTCGCATCATAAACGCTACTTATTTTCAGGGTTGGGGTGCCCGATTGGCTATACCACAGACGAAATTGTTGTAAATCGATCCCTGAAGCTTGTTCCATCGCGGCCACGAAATCTTCACAAGTTGCCGCAGTACCATCATGACGTGTTAAATAAAGTTGCATACCACGTTGGAATTGACTTTCACCGAGCAGAGTATGCAACATGCGGATCACTTCACTGCCCTTTTCGTACACGGTCAGGGTATAGAAGTTATTCATTTCAATGACTTGATCAGGACGGATTGGATGTGACATCGGGCTTGCATCTTCCGCAAACTGCGGACCGCGAATAATTCGTACATTACCAATTCGGTTAACCGCTCGCGAGCCAAGATCAGAAGAAAACTCCTGATCCCGAAAGACCGTTAAGCCCTCTTTTAAGCTCAGTTGGAACCAATCGCGACAAGTGACACGGTTTCCGGTCCAGTTATGGAAATACTCGTGGCCGATCACGGCTTCAATTCCGAGGTAGTCGGTATCGGTAGCGGTTTTTTCATTAGCCAATACGAATTTAGAATTGAAAATATTCAGCCCTTTGTTTTCCATCGCGCCCATATTGAAGAAATCGACGGCGACAATCATGTAAATATCAAGATCGTACTCTAAACCGAAGCGTTGCTCATCCCAGCGCATCGAGTTAATTAACGAGTTCATAGCATGGGTCGCACGATCTAAATTGCCTTTATCGACAAAAATCTCTAATGCTACCTGACGACCGGAACGGGTCAGATAGTGATCACGCAGCACATCAAAATCTCCTGCCACCAGGGCGAACAAATACGCTGGTTTAGGATGTGGATCTTGCCATTTCACCCAGTGGCGACCTGAATCGAGTTCACCTTGGGCAATCTTGTTACCGTTACTGAGCAGATACGGATTTTGCGCTTTATCCGCAATGATCGTGGTGGTATAGCGGGCCAATACATCAGGGCGATCAAGATAATAAGTGATGCGCCGAAATCCTTCCGCCTCACATTGGGTACAGAACGCCCCACCAGATTTATATAACCCTTCTAGTGCGCTATTGGCCTGAGGATCGATCTGCGTGACAATGGTTAACGTAAATTCACGTGGTAGACCCGTAAGCTCTAAATGGGTTGAGCTAACCGTGTAATCTTGCCAATCTTGACCATTAACTTGCAGTTGTTTGAGCTGCAATCCTTCACCATCTAATGTTAACTGGTTACTCTCTTGCTGTTGTATCACTTGCGATACGGCAGTCACTTGCGTCGCATTATCGAACAGATCAAACACGAGATCGAGATCAGTAATTGCGTGTGATGGCGGCTGATAATCGAGGCGATATTTGGCTTGAGGTGTGTGAGCCATTGTCCTAATCCTTATTGACGTGATGTGCTTGATAAAATCGAGCAGCGTTAAGTCGCTTGAGCGCGAAAAGCACTAATTAACCAACATCTTAGGCCGCACTCACTGAATAACAAGAGTTAGCGCTAAAAAAACTGCGCGTTAGCGGTAAACCACCGGTGTTGAAATGGATTGAAGGAGGTTTGCTAACGCCGCGTACTATGGTGGGTCAAGATTACCGGTAAATACGGCCCCATGAATACGAAGAATATGACGATTGCGGCATGAAACGAGAGAAAGAAACGGACCCTTAGGTCCGTTTGAATTGATGTTTGACTTTTTGAGCCACCAGTAATTAGTTGATGATCAATTAGCGGGCAAGCATATCCAGCATAATGTTGACCGATTCATCTAAATACGCGTCAGGCGCTTCATAGTCTTTAGGGACGTCTTGCAAATTGGCATAAGCGGGTTTGCCTTGCGCTTTTTGGCGCTGATTGATGCGAGCTAAACGCTCTTCATCAAATTTAGCACTCTGCGCTTTGCGCGTTTTTTCATTTAAAGACAATAAATTATCGTCTTTTTCTGCGCGATATTTGGCAATATCTTGCGTGATAAACGCAAATTCCAGATCTTTAGCCACTCGTTGCTGATGTTTGATATCGAGCTTGGCAATCAACGCATTGAAATCATTCAAACGTCCATACTTAGCCTGATCAATGCTGTCCCATGGTAATGCGTTAGCTTCGACACTTTCTCCAGTTTGTGCAGGATCAATCGACGTTGGGTACACAATATCAGGCACTACCCCTTTATTTTGAGTGCTGCCACCATCGATGCGATAGAATTTCTGAATAGTGTACTGTACATAGCCTAACTCTTGATCGAACATATCATAGATATGATTGAGTGAACGATGCTGCTGTACGGTACCTTTACCAAACGAGTTTTCGCCTAAAATAATTGCCCGACCATAATCTTGCATCGCCGCGGCAAAAATTTCAGAAGCGGATGCACTGTAACGGTTAATCAAAACCGTCATCGGGCCACTATAACTGATCTTGCCATCTGTATCGGAATTAACATTCACTCGGCCGTAACTATCACGCACCTGGACCACGGGACCACTGGTAATAAATAGCCCAGAAAGCGCGGTCGCTTCCGTCAAAGCACCACCACCATTGTTGCGTAGATCAACAATAATCGCGTCGACTTTTTGTGCTTTCAATTCAGTGAGTAATTTATCGGTATCTTGCGCTAAGCCAACGTAGAAGCTAGGCACTTCGAGAACACCAATTTTTTTCCCGGCTTTCTTGATGACTTTTGATTTTACCGCACGATCTTCTAAGCGAATTTTGTCACGGACAATCGTGACAACGTGACTTTTGGCATCTTTACCTTCCGGTAAGATCAACAGCTTCACTTTGCTGCCTTTCGGACCTTTAATCAGTTGCACCACATCATCAAGACGCCAACCAATCACATCGACAATCTCTGCCCCTTCTTGACCAACGCCAATAATTCGGTCGCCATCGCCGAGTTGTTTACTGAGCGCAGCTGGGCCACCCGCCACCAAAGAGCGAATGATGGTGTAATCATCGGTCATCTGTAATACCGCACCGATCCCTTCCAACGAGAGATTCATTTCTGATTGGAACTGCTCTGCGTTACGCGGTGACAAATAACTGGTATGTGGATCGACTTCGCGAGCAAAGGCATTCATGTAAAGTTGAAATACATCTTCACTCTTGGTTTGGGTGAGACGTTTGATAGCATTGTTATAGCGCTTCTCAAGCGTATCTTTGATTTCTGGCCACTCTTTACCTGCCAATTTCAAATTCAGCGCATCATATTTAACCCGTTGTTGCCACAACTGATTAACTTGTTGAATATCCTTTGGCCATGGGGCTTTAGCACGATCCAATTCGATTGATTCATCGGTTTCGAAGGTCATTTCGTGATCGAGTAACGACAGCGCGTACTGGAAACGTGCAAAACGTTTTTCCATCGATAAATTATACAAATCGTAAGCAATCTGATTGTTGCCCGCTTTAAGCTGATCATCTAATTGCAAAGACCACTCTTTAAAGGAGTCGATATCGGCTTGGGTAAAAATATTACGACTGTAATCCAACATCTCAAGATAGCTTTCAAACATCGCTTGAGAAAATTGATCATCGAGATTGAATTGTTTGTAGTGAGAGCGGGTAAAACGTGAAGTGACCCTTTTGGCAGCGGTTTCGTGCTGCGTTTCTGGGGCAAGAACAGGTAAATCTTCGGGTTTTTGCTTGGCTTCCAGAGCCTGGACTGAAAAGGCTGCTAGCCAAAGGCTAGCAGCAATCAGAGATATTTTTGAACGGCATTTCATGCGAAGGAGTATCTCCCTTATGCGCGCAAGTGCTCCGCTTTCACAACCATTTGTAGGCCGTTGGCAAGTTGAACACGCACATCTTCCTTATTGATTTCAACGATGGTCGCTGCCATGTTGCCTTTACCCATATTCACGTTAACAGATTTACCGACGTTGAGCTCTGTTGCGGTCAAAGTGCGCGTTTCTACGGGCTTTTTCTCTACTTTTGGTGCATGTTGTGGACGACGCGCTTGTGGTTTTTTCACCGCAGGCTTGTTTGCTTTCGCTTCTTCACGCACTTTTTTAGCTTGCTCTTTACGACGTGCATCTACACGAGCTTTACTTTCAGCTAACGTGGTTTGTGCATGTTCTACGTGTTGCTCTTCCAGTTCACCACAAGGGTTACCATCCAAGTCAACCCGAGTTGCACCAGGTTTTACACCATGTAAATAACGCCAAGAAGAGGTGTACTGTCTTAATGCGGCACGAAGCTGTGTTTTGCTGACTTTAGTGTCTTCATTTAAGCGATCAGCAAGATCCTGAAAAATACCAATTTTCAGAGGTTTTGCTTCACCTTCTAAAGTAAAGCAGTTAGGGAAACATTCAGCAATATACGCGATAACTTCTTTGCTGTTTTTTAACTTTTCAGTGTTTTCCATGGGGATTCCTGGTTATTGCGGCTGCCCGCCAAACATTGATGTTCAAATATGTGCGGTATTATAAAGACCTGCAACGGAAAAACCACAGGCAAAGGGCAAATTATGCTTTATTAGCCTGTGAATTGAGCAGCTTTTCCACTTCCTTCATCAAATAGGTCAGGCCTTGTTGGTCAATTTCACTAAAACGGCCTATGTTTGGACTATCGATATCCAATACCCCTGCAACTTTTCCATTAATTGAGAATGGGATAACGATTTCTGAATTGCTGGCGGCATCGCAAGCAATATGTCCGACAAATTGGTGAACATCATGTACGCATTGAACTTTATTTTCGGCCACGGCAGTCCCGCACACGCCTCGCCCAATCGGGATCCGCACACAGGCTGGTTTACCTTGAAATGGACCAAGAACCAACTCTTGATCTTGCATCAAATAAAAACCGACCCAATTGAGTTCAGTCAGCTCCATATTGAGTAAGGCGCTGAGATTAGCAAGATTAGCGATCAGATCGCTCTCACCTTCGAGTAAGGCGATCGCTTGCTGAGTTAGACGTTGGTACTTCGGTAAGTTCATAATAATTTCCATTTAAAAAAGAAAGACTTCATATCTTGAACTACGTACAATGCGCACAAATTAAATAGGATGCATTCTCATTAATATGACGTACTTCAATGACACTATTAGCCGTTCTTGGCTGATAACTCAAGTAAAAAAACATCAAGCTAAACTGCTGTTTGCTAACTTGATTGCCATTATCGCCACGCTGATCAGCGTACCTATTCCGCTACTAATGCCATTAATGGTGGATGAGGTTCTGCTCAATCAACCCGCTAAAGGGTTGGCGGTGATGAATCATTTTCTTCCTCAGGCTTGGCATACCGCGACTGGCTATATCATGCTGACTCTGCTGATGGTGATCGTGCTGCGCATTATCAGCCAGTTGTTAAACATTTTACAAAACCGCCAGTTTACCTTGGTTTCGAAAACCATTACTTACGAAATGCGACGTAAGATGATTGAGAAGCTAGGTCGGATCAGTATTCGCCAGTATGAAACCCGCGGTAGCGGCGGGATTAATGCCCATCTGGTCACCGATATTGAAACCATCGATCAATTTATTGGTTCCACGTTGAGTAAATTTTTGATCTCGTTATTAACCGTGATCGGGATTGGTATAGTGCTGCTGTGGCTGGAGTGGCGACTCGGGCTGTTTATTTTGCTGGTCAATCCGATTGTTATCTATTTTTCAAAAATGCTCGGTAGCCAAGTTAAACACCTGAAGAAGAAAGAGAACCAAGCCTTTGAGCGCTTTCAAAATCGGCTGGTGGAAACTTTAGATGGTATCTATCAGTTACGTGCCGCCAATAAAGAGCGTGAGTTTATTCGCCGCCTGATTGCCGATGCCGATGCAGTGCGGAGCAATGCCGATAAATACGCTTGGCAATCGGAAGCAGCCAGTCGCCTCTCCTTCCTACTCTTTTTACTGGGGTTTGAGCTGTTCCGCGCGGTTGCTATGTTAATGGTGGTATTTAGTGACCTCTCTATCGGGCAGATTTTTGCAGTGTTTGGTTATTTGTGGTTTATGCTTGGTCCAGTTCAAGAGTTGCTCAGTGTTCAGTTTTCTTGGTATGCGGCTAAAGCGGCCTTAACGAGAATTAATGGCTTATTAGAGCTAGAAGAAGAGTATCGCCCGGTCAGCAAGGTCAACCCATTTACGCAAGCGGGTGAAGTCGCGATTGAGATCGACCAGGTCAATTTCTCCTATGATGAGGAAACCCAAGTCTTAAATCAGCTCTCTTTAACCATTCCAGCGGGTAAAAAAGTCGCATTGGTCGGTGCCAGTGGTGGTGGTAAATCGACGCTGATCCAGCTATTAATCGGGGTATATCGCGCACAAAGTGGCGCAATTCGCTTTAATGGACAGCATTGTGATGACATCAGCTTCGAAGTAATTCGTGATCAAATTGCTGTTGTTTTACAACAACCTATACTGTTTAATGACACTTTGCGGCATAATCTTACCCTTGGCGGTCAATTTAATGATCAAGCCTTGTGGCAAGCGTTAGAAATCGCTCAATTGCATGATGTGATCAGTAAGCTCGATCACGGGCTCGATACGCAAATTGGTCGTAATGGGATCCGTTTATCTGGTGGACAAAGACAACGCCTTGCTATCGCGCGTATGGTACTTTGTGACCCGAAATTTGTGATTTTGGATGAAGCGACCTCCGCATTAGATACCGCAACCGAAGCGGCATTACATCGTGCGCTGTCAGAGTTTCTAAAAGGACGCACAACCTTGATTGTGGCGCATCGCCTATCAGCGGTGAAACAAGCGGACTTAATTTATGTACTGGAAGATGGACATGTTAGCCAATCAGGCACGCATCGTGAGCTACTTGCACAAGAAGGTCTCTATCAAACCCTGTATGGCACGCTACAGTCGCAGCACTAATCATCACTCACCTCATCTCACGTTACATCAGGGGATCAGCGCATGATCCCCAATTCATTACCTCAACATGCCACACCAGCGCGTGATATCCGTTTATGTCCCGGTTGTGAGTTGGCAATCGATGCCTTGCCTGCTGCTCAAGGCTACACCGCTTATTGTCCTCGCTGTGCAACTCAACTCTATCGCGGTGGTACGCCATTGCTTACTGGTCATTTAGCACTGGCGATTACCGGCTTACTGCTGTTTATTCCCTCGCATTTTTTCAGCTATATCAATATTCGTTTGTTTGGGGTACTGATCCCTGCCACCTTACCGCAAGGCGTGGTGGCATTATGGAGCGAAGGCTATTGGCCTTTAGCCATACTGGTGCTGTTTTGTAGCTCAATCGCGCCGCTACTGCTTTGTTTAAGTGTGATCAGCGCCCATTGCGCGCTCCGCTTTGGCTACTTTTCACTGCTACGCTATGCATTATTCCTGCTGCATCATCTTAAAGCGTGGGTGATGTTAGATGTATTTTTAGTCAGTGTGGCCGTTTCATGTTTTAAACTGAAAGATTATTCCGACATTTTTATTGGACCTGGGTTATTGGGGCTGGTGCTACTGCAGTTGTGCACGCTATTACTGCTTAGCCGGATCAGCACTCGCCACTACTGGGAAGCTTGGCACAGCGAAAGCGAATATTGCCTATCGAGTAAACAAGTACATTGCTATCACTGTCATCTTTCTCAACCAGAAAGCCGACATTGTGTTCGCTGCCAGCATCCGCTTGAGCATCGCAAACCGAATTCGATTGAGCGTACTTGGGCTTATGTTTTGGCGGCCACGGTAGCGATTTTTCCGGCTAATTTGATCCCGATTTCGATTTTGATCACCAAAGGTCAACGGATTGAGGATACGATTTTTTCCGGAATCTTATCGTTAGTCAAAAATGGTATGTGGGGTATCGCGCTGATTATTTTTATTGCCAGTATTGTAGTGCCGGTGATTAAAATAGTCGGCCTCGCCTACTTATTATTGGCGATTAAATTTAAGCGCCAAGTGCATCGTAGACAACGGATGATTATTTATCGCGGTGTTAAATGGATCGGTAAATGGTCAGTCATGGATCTGTTTGTAATATCGATTATGCTCACCTTGGTTGATCGAGGTCAAATCCTTGATTTTAGCCCAGGTTATGGGGCGGTCGCTTTTGGTATGGTTGTGGTTCTGACGATGTTGGCGACGGAGAGTTTAGACCCTCGCCTACTATGGGATGAGAACAACTCCACGGGTACTCAACAATAGGTTGTTTGAATGAGTCAACAAAATACAACACAAACGGCGTACACACCGGATATCCGCAAATCGAGAGGATTCTCTCCACTATGGATTTTACCACTGGTTACTATGGTGTTGGCGGGCTGGTTAGTATTCAAAGCGATCCACGATGCCGGAGTGCGGATTCAAATTCAGTTTGAAAATGCACAAGGGTTGGTTGCCGGACGTACCACGATTCGCTATCAAGGCTTAGAAGTCGGCATGGTTCGCGATATCAAACTTTCGGAAGCTCTCGACAGCATTTACGTGCACGCGGATATTTACCCAGAAGCGACGCAATTGTTATCTAGCCAAACCCGTTTTTGGATGGTTAAACCGACCGCCAGTTTATCCGGCGTTTCTGGGCTCGATACCTTAGTCTCTGGCAACTATATTGCCATTCAACCCGGCGCCTTGCATCAAGATGACTACCCAACCCAATACCAAGCCTTAGACTCTGCCCCCTCTGATTTGCTGGCTCAGCGCGGTTTGACCATTTCGCTCAAAGCAGATGATTTAGGCGGTATTTCAGTCGGTTCACAAATTGTCTATAAAAAAATCCCTATTGGTGAAGTATTTAGCTATCAATTGGATGATGATGCGCAATCGGTGACCATTCACATCTCAATCAAAGATGAGTACCGCCATATTATTAATACCGAAAGCCGTTTTTGGAATGTCAGTGGGGTGGAAACTCGGATCGGTTTTGATGGCGTGGATGTGCGACTGGAAAACTTAAGTGCCCTGATTGGCGGTTCCATCGCGGTGGACTCACCGGAAGAAGGTAAACCCGTGGAGCAAAATGCTCAATTTCGCTTATATCGCGATCTAAATACCGCCGGACGTGGGATCGCAATTTCCATTACCTTACCAGATGATAACCATATCTCGGCTGCGGGTGCGCCAATTATGTATCGCGGGATCGAAATTGGCCAAATCACCGACTTACAATTGACCGACAATCGGAACAGCATTGTCGCTGCCGCGGCGATTCAACCAGCATTTAGTGACATGCTCAATAGTGGTAGCCAGTTCATTTTGGAAGAAGCGCAAGTCTCTCTGACTGGGGTGGAAAATTTAACCAATCTCGTTAAAGGCAATTACCTCTCCTTGATCCCAGGCTCAGGAGAACGTGCGCGGACTTTCAATGCGATACGCAAGAATGAATTCAAATATGCGCGAGCTAATAGCATCAGTTTTAACTTAGTCGCCGATAATTCATTTGGCTTGGAGGCCGGAACGCCGATCCTTTATCGCGGGGTCGCGGTAGGTAGCATTACCGACGTTAAGCTTAAACTCGATGCGGTCGAGTTTAGTGTGGTGATTGATGAGCAGTATCGGGAGTTGATCCGTTCACAAAACCGGTTTTATGTTACTGGCAGTGCCTCAGCGGAATTAACGGAATCAGGGCTATCTGTTTCTGTTCCTCCGGCAAAACAGTTGCTTTTAGGTTCGATCAGTTTTGCGAGCGAAGGCAGTGACACCGTACTTGATCAGTATCGCCTGTTTGCCAGCCAATCATTGGCCGAATTGGCCAAATACAATCAATCCGGCTCACGCTCATTGACCCTATTTGCCAATGAGCTTCCCTCGATCAATGCAGGCTCTCCCCTGCTATACCGTAATTTAAAAGTCGGGAGCATTGCCGGTTTTACGCTGACCAAAAACGGCGTGCAAATTGAAGCAACCATTGAAAAGCAGTATCAACATCTGCTGACCGCCAATACGGTGTTTTGGAATCGCTCAGGAGTGGAAATTAAAGCCTCACTGGATGGGGTGGATGTTAAAGCCGCGCCCTTACAAACCTTACTGCGTGGTGGGATTGCCTTTGATAGCCTGCCAGGAATTGAAAACAAAGTGGGTGCGATGTGGAAACTGTATCGTGACTATGATCATGCTCGCCGTTACGGCGAAAAAATCACCCTCACCGCTTTAGGTACCTTAGGGGTAAAAGTGGGCACACCAGTGCAGTATCAAGGGGTACAAATTGGTGAAGTGTTCCAAGTGATCCCCGATTTTGAGTCGGAGTTTGTCACACTCTCAGCGCGTATCGAGCCACAATATGCGCCTAAAATCGCTAAACAGAATTCGCAATTTTGGCTCTCACAAGCCAAAATCGGTTTAAGCGGAATTGAAAACGTGCAGAATTTGTTGGGACAAAGTATTGAAGTTCAACCCGGTAGTGGTGCTGACCGTTATGAATTTGCTTTGCACAAAGAAGCGCGTCATGGTGGCGCGGGAAAAACCTATATCTTGCAGAGTGAAAAGCGCGGCTCCGTCAGTGTCGGCACCCCAATCCTGTATCGCGATATTGAGGTGGGTAAAGTCATCGATGTCCGCCTCGGCGAATTTGCTGATCGGGTGATCACCACCATTCGGATTGCACCGCAATACACCTATTTATTGCGTGAAAACAGCGTATTTTGGAACGTATCCGGAGTAGATATGACGATTGGCATCACGGGAGCTAATGTGAAAGCCGGCACCTTTGACAGTATGTTACGCGGCGGGATCACCTTTGCCACCCCAGATCAAAAGCAATTGTTGCCCGCAGCAGCCGAAGATCACAGCTTCTATCTTCATCCGCAAGCTCAAGAACAATGGAGTAAATGGCGCACTCCAATCCCTAAACCATAAATCACTTTTAGCAAGCACAAAGCAGCCTATGGCTGCTTTGTCACTTGTTTGGCAAGCCTTTATGTCCTTGGGCTATCTGGTTATAATCAGCGGCCTTAATTGAACAACGGAACTTGCCTGTGCATCCGAACATTGCCCTGCCTGAAGAATTTATCGCATCGATGGCGCAAATACTCCCCGACTCAACGCAGCTCGCGGATTTTATTGCCGCTTGCCAACGGCCACTGCGTAAAAGCATTCGCGTCAATACCCTAAAAATTTCAGTCACCGATTTTGTGCAGCGTGCCACTGAGCACGGTTGGCAACTCACCCCGGTGCCTTGGTGTGATAATGGATTTTGGATTGAAGCCGATGAAAGCCAAGTACCGCTTGGCAATAGTGCGGAGCATATGGCAGGGTTGTTTTACATTCAGGAAGCCAGTTCCATGCTGCCTGTTGCAGCGCTATTTATGGGTAACGCTGAATATGAGCGGGTACTGGATATGGCCGCCGCTCCGGGTTCGAAAACCACCCAGATCGCCGCGCTAATGCACAACCAAGGAGTGTTGGTTGCCAATGAGTTTTCCGCCAGCCGAGTTAAAGTGTTGCATGCCAACATTGAACGCTGTGGTGTACGAAACAGTGCGCTGACCAATTTTGATGGCTGCGTATTTGGTGGTTGGCTGCCAGAGTGTTTTGACGCGGTGCTGATTGATGCCCCCTGTTCGGGAGAAGGCACCATTCGCAAAGATCCGGATGCGATGAAAAACTGGAGTATGCAAGCGATTCATTCGATCGCCGCGACGCAAAAAGCCTTACTTGAGAGTGCGTTTCAGGCACTGAAAGTTGGCGGCACGTTGGTTTACTCAACTTGTACCCTCAGCCGTGAAGAAAACCAGCAAGTCTGTTGGCATCTAAAACAGACCTATGGCGATGCGGTCAGTTTTGAGTCACTGGCGGATTTATTTGCGCAAGCCGACCGTGCTCTGACCGAAGAAGGTTTTCTACACATATTCCCGCAGATGTATGACTGCGAAGGTTTTTTTGTCGCCAAAATTCGCAAATTGGCGGCCGTCCCAACCCCTGAAGTACACAAACGGTTAGGTAAGTTCCCATTTAGCAAAGCCAGTGCTAAGCAGCAAAGTGAGATTGCCCAGCAGTTACATCGCGCACTTGGCGTGACCTTACCGGATCACTCACAAATTTGGTTACGAGATAATGATGTGTGGTTATTTCCACAGGCATTAGAGCCATTACTGGGTGAATTGCGTTTTTCGCGCATGGGCATAAAAATTGCTGAAGCACATAAATCCGGTTATCGCTGGCAGCACCAAGTGGCGACCTGTCTTGCTGGCGATAATCTCGCACACTGCGTTGAATTGGATATCGATCAAGCTCGAGAATGGTTTATGGGGCGAGATGTCAGACCCAGCGGGAACAGCGCTCAAGGCGAAGTGATAATCCGTTACGCTAACCATGTGATTGGTCTTGGTAAATGGGTCGGTAATCGAGTGAAAAACGGCTTACCAAGAGAGCTGGTGAGAGATAAAAATCTGTTTTAAGTGCTCAACCATCGAATGAAATTGTCAACGCGGGTCGCTATTTTCAAGCGCTATACTAAGCTTACAGCTAAACCAATCGCGATTTGATGTTGATTAGCGCAGGCTCTTCGGAGCCATTCCCCTAGGCCCTAAACCTGACTGTTAGGGCCTCTTTTTTATGCGTTGAGGTTGGGTTAACCGCCGCAATTAAACTAAGCGAATACCCTCATCCTCAATCACGATTTTGCCTTGCTTATACAAGCTGCCAATCGTCTTTTTGAACGTACCTTTACTGGTGCGGAAAGTGGCAAAAATCGCTTCTGGCGTCGATTTATCGCTCAATGGCAGAAAACCACCTTTCTTCGCTAAAGTGTCTAAAATCTTAGTGCTCAGATCATCCATTTTTTCGGTGCCGATTTTTTGCAGTGCAAGATCGATCTTGCCATCTTCGCGGACACTTTTAATGTAGCCTTTCAGCTTCTTACCAATGAATAACTTACCAAACACATCAGAGGCGAAAATCATCCCCCAGTGGGTGCCATTCACAATCGCTTTGAAACCAAGTTCAGAGCGTTCAGCAATGATCAAATCGACCGCCTGATTTGGCGTATAACGAGCCGGCGTTTTATCCAGCCATTTGTTGAATTTGGTGGTACCAACAATGCGGCCTGACGCTTTATCAGTGTAGACATAAACTAAAATTGTCTGCCCTGCATTAAAACGCGCTCGCTGCTCACTGTAAGGGATCAGCAAATCTTTACCTTTGATGCCCCAATTCGCAAATGCACCAGTGTTATTCACCCCTTCGATGGTCATTAAGCCCCATTCGCCGACCTGAGCAATCGGGGTTTCAGTCGTCGCAGCCAGTTGGTTTTCTGAATCAAAATACAGAAAAACATCAATAAACTGCCCGATTTCAATCCCTTCCGGTACAAAACGCTTAGGCAGCAAAGTGGTTCCGTATTCACCGGCATCCAAAAAAACGCCAAATTCGGCGAATTTCACGACTTCTAAACTATTAATTTGACCAATGTTAATCATATAAAACTGTCTCACAGCAAATTTGCGGAGATTATACGTTATCTCTGGTATGCTTTCTCGCATTCGAGCAATAAATCCCGCAATTTTACAGGAGTTTTCGTTGATTACCGTAGAGCAGCAAGATGCGGCAACCTTGACGATTGTCAGCCAGATGAGAGGCAGTAAAGAGCTTGATCTCAACTTTTATCTGTTTATTCCGGGTGAATTGGATATTTCACCGGAAGTGATCTCCGAATCTGAATTTTTTTATAGCTCGATCCACCAGCAACGTGCCTATTACAGTGATCAGATCCTACTGCCGCTGGTACACAGCCGCCTAGCCCAGCGTGGTCATCTTTCCACCACACAATATCGGGTGAGTTTGAGCTTGTTTGCTTACCAGTATGTGATTGCTCTAGATAAAGCTGTCGCGCAGCTTAATAACACCAGCGATACGGTCAGTGTGGAGGAAGTGGACAGTGTGATTGAGTTGTCGCTGGATATTTTACGTCGGTTACGGCGTAGCATTCCCTATGAAGAGCAGTTGAAGCGTTACTACGCCAACATTGATAACTACCTGTCTTGGTACACCGAGCAAAGTTTTTTATCGATGATTGCGCACATGACACGGGATAATGAGTACAAAATTAATAAAGATCGCCTGATCACTCTGATTGAAAAAGAACAAGCTCATCGGGCGCTCAATCAATACAACTCCGATCAAGCCAATCAAGACATTACTCGCTTAAGTAATAAAATGCGTTTGCTGCGCCGGCTGATCGAGCATCCGATCATCCTTAATGAAAAAATAGTGTCACTTGGCAACAATACCAAGCGCGCGGTGAAAGGACTGGCCACCGGTTTAGTCATGGTGGCAGTGACGATTACTGCGATTTCTGCCCGTGATTACTGGGGAGAGATTACCGCCTCTTTTATCATTGCCATGTCGTTTATTTATGCGTTACGCGAAATTTTTAAAGATGATTTGCGTGACATGATGTGGCGTTGGATCAGTAAAGGCAAAGCAAAATGGCGCCGCCACTATTTCGATCCAACCACAGGTAAACAGGTGGGCGATAAAGAAGAGTGGTTGGATTATAAAAAATTGAGCGATCTCCCCGACCGGATACAAGCGATCCGTAAAAAACGTATTGTGCAGCGTGAAGAGCAGATCTTGCATTATCGGTCGCATACTGAGATGTCAACCTCACGCTTTATGAGTGGCTATGAAGAGACGCGCGAAACCTTAATGGTCGACCTGCGGGCCATCATGCGCCAGATGGATAAGAGTTCCAACTACATTTATCAGCTCAACAATGGCCAAGTGAGCCGCGAGTCGGTGGAAAAACGTCATCTGCTGAATTTGATTGTCAAAGAGAATCATCATAAAGCTGAACCGACCTACTACCGCTGGAAAATCGTGCTCAATCGGAGTCGGATTGTCGATATTGAATCTATTCCGCTGACCTAAGCGCTATATTGATCGAGCGATGAGTGTGGAAAGTTTCACCAAATGTTATTTCAGCCACTCAATTTAACGCCATTTACACCGTTGTTTACGGTGCAATGGTTTATTCTCTCTGGCAAATTCGCTATCTTTAGCGCTTCGCCACAACAGGATAGGCGCTTGCATGCCACTGAAAACTGATGAATTAAGAACCCAAGCATTGGGTCCAATGCCAACACCCGCCGAATTGAGCCTCGCCCACCCGATCACCGAACCTGTCGCGTCAAGAATTGCACAGTCTCGGCGTCAAATTGAACGGATCTTGACTGGTGAGGATGATCGCTTGTTGGTGATTGTTGGCCCTTGCTCGATTCACGATACCGATGCAGCGCTCGAATACGCCCGCCGCCTAGCTGCGCTACAAAACAATTACCAAGAACAATTGTTTGTGGTGATGCGCACTTACTTTGAAAAACCGCGCACGGTCGTTGGCTGGAAAGGTTTGATCACCGATCCTAATTTAGATGGCTCCTACGCTTTAGAAACTGGCCTCAATAAAGCGCGCCAATTACTGCTCGATGTCAATAAACTCGGTTTAGCAACCGCGACAGAATTTCTCGACATGGTGACTGGGCAATATATTGCTGACCTCATTACTTGGGGTGCCATTGGTGCCCGTACTACTGAGTCACAAATTCACCGTGAGATGGCCTCTGCGCTCTCTTGCCCGGTTGGGTTTAAAAACGCCACCAACGGCAATGTGAAAGTTGCGATTGATGCGATCCGAGCAGCTAAAGCCTCACACTATTTCTATTCACCAGATAAGAATGGCCGCATGACCGTTTACCGCACCAGTGGAAATCCATTTGGGCACGTCATTTTACGTGGTGGAGATACAGGCCCCAACTTTGCGGCTGAGGCGATTAATGAGGCATGCCAACAGTTAGCCGAGTTCAATTTGGCTGAGCGCTTAGTGGTTGATTTTAGCCATGCCAATTGCCAAAAGCAGCATCGTCAACAACTGGATGTCGCGCGTGATATTTGCCAACAGATCGCCGCGGGCAGCCACCAAATTGCTGGCATTATGGCGGAAAGTTTCCTTGTGGAAGGTAACCAGCCAATGCATGATCTCAATAACCTGACTTATGGACTTTCGATCACCGATCCGTGTTTAGGATGGGACGATACCGCCACAATGCTCGACATGTTGGCACAATCGATCAAAGTTCGTCGTTCCCGTAATTAAGGAAAACCTATGCCTTCTTTTGATATTGTTTCAGAAATTGATGCCGTTGAACTGCGTAACGCGGTAGATAACGCCACTCGTGAACTGGCGACTCGCTTTGATTTTCGCAACGTAGAGGCCAGTTTTTCTCTGAAAGAAGAGACCGTTAAACTGGCGGCTGAAGATGATTTTCAGCTTGGACAGATGATGGATATTTTGCGTGGTAATCTCGCCAAACGTGGGGTTGATGCGCGAGCCATGAAAGCCAACGACTCAGTTCATATTGGTAAAAACTGGTACAAAGAAGCGGATTTTAAACAAGGTTTGGAAGCGTTACTGGCCAAAAAAATCGTCAAACTGATCAAAGATGCCAAAATCAAAGTGCAAGCTTCGATTCAAGGCGACAAAGTGCGAGTGACGGGTAAAAAACGCGATGATTTACAAGAGGTAATGGCGCTGCTACGTGAGGCCAATCTTGAGCAGCCACTGCAATACAATAACTTTCGCGATTAATCGCACATAACCACAATGGTTATAAAGCGAATAGTTATAAAGAGAAAATAGTTATAAAACGAATTCTGAATGCCCCATGACTCGGGGCATTGTTTTATCAACGGTGATTGACTCTGTGATCTCGAATCAATCATCGTGCAAAGTACCGCAAACGAATGGCTAGCTTACCAACTCGGTCCTTTGCTGGGTGAATGAGGCAAATGGCGTCGATATTGCAGCATGCCTTGGATGATGCGCCAAATCCAAATCGAAATAGCTGCAAGGGCAATTAACGCGCCCAGATAAGGGATCACATAACCTAATTGACCAAGCCACGTTTCATGCATCCAGTAACGATTAACCCCCATAATGATGCCGTTGCTGGTTGCCACCGTCACAATCAGCACCACAAAGAAGGTGAGATAAAGGAAGAAACTGCGAATTAGCCCATAGTAATGAGAATTCGCGACTTCACCATCTTGATTCTTATCCAATCGGTAACCGGCATAAATGATGCCAATCACACCTGAGAGCAAACAGGTGAAAGGCGTCAGTAAGCTAGCAATGTAGACAAACCAAACTGATTTATGCGCTCTATCTTGCTTCATGGCTCACCTCTTCGTTTGTTTGATCCCGTGACACCATTTGCGAAGGTGTACTCATTTCTTCAATTTCACCGCGCTGCTTAACTTCTTGATACCAAAGATCGTGATGCTCTTTGGCCCACGTTTCATCTACCTTACCGGTTACCATGCCTTCTAGTACGCCTTCCATACCAAACAGCCCGATATAAATATGGAAGATAAAGCCACAGATTAAGATCAATGCGGAAAACATATGGATTAGGTTGGACCATTCCATATCACGGCGGGTCTGGCCGAAAATCGGGAAATCGAGCACTAGCCCACTGATAGCCGCCAAGGTACCAAACACAATCAGCAGCCAATAGATGGCTTTCTCTCCGGCGTTAGAAAAACCAGCCGAAGGATGTGTGCCTTTGTGCTTACCCACCATGCCGCCTAATTTGATAAACCACTGCAGATCCACTTTATTAAATATTGATTTACGCCACCACTTGCACAGCACTAACATCAACAAAATAAAGAACAGCGGCCCGACATAGTTGTGGTACTGCTTAGCGGCATAGATGATCCAGCCCCATAGCTCACTGGGAATATAAGGCTTTAAGAAGTGTTTCCCGTATACCAACATCAGCCCACTGAATGCCAAGCTCAAGAAAGTAAAAGCCATACTCCAGTGCAGCGCCCTATCTGAGCGCGACCAACGATTGAGTTTACGACCGGTACGCGGTTTGCTCAGCATCAGTGGGCCAACGGCGATATAGGCCAGTACCACCATCGCAATGCTACCAAAAATCGCGATTGCTCCTGCGGGAGACATCCATTTCTCTTTGAGGATAAACCAAGTTTCACCAGGTTTACTGATCAATACACCATGCTCAGGCGAGTTAGACGTGGTGTAGCCCGCTTCACCTTGGCGAACCTGATGCCAGAAGTCGGCCCCTGCCAGTTGGCTCATCTCTTTTTGTGCCACATCCGGTTTAGCATTCTGCTCTGCCATTGCTGGTTGTGCTAACCAGCACAGTAGAGCGGTCAACACCAGCACGAGTAAATGAGTAGCGCGAGAAAGTTGTTGTCTCATAGCGAGTTAACTCCGGGTTGCATCGTAGGCGAGATTTTCACCGTTGGTCCAGCCGGCACCTTTAGCACCGCGCTCCACGACGCGTTGACGGAAAATATCGGAGATCTTTTCCGCATCGCCTGCCAACAAAGCTTTGGTAGAACAGAGCGATGCACACATCGGCAGCTTGCCTTCGGCAATCCGGTTGGCTCCGTATTTACGACGCTCAGCTTCTGAACCGGGCTCTGTCTCTGGACCACCCGCGCAGAAGGTGCATTTGTCCATTTTACCACGCTCGCCAAATGCCGCTTGTTTAGGAAACTGCGGCGCACCAAACGGACAAGCAAACAAGCAGTACCCACAACCGATACACAAATCTTTGTTGTGCAGCACAATGCCATCTTCGGTATGCACAAAGCAGTCGGCGGGACACACCGCCATACACGGTGCATCAGTGCAGTGCATGCAAGCCACGGAAATCGAGTTTTCACCGGCTTCACCATCGTTGAGAGTAACTACCCGGCGACGTTGGATACCCCACTCTAACGCATCATCGTTTTCATTTTTACAGGCAGTGACACAACCGTTACATTCGATACAGCGTTTGGTGTCACATAGGAATTTCATTCTTGCCATGGATAAGCTCCTTACGCTTTACGAATGTTACACAGGGTGACTTTGGTTTCCTGCATTAAAGTGACAGGATCGTAACCATAGGTCGTAGCGGTGTTTGCCGCTTCGCCAACCACGTACGGTTGGGTGCCTTGTGGATATTTCTCACGCAGATCTTCCCCCTGGAACTTGCCAGCAAAGTGGAACGGAATAAACGCCATCCCCGGTTTCACACGGCGGGTCACCATTGCTTTGACTTTGATGCGCCCTTTCTCGGCTCCTTCAACCCATACCATATCACCATCAACAAAGCCTAAATCGTTGGCATCTTTCGGGTTAACTTCAACAAACATCTCTTGTTGCAGCTCGGCCAACCAAGGGTTCGAGCGGGTTTCTTCACCGCCCCCTTCATACTCCACTAAGCGGCCAGAAGTAAGAATGATCGGGTATTCCACCGATTTATCTTGCGCTTGAATCGATTTGTACAGGGTTGGCACCCGAAAAATAAACGCTTGATCATCCCATGTTGGGTAATCCGCCAATAGATCGCGGCGCGGTGTATATAGCGGTTCACGGTGCAGCGGTACGCGGTCTGGAAATGTCCACACCACGGCCCGCGCTTTCGCGTTACCAAATGGAACACAGCCATGCTTAATCGCTACCCGTTGAATGCCACCAGACAGATCGGTCTTCCAATTCTGACCTTCAGCCGCCGCTTGCTCAGCGGAGGTTAAATCACTCCACCATCCCAATTGCTTAAGCAGTTTATCGCTAAATTCTGGATAGCCATCTTGCAGCTCACAGCCTTTCGAATAACTGTCTTCCGCGAGTAGGTTGTGACCTTCAAATTCGACGCCAAATCGAGTGCGGAAGTTACCACCACCTTCGGCGACCGTTTTCGAAGTATCGTAAAGAATATGGGTGCCTGGGTGTTTCATTTCCGGTGTGCCCCAGCAAGGCCAAGGTAAGCCATAAGTCTCACCATGCACAGGTCCGCCTTCTGCGGCTAAGCTTACTTTATGGAAGGTATGCCAATGTTGCTGATGAATTTTCAATCGCTCAGGGCTTTGGCCTGTATAGCCGATTGCCCACATGCCGCGATTAAATTCACGGGTGATGTCTTCAATCAGTGGCTGATTATTTACCACCTGAATGTGTTTACACAGTTGATCCGCAATCCCCAGTTTTTGACTGAGCAGGTACATGATTTCGTGATCGGGTTTAGAGTCAAATAACGGCTCAATCACCTGATCTCGCCATTGAATTGAGCGGTTAGAGGCGGTCACACTACCATAGGTTTCAAACTGAGTGGTCGCCGGTAGCAGATACACACCATCGGAGCGCTCATTCATTACTGCCGCAACGGTTGGGTATGGGTCAACAATCACCATCATATCCAGCTTTTGCATTGCCTTTTTCATTTCCACGCCGCGGGTTTGCGAATTGACCGCATGGCCCCAATAGAACATCGCGCGAATATTTTCTCGTTGTTGCAGGTTGTCTTTACTTTCCAGCACGCCATCGATCCAGCGTGAAACCGGGATCCCCGGTGTTTCCATCGGCAGTGCGCCGTGATAGATATTCGGGTCAAAACGCTGCTTGAGCCATGAGAAATCAATATCCCAGACTTTAGCCCAATGTTGCCATGAGCCTTCGGTTAAGCCGTAATAACCAGGTAAACTATCGGACAACACGCCTAAATCAGTAGCCCCTTGCACATTATCGTGACCGCGGAAAATATTGGCCCCGCCGCCGGATTTTCCGATGTTGCCTAATGCCAGTTCGAGTACACAGTAAGCGCGAGTATTGTTGTTGCCGGTGGTATGTTGTGTACCGCCCATACACCAAATCACACAACCCGGACGGTTTTCGGCCAGAATTTTCGCAGTGGTGTAGACTTCTTCTTCGCTTACGCCTGTGACACGTTCAACTTCGATTGGCGTCCATTTCGCGACTTCAGCGCGGATTTCATCCATACCGAACACACGTTGCTGGATGTACTCTTGATCTTGCCAGTTATGTTTAAATACATGCCACAAGATGCCCCAGATAAAGGCCACATCGGTACCTGGCCGCAGAGCAACAAAATGATCGGCCTTGGCGGCCGTACGAGTGCGCCGCGGATCGGCGACCACAATCTTGCAGCCATTTTTCTCTTTAGCGATCAAAATATGCTGCATCGCCACCGGGTGTGCTTCTGCCGGATTGGATCCAATAAACAACATTGACTTGCAATTTTGCATATCGTTGAATGAGTTGGTCATCGCACCATAGCCCCAAGTATTGGCCACGCCAGCCACAGTCGTGGAGTGGCAAATACGCGCTTGGTGATCAACGTTGTTGGTGCCCCACAGCGAAGCCATTTTACGAAACAGATACGCTTGCTCATTGCTGTGTTTAGCACTACCGAGAAAGTACACCGCGTCCGGACCTGACTGTTCGCGGATCTTCAGCACTTGGTCACCAATCTCATTGATGGCTTGTTGCCAAGAGATCTTCTTCCACTTACCACCTTCAAGCTTCATTGGGTATTTCAAGCGCCGCTCACCGTGGCCGTGTTCACGTAAGGCTGCGCCTTTCGCACAGTGGCCACCAGCATTAAATGGATGATCGAAAGCCGGCTCTTGACCGGTCCATACTCCGTTTTGTACTTCCGCGTAGATCCCACAACCTACCGAGCAGTGCGAACAGATAGTGCGCTTTAGTTCGGTTTTCGCGCTGCGTTGCACGTCGCTAGCCTGCACTTTACGGATCATGCTCGGGGTGAACAGAGAGGCTCCGACTACTGCGCCACCGGCAGCCAGAGACGTGTTTTTCATAAAGGCCCGGCGGCTAATACCGAGCTGATTTGGCCGTTTGGTCACGCTGTCTGCACGTTTGATCAGTCTCATCGCATTGGCTCCTATAGCGTGTTGTAGTAATCACGAATATGTTGCGTTTCGTGATAGCCTTTTTTTAATGGCGGTTGACTCTCGGCGTTCACATCACTGGCCTGCGTTGTTGTACTGACTCCAGCGACGACAGCACCAGCAACAACCGCGGTGCCTAATCCTTTCAGCAGATCGCGTCTGCTGTGGTCTACTTGGTGCTCTTTTTTCATTGATTGCTTCCTTATTGCTTAAGTTTTAAAAACTTAACTGTGCGTCTTAAGACGTCTACTTTCTGATCCCAGTCTGTTTACTGCTCAACTTTATCGGTCAGGTTTTTCACCTCGATCCGATAGCGATTGTTGCGACTGCTTGGGACATGCGTCATCGCCACTTGTTCTAAGCTCAAAAACGCGTCCAAAAGCTCGGCCACGGCAAGATAAAATTGCGCATGAGGTGCTTGTCGGATTTGACAGGTTAGCTTGCCAAACCACGGTGCAATATGGCGGTAGAAAAACACGTCCTCTTGCCCCTCGGTTTGCTCACACAAATAAGCCATGGTTTCGCACAGCACCGCGATGTGATCTTCAGGCTCTCGGATTTGCTTCTCTCGCTCTAGCCCCAATCTGGTCAAATCCTCACGGATCTCAGCCAGCGGCTTTTCCATCAGCGAACCGGTTAAATGCCATGAGGCAAAAGGCACCACCTCACCACGGCCAATACCAATAAATAGCTGTTGATACTCCTCAGCTAAGGAGTCTGATCGAGCATTTTGTGCAGCAGCGGCGAGCGCCTGCCACGCTTGTGCCATTTCGGTGCCATTGGCTTCAAATTCCAATTCGGCTAAAAAAGTACACAGATCGGCACCAGGCACATCACGCAGCAGTGTGGCGAGCAATAGGTAAATGTCGGCGCGCATTGATGGTGAATGCATAGATTGCGGTTGCATTGCTTTCTCCTCAGTAGTTGAGCTGCTGCTCAGGATCATCGGCCATGGCTTCAAACAGGTCGATGACTCGACAGTCTTCGCACATCGCAATCCGATTCAGGGCTGCAGGATGAGCAAAATGAGAGTGACCACGTAACTTGCTCTGTAACAGAGAGATCATCGATTGCGGTGCGAAAGGCTTATGACAGCGCAGGCACTTAGCGGGCTCTTCTTGATGTAAAGTCACCACAGATCGGCGTGCCGTTGGGTTCCAGTTTAGCTGCGGAATAGCACTCAGCGCTTGTTCTGGGCAAGCTTTGACACATAAACTACACTGCACGCACTGTTGTTCAATAAAATGTAAGGCTGGGCTATCTCCCGCTGGATGCAGCGCTGCGGTTGGACACACCGCAACACAGCTCATACATAAAGTACAATCGCTGGTTTGGCATGCAATCGTGCCATAAGGCGCATTGAGGCTGAGAGGTTGCACGCTCAGCGGCGCATCGAGTGTTTTTGCTAAGCCATCCAGCGCGGTAAACAGGCGCTCGCGCTTATTACCCACTAAATCCCCCAAATGAAGTCCCAGCGGCTGTTCACACAGAACCGGCATCCCCTCGCGCAGCGATTCAAGATAAACAATATCAATCGTCTCTTTGGCCAAACCTAAGTGAGTCAGTAGGCTCTGCGCCATGCTCACCTCTTGGTTGAGAATGCGTTGAATGGTTGGCGGCATATGGTGACTTGCCGCAAACAACACTTGAGTTGCACCATTCACTAATGCGGCAAACCAACTGTCGATACCAACCGAAGGCAGCTCTTCCACCACCACCGGAATCACATTGTCTGGCAACCGCTTGAGTGCCATAACGTTGTAACTTTCATGGCGTGAACTGCAGATCAGCACGATCGGTTTCTCACCGCCAGCTTGCTGGTAATTGGCAAGTAAGCGCTCAATGAATTTTTGTGTATCGGTAGGATTGGGCAGTGCGTAATGAATCGCTTCGGTCGGACAAGCGGTCGCACAGGTCCCTACTCCTTGGCACAAATAAGGGTTAATTTGAATGCGATGCCCGGTTTGATCCGATCCTTCACTCGACAGCGCGCCGGCCGGACACGCATCGACACAACGTTGGCACCCTTTCACGCCACGAGAGCTATGCGCGCACAGATCGGTATCGAGACGAAAATATTTTGGCTTATCAAAAGTGCCGATCAGGGTTGGAATTTGTTCCAGTGCATCGGCTAGGGTTGGATAGCCGCGCCCGACCGGAAAATAGCCGGGGACAGGAACCTCTTCACGCATCAAACCATTGAGCGACATATCTAAAACAAGATCAAAGCTGTTGGCCGCGAGCGCAGCTTGCGCCAAATTGATGCGCTTGCCATGATTTTCCACGCTGACCGTGAATGCACCGAGAAAGCCACTGATTTCTAGCGTATCGGCATAGTACAGATTGCTTTGGGTGCCGGGCTCACCATCCACCGACAATAGCGTGATGGAAGTCATGCTGCTGAGCTGCTCGGCAATCCGTTCAATCAGCGTGGTGGGACCGATAATTAACGTGTCGCCACCACTTTGGTAGCTGACCGTAGGCGGAATAAGATTAGTCAGCTCAACCGTATGCTCGATGGCATACTGTCGCGCCCGAGCGTTGGCAGACGTCGCTTGTTGTAGGAGGTTTAACATTGCTTGCTTCCGTTGATAAGAATCACGAACCGAGTTGGCTCGTTTTAAACAAGCCATCGATAGTAAGTAGCGTTAGCAAATAGCGTTCCAAAACTATTTTATTGAAAAATAACAATATTTCTTGATGGTAGCGATAAGCCATCAACCCACAGAATAAGAGTGAGACATTATGTCTCACCCTATCTATGGCAGAATAAGTCAAAATGTCCCTGAGCGTGATATGGTCAATTTTGTCTCATCGGCTATGGATCAGATAGGTCGCTCTCTACTTCAGTATCGCAAACTGAACGCGGCTTAGGTGCAATTCGCGGCGCTGAATCTTCGGCGAGAGTGACGGTTGCAAGCACATCATCATTATTTGATGGCGGTTGCTCTGGTTCAATCTCTGGCACCGTTTGTGTCTCATGGCACCATTGACGTAAAGTGTGTGCCACTTGGGTGGTGAGTGTTGCCGTATTACGGTAATCCGCGTTGTAATCATCCAGCATACAGATTTGGTTAAACTCGCCACTCAAAAACAGCTTACGCAGCGCGGCTTTTTTCAGCGCTGGCGCTGCATCAGAGACCAACAAACTCGCCACGCTAGGTTGTTGAGCCTCTTCTACATCGCTTGGTTTGAACGCGGGGCTTTCCCGTCCATGATCAGATTCACATGGTTCCTGCGCGATTTGTGCAGGCTCGCAAGCCAACTCCTCTGATAGCTCAAGGGGTGATTTTTGCTCTGGCTCTCTGGCTAATTTACGTTGTGACCAACGGGAAAAGAACGGCTCAGTTGCCACAAGCTCTCCCCGCGCCGTCGCGTTTCTTACGGCGGATTTCGAGTAGCTCACCATGGCGACCAATATAAGCTTCTATCCACGCCTGTACTGGCAATGGCATATCGGCCGAAAGCACCAGATAATCACTGTCCATATAGCGGCTAGCAAGCGCTTGTGATGCGGTCAATTGCACAATTTTCAGCGGTTGATCTTCATTGGGGTTTTCTGCAATCAAAAACAGTTTCGGCGCTTGTGAACTGAGGTTAAAACGATAGTCGGTGCGCTCATCAAGATGCAAATGCACGGTTGCAATATATTGACTTGTCTCTTCTGACCTTAAGCTGAAACCGTGCAACAACCACTGAGTGGTTTGCCAACGGCCACGCAAGACAAGATGAGGCTCAAGCTGGCAAGCCAGCGACCAAGCGCTATCCGTCTTGCGATATAGGGTATCGATTAAAAATGGAGGAGAAGTTTGTTCAGTCATAACTCAGACTCGATGAATCGTCACAATCTAAATTAAAGCAATAATTGCGCCATTTGAGTTAAGGTCATTTTTTCTTCGGCACTTTTTTTGCTAGATTGACGAGACTTTTCTTATTCGTAGTTGAGCAAAGGATTATCGAAGCTCAAACATGTAACACACAGGAATCCCGCGTGACTAAACCTTCCATCATCAAAACTAGCGTCGATCCGCTGCAAACCATTGACGTTGAAGTGTATGACGAGTACGGCGAAAAACTGGTGAAATCGATCGCTTGCGAACGCCCGCTGACGGTCTTGCTCAATTGGCAAGAGATTGTCACTTTGATGACGCTTGGCTCACGCCCAGAAGCTTTAGTGCTCGGTTATTTGAAAAACCAACGTTTTATTTCTGATCCTGATGCCCTTGATTCCGTGATCATCGATTGGCAAACCCATTCTGCTGCGGTGATCACACGTGAAAATCTGGATCATTTGGCACCTGCTCTCAAGAAAAAAACCGTAACCTCCGGCTGTGGTCAAGGCACCATGTATGGCAACGTAATGCAGCAGCTAGAAAATTACCAAGTTCCACAACAGCCAATTAAACAGTCACAGATTTACGCGGCACTGGAGGCGTTGACCCACTACAACGACACTTACAAAAAAGCCGGGGCGGTGCATGGTTGTGCCATTTGCCAACACAATCAAGTGATCTCATTTGTAGAAGACGTCGGTCGCCACAATGCCGTGGATACTTTGGCAGGTGAAATGTGGCTCAATGGCGTGCGTGGAGATGACAAAATTTTCTACACCACCGGGCGTTTAACCTCAGAGATGGTGATCAAAGTGGCGCAGATGGGCATTCCAGTTCTACTCTCTCGCTCTGGTGTCACTCAAATGGGGCTTGAGTTAGCTCAGCGTTTTGGCATTACCACCATAGCCCGTGCTTCTGGTCGTCGTTTCCATGTTTACAGTGGTGCCGACAAAGTGGTGTTTGATGTGAAAGGCTTGCTTGAACAAGCATAAGTAAGCTATTGAATAGTCGTTGAACACATTTTCTGATCGCTGTGCTGGATAGCAAAAGAGCCTCAATTGAGGCTCTTTTCAATACCGGATTGCGCAAGTTAAATGCTTAACCCTCAACGCCACGTGAGCGCAGGAACTCAGCGTAAGTTCCTTTGAAGTCAGTGATTTTACCATCACGAATTTCAATGATACGAGTTGCCAATGAATCAACAAACACACGGTCATGAGAGACGAAGAACAGCGTACCTTTGTACTGCTCCAGTGCGTTGTTCAAAGACTCGATCGATTCCATATCCATGTGGTTAGTTGGCTCATCAAGCAGTAGAATGTTAGGTTTGTGCATCATGAGTTTACCAAGCAACATCCGGCCTTGCTCACCACCTGACAGCACTTTCACGGATTTTTTGATGTCATCTTGACCAAACAGCATCCGACCTAAGAAGCTGCGGATCACTTGCTCATCATCACCCTCTTGACGCCATTGTCCCATCCACTCCATCAGCTTCATGTCTTGTTCAAATTCATGCGCATGATCTTGTGCATAGTAACCAATGTTCGAGTTTTCCGACCATTTGTACAGGCCGCTACGAGGCTCAAGTATCCCGGCTAGGGTATTGAGTAGCGTGGTTTTACCCACCCCGTTTTCACCGATGATCGCCACACGCTCACCCACTTCAAAAATCGCATTGAAGTTGCTAAACAGATCGCTATCAAAACCTTGGCTAAGATTTTCCACAATCAGAGCGTTACGGAACAGCTCTTTCGATTGCTCAAAACGAATGAATGGGTTCTGACGGCTAGATGCCTTCACTTCATCGAGTTTGATCTTATCAATCTGTCTTGCACGAGAAGTCGCTTGTTTGGCTTTCGATGCGTTGGCCGAGAAACGCGCTACGAAGGTTTGTAGCTCAGCAATTTGCGCTTTTTTCTTGGCGTTATCAGACAACAGGCGCTCACGAGCTTGAGTCGCGGCAGTCATGTACTCATCGTAGTTGCCTGGGTAAATACGCAGTTCGCCGTAATCCAAGTCCGCCATGTGGGTACACACAGAGTTTAAGAAGTGACGGTCGTGCGAGATGATGATCATGGTGCAATTACGGGCATTCAGCGTATCTTCTAACCAACGAATGGTGTCGATGTCCAAGTTGTTGGTCGGTTCGTCGAGCAGCATGATGTCTGGATCAGCAAACAGGATTTGCGCCAGCAGTACCCGCAGTTTCCAGCCCGGAGCAACACTGCTCATTAGGCCGTAATGTTGCTCTAGTGGAATACCAACCGCCAGCAGCAGTTCACCCGCTTTGGATTCGGCCATATAGCCATCCATCTCGGCGAATTCAACTTCAAGATCGGCCACGCGCATGCCGTCTTCTTCAGTCATGTCTGGTAGCGCATAAATATGGTCGCGCTCTTGTTTAACCTTCCACAACTCTTTGTGACCCATGATCACAGTGTCAATCACAGTGAACTCTTCGTAGGCAAACTGATCCTGATTCAGCTTGGCAACCCGCTCATTCGGATCGTAACTTACGTTACCGCCGGTTGGATCTAACTCACCACTGAGGATTTTCATGAAAGTGGATTTACCACAACCATTTGCGCCGATTAAACCGTAGCGATTACCTTCGCCAAACTTAACTGAAATGTTTTCAAACAGTGGCTTAGCGCCGAATTGTTGAGTGATATTCGCTGTAGAAATCAAAGCCTGTACCTTAGTGGGTTAACATGCCTGCCTCTTAACACGGACTCCTTTCGGCGCGCCAATTAAGCTGACAGGGATCACAAATAAAAAAATCTGCGCAACGGTACTTGTTCAGCGCGCAGACTACAAGCTCTGTTTTACATAATTGGGATAAAATTTGGCCATCACGGTAAGGAACATCTATCTAAGGTCAGTGTTTTAGGGCGGAGTCTATTGAATGAACAAACTTTCTCGCAGTTTAGTCTCATGCTTACAAGGCAGGTAAATGCTAAACACGCTGCCGATCCCCCACTGCGATTGCACTTTAATTTCACCACCAGATTGGCTAAGTAGGCTCTGTGATACCGCCAGCCCTAGCCCTGTGCCATCACGCTTAGTGGTATAAAAGGGATCAAAAATACGGGTGAGGTTTTCTGGCTTAATGCCACAGCCTTGATCTTCAATGTGGATCACTGCGCCCCGATTTTGCTGTTCTTCAATCCAATCTTGGCTGCGAATAGTAATGCGGCCTTTGCCGTTCATGGCATGGATCGCATTCATCTGTAAATTGACTAACACTTGCAATAATTGATGGCGGTTCACTTCCACCGAAGTATGGGCTTGCAGTTCCAGCACAAATTCAATATCACGCTTTTTCGAGCCGGTTTTGACTAAAGTGACACTCTCATCAATGATCGGATTGACATGTTGCCAGGTGATTTCATCTTGCACGCCGCCTTGACGACTGTATTGCAGCAAACTGCGCGTGATATTACGGATCCGCTCAATTTGCAACAAGATGGCATCGATCTCTTCAGCAATTTGACTCGCCTGCTCACCCAGTTGAAAGCGGATCAATTCGGTATTACCTAAAATAACCGCGGTTGGATTATTAATCTCATGAGCGATGCCAGCTGTTAGCTCACCGAGTGCCGCCAGCTTTTCGTGCACCACTAATTTATGACGAGTTTGATTGAGTAAGGTAATGTGGTGCTCAAGCTGCGCGGTTTTTTCTTGCAAACTTGCCGTGCGCGATTGCACTTTTTCTTCTAGTTCATGTGCTGCTTGGACAATTTGTTGATTACCCAGTTGCAGTTGATCGAGCATATTATCGAACTGTTTGGCTAGCTGAGCGAGTTCGTGTTTATCGTCCAGCCCAATGTGACCGATACGTTGGTTCTTACCAAGTTGCACCATTTTCACCACTCGATGAATACGCTCAATCGGCCAAAATAGATCGCGCGATCCGCGATACACCAACCATCCAGAAGTGATTAATAACAGTATGGTGATGATCCCCACTTCCAACAAATTCGTCATATAGCGGGTTAAAAATGGCCACATGGGATAACCGGTGTACAACATGCCGATGGCGTTATGGTATTGATCGCGAATCGGCTCATACGCCGTGATATACCAAGCATCGTACACATAGGCCAAATTAACCCAGCGCTGACCTTGTTTCAGTACCTGCTGCAACACTTCTGGTGAGACTTGCGTGCCGATTGCTCGCCCAGTGTGCATGGTGCTGTCCAACGGTACATTGGTACTCACACGTAAGTCATCCAAAAACAGAGTTAAAGTGCCCATCGGGCGAAGCTGATCTTGATAAGTTGGATAAATGAGATCGCGAATTTGATCCACTAGCGTACTGCTGTTATTGAGCAGCAATCCACCATCGAGAAAACCGATGGTGTCGCCGAATTGATTGGCTACCGGGATCACCGTTCGACTGACTAAACCACGAGTTTCGATTTGCTGCGTGTTAAGCAGCGGGATTTGCGCTTGCTTGGCTAAATTCGGATCCAGCATTGCTAGCTGATTGGCGTTCAGTACATCAAAAAAAGACTCTCGCTTAGTAAGATCGAGATAGCGAAATTTTTGCTCAATGTTATCGACCCGCTCAAAACTGAGGAAATCTAAGCCATAGCGCGTTTTCTGTTGCTGAACCCATTGGGGCAAGGTATCAAGAGCTTCGCTTTGTTGCAGTCGCTGGCGAAAATCATAGGATTCGGCAAATGCTCGCACTTGGTGAGCTTGATTCTGCTGCAATAGCGTCACGCTATTTTGCGCCACAGCTAATCGTTCCTCGACATCCATTAAGGCACTGTTCCAAGTGTAATGCAGTGACCAATATAAGCTGATGGCAATCAGTGCCAATAGCGTCAAAATAATCGGCGCCGAGGTCAAAATCAGCAGTCGATAACGCACCGTCGTTTGAAAACGTTGTCGCCATTTTTGCCACCAGACCCATTTAGCTTTCATGGCTGGTCTCCCCGCTTTGCCACTCTTTGTACTTCCGTTCCAATGTCTTACGCGCTACGCCTAAATCGCGCGCCGCGGCCGATTTATTGCCCTCATGCAATGCCACCACCTGTTGAATATGCGCTTTTTCAACATCACGCAGCAGCCAGTCGACGGGATAGCCGATATGCTTGAGGTGCTCCGGCTTAACGTCATCCAGCGGTGCTGCAGGCTCAGCGATAAACTCTTGTGACATTGTCACAGGCTGTTCAGATTGGAGTGGTATACCATTTAATTCGCGCCAATAATGCGCAGGGGGTTTATCAAGCAGTAAGCAGCGCTCAATTAAGTTTTTTAGCTCACGAACATTGCCAGGCCAAGCATAATCTTGCATAGATGAAATATCTTCATAAGCCCATTTCGGCATTGGCATACCCAGTTCAGCACAGAGCATTTGGGTAAAAAACGGCCGTAGTTCATACAAATCTTGCTTACGTTCACGCAGTGGAGTGACTTGAATTTTGAGCACATTGAGCCGGTAGTAGAGATCGCCGCGAAAACGCCCCTGTTCCACTTCTTGTTGCAGATTACGGTTGGTAGCGGCCACCACTCGCACATCGACACTCACCTCTTTTTCCGAACCCACCGGGCGCAGAGTACGCTGCTCTAATACGCGCAGTAGAGAGGCTTGCATGGTCAGCGGCATCTCGCCGATTTCATCTAAAAATAGAGTGCCACCATTCGCCACCCGAAACAGCCCTTCACGACTTTTTTTCGCCCCAGTAAAAGCCCCTGCAGTATGTCCAAACAGTTCACTTTCCAGCAGCTCTGGCGCAATCGCGCCGCAGTTAATTGGAACAAATGGCCCCTGACGACCACTGGCTTCATGCAGCCCTCTGGCCACCAACTCTTTGCCCGTACCCGATTCGCCTTCAATCAGTACCGAAGCGCGAGACGGCGCAAATTGGACAATATGCTGTTTAAGTAACTCAGTTTGCGCCGATTTGCCGATAATTTGCGTGGTACAGTGGCGCTGCACATCGCGCTGCAAAGCATAGTGCAAACGCTGATGAAGACGTTTATCCATGCAGCGCTGGACGGCTTGCAGCATCTGTTCGAGATTAAAGGGTTTGAGGATAAAATCACTCGCCCCTAATTTGAGCGCACTGATCGCCGTTTCCAAATCCGCATAACCGGTCATAAAAATCACCTCGGCACGATGATTAGGATCGCTAAATGCCTCATCCCATTCAATGCCAGAACGCCCAGGTAAATTGATATCTAAAATCAGCAGATCATAATGTTGCTGACTACGCAGCGCTTCCGCGTCTTCGATACTGCCCGCAGAATCGACCCGAGAAAACCATTGGCTCAACGCTTTTTTCAGCACCGTTTGCATACCGACTTCATCATCAACAACCAACACGGAGAAAGCTTGATATAAGTGGGGTTGTTTAAGAGCTAAGACTGAGGACGACATAGAGAACTTCCATAACCGATTGAGACACAACGATGCAATACGCTAAACATAGCGGGTGGCTAAGCTGAGACATTTTGTCTCAATCGTACAGCAGAGTCATCGCTGGGCAGCAAATTCTGTGCTATCTGGCAGGATTTAAAAGTAAATTTGTCACTTAATCACTCAGAATGATGTTGGCATCCCATTTGCTATATACCTGTTTCACGTACACTTATTTTAATGCTTGATGGCGTACTGTGCTTAATTGGCACTCATCACATCGGCTCACAAGCTCTCCCATCAACAACTCAGTCATGGAATGTATTATGAAAAAAACCACGTTCAGTTTCGCTGCCGCAGCATTAATTCTAATCAGTTATTCGGCAACCAGTGCCGACGACACTCGTATTCGTCTTGCGACGACCACCAGTACTTACGATTCAGGCCTGCTCGATTACCTGTTGCCAAAATTTGAGCAAGATACGGGGTATAAAGTAGATGTGATTGCCACCGGGACTGGTAAGGCACTGAAAATGGGTGAAAATGGTGATGTCGATTTGGTGATGACCCATGCACCCGCAGCCGAAGCCAGCTTTGTGGCCGCAGGTTACGGCGTATTGCCACGCAAGCTGATGTACAACGATTTTGTCGTCGTTGGCCCTAAAGACGATCCAGCCAGCATCGCCGATCACAAGAGCATTGCACAAGTATTTGAAAATATTGCCAATAGCGGCGTAGTATTTATTTCACGCGGGGATGATTCCGGCACCCATAAAAAAGAGCTCACCATCTGGGCACAAAATAAAATAGAACCCAATTTCGGAGGCTACCGCTCTATCGGGCAAGGAATGGGACCTACGCTGAATATGGCCTCTGAAATGCAAGCTTATACCCTCACCGACCGTGGTACTTGGCTGGCTTATAACAATAAACTGGATCTCAAAGTGTTGTTTGAAGGGGATGAACAACTGTTTAACCCTTACCAAGTGATCATTGTTAATCCTGAGCGTTACCCGACCACACAATACCAAGCCGCGAAAGTGTTTAGCGACTGGTTGGTGGATCCTAAAGGCCAGCAGTTGATCAATCAGTTCACCGTCAATGGTCAAGCACTGTTTGTCGCTAATGCGGATAAGCAGTAAATCTCAATGAGTCTTTGGCAAACAACCCTTGATGCTTTGCATCTGTTGGTGAGTTTAGACCCTAAGCTATGGGAGATCGTGGCGGTCTCCTTTAGCGTTTCGCTCACCGCGATTGTATTGGTACTACTCCCCGCAGTACTGCTCTCTTTTATACTCGCCTACCGCGATTTTCGTGGTAAATGGGCCTTGCTTTCCTTGATCAATACCTTGCAAGCAGTGCCCACGGTCGTGATTGGCTTGTTGCTGTATATGCTGCTGTCGCGCGCCGGCCCGCTTGGCGATTGGAGAATGCTGTTTACTCAGCAAGCGATGGTGTTAGGCCAAGCGTTGATCTGTTTTCCGATCTTGGTCGCTATGATGCACGGCGCGTTGCAATCGACCGATCGCCGCGCACTTGAAACGGCAATCACGCTTGGCGCAACTCTACCAAGGCTGTTTGCAACCTTGATTTGCGAGGCGCGCTTTCCGATCATGGCGGCCACAATTGCTGGTTTTTCTCGAATTGTTACCGAGGTGGGCTGCTCGATGATGGTCGGTGGCAATATCATGGGCTTAACCCGCAATATTCCGACCGCCATCTCGCTGGAAAGTAACAAAGGTGCCTTTGCGCAAGGGGTAGCACTCGGTATCGTGCTATTGGCTCTCGCATTAGGGCTCAACGTATTACTCTCTTCTCTACGCGGCAAAGGTTACTTACGGACATAAGGAAATACCATGACGATAAAACTGACGGCCGAGCAGCTGGCCATGCGCTTTAAAGATCGCGTGCTATTTCACATTCCTAAGCTATCGATTGGTCCCAATGATGCGATTTACCTTAAAGGTGATAATGGAGTAGGAAAAACCACACTACTGAAAATTCTCGCAGGCCTATTATCACCAACCTGCGGTCAAATTCTGACGGGTAAACCATGGTGGCAGCGCTGGTATTTCACCTCAGCAACAAGCGACGTGGTTTATTTACATCAAACGCCCTACCTATTTGACGATAGTGTTTACCAAAATGTGGTGTATGGCATCCGCTTTAGCGGTTTATCAACCCATCAAAAACGCGCCCAAGTGATCACCGCCCTACGTATGGTTGGATTAGAAACCCTGGCCGACGAACATATTTCCGTGCTTTCTGGTGGTGAAAAGCAACGGGTGGCGATGGCACGAGCTTGGATCGTTAAACCTTCAATTTTATTGATGGATGAGCCCAGTGCATCATTGGATCAAGAATCTATCGCCAGATTGGTTATAATGGCGCAAGATTTATTAGCGCGTGGCGCGAGTTTAGTGATCACCAGTCACCAAACTAACGCTCTGACCGCTCTGTGTAACAAACAGTGGTGGATTAAAGATCGTCAACTGATTGAGTCACCTTTGCTGCAGATTGTGAAAGAAAACCATGATAACCACACAAGCACTTCCCACTCTTCAACCTTCAGACACTAGTTGGGTCATTCTCGCCGGCGGACAAGCCAGCCGCATGGGAGGACAAGATAAAGGGCTCATTTTGCTCAATGGCCAACCACTGATCCAGCATGTGCTCGACAAACTGGCCCCACAAACGCCGACTCTGCTGATCAACGCGAATCGCAACCAAAGCCAATACCAACAATTTGCTCCGGTGATTAGCGATGAATTTGCCGATTACCCAGGACCATTAGGCGGTATACATGCCGGCTTAACCCATGCTCCGACCGATTGGGTCGGTTTTGTGCCTTGTGATAGTCCATTAATTTGTGATGATTTGGTTGCCCGTTTCTGCCAAGCGGTACAGCCGGATAGTGAAATTTTAGTCGCTCATGATGGTGAACATCAGCAGCCGGTTTTTACTCTTTGGCACAAACGTGTGTTACCCAGACTCAGCGCCTTTTTAGCGCGTGGCGATCGCAAAATCATCTTACTTTATGATGAGTGCCATACCTGTTACGTCGATTTTAGCGATGCACCGAGCTGCTTTTTTAATTTGAATACGCCACAAGAGTTGGCACAATTTGGAGCGTTACACCCATGATTTGTTCTGCAAACCAGAATCCTCAACGCCCTAACCTGCCATTACTTGGCTTCGCTGCTTATTCTGGTACCGGAAAAACCACACTATTGGAAGCGTTGCTACCCAAATTGACTGCCGCCGGATTACGAATTGGCTTGCTCAAACATGCGCATCACGATTTTGATGTTGATAAGCCGGGTAAAGACAGTTATCGCTTGCGTAAAGCGGGCGCCTCACAAATGCTGATTGCTTCGCGCAATCGTCATGCTCTGATGAGCGAGACTCCGGATGCCGAAGCAGAATTTGATTATCTGTTGACACGATTTGATGCAACCAAGCTTGATGTGATTTTAGTGGAAGGCTGTAAAAACATCGCCTTTCCCAAAATAGAGCTGCACCGCACTGAAGTGGGTAAACCTTGGCTTTATCCTCATGATCAAAACATCATTGCGATTGCCGCTGATGAAATGGTCGAAACAGTTCTGCCACAAATGAATATTAATCATCTTGATGCGATCGCCGATTTCGTTCTTCACTATGTAGATCAGTGGCATGAACAGCAAACGCAGCTATCGATTGCTTCCGATGCCAAAAACCGTGTGGCGGCCTGTTGCGACAGCTTATCGCCTGCTTTTCTCTCTGTCGAACAAGCTCGCGAGCAGATCCTTGCGCTAATGTCGCCTGTCACAGAAACAGAATCGGTCGCGATTCAACAGTGCTATCAACGGGTTTTAGCCCGTCAAGTAGACTCGCCAATCAATGTGCCAGCCTATTGTAACTCGGCGATGGATGGTTATGCGTTACGTAGTGATGATCTTGAAAGAAACCGTTATCGTGTGGTCGCAGAAGTGCTGGCCGGCCGTCATTACCCGAAAACCGTTGCGCGCGGCGAAGCGGTGAAAATTATGACTGGCGCCCCCATGCCGCAAGGCGCAGATACGGTAGTGATGCGTGAACAAGCCACACAAAACGCTGAGATGGTGAGTTTTGCCGGTGCGAACATCCAAGCCGGACAAAACGTGCGCCAAGCGGGTGAAGATGTGGCACAAGGCCAAGCGGTGTTTCACTCTGGCCAACGTTTACTTTCTCCAGAAATGGGCATGCTCGCGTCACTGGGTTTTGCGCACGCAGAAGTTTTGCGCCCGGTTAAAGTGGCGATTTTCTCAACCGGTGATGAAGTGCAAGCTCCGGGCGTGGAGATTAAACCAAACTCTATTTTTGATGCCAACCGCTTTACCCTGACCGGGCTACTGCAATCACTCGGTTGCCAAGTGATCGATCTCGGCATCATTGAAGATGACGAAACCAAAATGATGCAATGGCTTGAGCAAGCTGCTGCACAAGCCGATGTGGTGATCACTTCTGGTGGCGTGTCGGTGGGCGATGCGGATTTCATCAAATCCGCACTGGAGAAACTGGGGCAAATTGATTTTTGGCGGATCAATATGCGCCCCGGCCGCCCACTGGCGTTTGGTCAACTGGCCGGCAAACCCTTCTTCGGTCTACCGGGCAACCCAGTTGCAGTGATGGTTTCTTTTATCAATTTTGTTGAACCAGCCCTGCGCAAAATGCAAGGTGAGCAAGGTTGGCAAGCGTTGAAAATCAATGCGATTGCGCTGGAAGATTTGCGCTCTCGCCAAGGCAGAACCGAGTTCAGTCGTGGCGTTTACGCTTTTAACACCCAAGGACAGATGACGGTACGAACCACGGGCAAACAAGGTTCTGGCATTTTACGCTCAATGAGTGAAGCAAACTGCTTGATTGAGATTGCTCCGGCGATTGATACGGTAAAGGCGGGTGAAAGCGTGACAATTATCCCACTTCAAGGCAGAATTTAGCCCGTTAATTTAGTGTTGAGAGAGAACCATGGCGCGTACCATCATCTACACCTACAAAAACCAAGAGAAAACCCTGACTTTCTCATACGAAAAGCATCACAACATTCATGAAGCGGTGGCTGAAGCGGAAGGCATTGATCTGAAAGAATTTCTGAAGATGGAGATGCAGCTAGAAGCGATTTCAGATACAAAATCGGTACGCAATTTCCGCGATAACCATTTTAAAAAATTGGGTTTTAGCTTAATCACTCTGCAACCGAAAGAAAACTTTGGCGTCGGCAAAAAACCAAAAGCGACTCGCTAAGCCAACAAGCTTTAGCGGTAACTTTAAAACATTCATTACCAAACGACTTGGAGCTGTAATTTCAAGTCGGAAGACTAAAAAGGGCTTGCACTGCAAGCCCTTAATTTATGGAGTCTATCTTCAATTTATTTAATGTTGAGGAAAGCAGCGCCACGCACACCGCCAGAGTCGCCATGTTTGGCTTTGACGATTTTCGGGCATTTTGCTACCGAAAGCAGATGCTTAGGTACACGCTTTGGCATTTCGTCATAAATCAGATCGTAGTTCGACAACCCCCCCCCTAACACAACGACGTGGGGATCATTGGCGGTAAAAATATTGCCAAAACATATCGCCAGCAGCTCCATAAAGCGCTCAACATGCTCAACGGCTTTGGCTTCACCCTCTTTCTGTGCTGTGATGATCTCAATCGCTTTTTTGTGTTCACCATAATAGTGTTCATACAACAGCTCAAAGCCACGACCAGAGAGATAATTATCCATGCACCCTTTGTTGCCACAGCCACAACTGAGTAACGGAGCGTTGTCGCCAAGATGGAACCAAGCATCGATCGGCAAACGCATATGGCCAATTTCACCAGCGACATGGTTACGTCCGGAAAATACTTTGCCTTGGTAGATCAAACCACCACCAAAACCAGTACCGAGGATCAACCCCATCACTGAGGGTGCATCCTTTAATTCATCATCCCACGCTTCAGAGAGCGCAAAACAGTTTGCATCATTCTCGATTTTGACCGTACGACCTAATTTTGCTTCGAGATCAGCGCGCAGCGGCTTACCTTTAGCGGCTGGCACGTTAACGGTCAGTACACAACCATCATCAGCATCTTCCATGCCTGGAATGCCTAATCCAACTGCGCCTTCGACACCAAATTGCTCATCATATTTGTGTACTAAACCAGCAATGGTATCCACCAATTTAGGGTAATCATCGGTTGGGGTTGCAACACGCTCAGTGGCGACTCGTTGTAACTGTGCGTTGAACGCACCAAATTCAATTTTGGTACCGCCAACATCAAAGCCGTAATACATGGCCTTCTCTCCTCAATTTCCTATCCCAGTCTTGGGGAAAAAATAAAAACACAAAAGTGAGGCGCATTATCCACCAGCTACCGCTTGCAGTCCGTGACAAAGCACGGATTTATCCAGCGAGCAGCACTGATTGCGCAACAAGTGACCAGTCACAATCAAGATTTAGCGATGATTTGTGGTTTGTTGATGAGCAATCCATGTCTGTAGTGCCGGCTTGGCATGATTGGGCTTATTGCGTGTTTTGCACATTAAGTAGGTTTCTTTGACCGCTTCAAACCACAGTTCTAACGTGGTGGCGGCGCTATGTTCCCCAAACATCGACAATACTAAACTGGCGACTTCTGCGGTGGCCAGATGTTGTTCATTGTCTGATTTGCGCATCATGTAACGCGACAAGCGTTCTGGCTCCACAGAAACCAGCGGCAATTGCGCCAAATACGGCGATTTGCGAAATATACGTTTCGCTTCACGCCAACTGCCATCAATCAACACTAACAGGGGTTGCTTACCAGCAAAATCGCTGGGGATTGGATTTAGCACGCGGCTTTTGTCTTGTTCCGTTTCGGCGGGGAAAATCAAAACTGGATAATATTGAGGATCCGCGATCAGAGCTAGCATCTGCGGATCGGGCTCAGTGCGGCTCCACTGATAAACATGGGTGGCTTTGATGGTATCGGCAATTAAACGCCCTGTATTACTTGGTTTAAACACTTCATTTTCCGATACGATCAACAGTACCGCTATTTGGCTATCAATCTCAGGCTGATGTGCGCACAAACAGTGGCTCACCTCTACCATGCAGTAAGCACAGCGTTTAATTTTGCCGCCACGAGCCAGAAATGGCTTAGTGGAACGCGCGAGGCGATATTGGTATAAGTGATGAAAGGCGTGGATTCTCATGGCGAGTGCAATTGACTGAAAAATGGCAGCGATTTTACTGAGCCACGCGGTTTTGTGCCAGTAAAGAATCGCGGTCTAATTGCGTCACACTAAACTAACGATGATCAGCGATTATTTTGTCACTGCGCTACTCACTACTCGACAGTGGCAAAATAAAGGCCGTAACTAAAGTGATCAGTTCAATTGATATTTATGCAGCATCGCTTGCTGATGACCGGCAATATCGGCCACTTGCTCAGCACTTTCTAACATCGCATCCAATTGGAATTTGGTTTGCTGCCCCTGATCAGAGATCTGAGTGACCGCTTGATTCACATCAGCAGTAGCACGCTGTTGCTCTTCGGTCGCAGCGGAAATCTGTGCGACTCGCGTACGAATATGCGCCACTGCACGTTCAATCTGGACAAAAGTGGTTTTCACCTCTTCACTCGATTGTAATGCAGAGATCATCTCATGGCGCGACTCGTCCACCGCTTGACGAGAACGGTTCGCGGAGCTAACTAGTTCATTCATCATATCGCGGATATTGGTGGTCTGTTTGCTGGTATCACTGGCCAGTTTACGCACTTCATCGGCTACCACCGCAAAGCCACGGCCTTGTTCTCCTGCGCGGGCGGCTTCAATTGCGGCGTTCAACGCCAGCAGATTGGTGCTATCAGCAATGCCACTGATCATATCGACCATTTCACGGATACGGGTAACGCGCTGATTAAGCTCAGACATCGCCGCATCATTGACATTTAAGGTATTTTCCAGCGCTTGTAAGCGTTGTTGGTTTTGTTCAACCACGGTTACCCCTTGCGCAGAATACTCTGCCGCTTGGCTAGAATCGCTGCGGCAATCATTACTGACCCCGGCGATTTCACGAATCGAGGCTTCCAACTGATTAATGGTGGCCGCCATCGCCAGCAAAGCTTGATTTTGCGCAGCCAAGCTGTGATTAGATTGCTCTGCCGAGCCATGACTCAATTCTGCAGTTTGATAAAGCGTTTCACAGTTACGGGTCACTAAAGCCAACGATTCATGAGTTGAGGCAATCACTTGGTTTAACTGCTGCGCTACATCTTGAAAATCTTTGGGCCCGACCAGCGCAAGTGAGTGATTGAGTTGATGCTGAGTCAATCGTTCAAGATGGCATCGGATATTGAACAGCGCACGGCCAATCCAGCGCCGCAGAGCAAACCACACCATCAAGATCGCCACGACTAAAAGCACCCCACCGGCTTGCACTATGTTTGTCACTGTAGCGATGGTCGCGCTGACCTCTTGTTTATCTTGCACAATCTGCTGCTGAGCCATAATCGACCATTGATTAAGTTGCGTGATCAATTGCTGTGCTGCAATAGAGGCATGAGCAAAATCGGTATTTTGTTGTTGGGCATCTTGCAGTTTATTGATGATTTGTTCGATAACAGCTTGGGCTTTAAAACCCTCTAACACCATAGCATAAGGGGCGGTTAAACTAGCGTACTCACTGATTTCTGGATACCACTCTTGGAAATCATCAAAGGCCAATGCTAAGCCCGCTTGGCGATTTCTCAGCTCTTGACGATATTGCTGTGCAACTTGTCTATCTTGTTCAATCAACAACAATAAAAATGCACTCTCCATCGCACTGGCACTGGCGGTAAAACGGTTGGCAGCATCCATCGCTTCTGGATTTTCTAACGCTAAAAAGGAGGCGATACGACTCATTTCTGGCCCAATCGAACTCAAGCCATAACGAAATTGCTGTGCTTGCTGATCGATCTGAACCGATTTGCTCAATTGGATTTGCTGTAACGAGAGGATGGATTGTGCTAACTGCTGAAAACGAGCAATCACATTTTGCAATGATGAGATCGATTCTTGCTGTGCGCTACCCTGCTGCTGAACATTTTGCAGTAAAAGCTCGATTTGATCACGGGCTTGCACATCCAGCCTTTGCCATTCAGCCAATACTTGGTTAAGTTCGGCTTCGCTTTGACTGCGCGTGCCATAACCAAGGTATTGCACTTGCTCCAGCAAATTTTGGGTTAACGCGGCATTATTGAGCGCAAAGGGTAACGCTTGCTCAGACAGTTGGCTAAATTGCGCGCCAACCCGCTGGATACCGCGCAAACTGGTGACAGATAATGCGATCATCAGTATGGTAATGCACAGCAACACTGCGCCAAGGGTTTGCGTTAAGGAAAGATTTTTTGTCAAAGCCATGTATGTGCGTCTTAAATTTGAGAGTCGACGTCATGGTAGGCAGTATCGATTGCAGTTTTATTTCATTTTTTTGTCAAAAAGGTGACTTATGTTGACGTTTAAGCCAACGTTTTCCCTATTTATTATGCTGATCTTAGCGGGGTGTAGTGCGACTCCACCGAAAGAGGCAGAGTTAACACCATCCACTTCAGTCGCCAATCAACCCGCAGCGAGCCATTTTTCGAATGTATTTAGTGAGTGGCAAGGTGTGCCTTACCGATTGGGTGGCAATAATAAACGCGGCGTGGATTGTTCAGCTTTTGTACAACAAGCTTACCGTGATGCATGGCAACTAAGTTTACCTAGAACCACGGTATCTCAAGCGCAAACCGGAACTCGGATTGCCCATCATCAAGCTCAGTATGGTGATTTGGTCTTTTTCAAAACCTCTCGCACTAATATTCATGTTGGAATTTATCTAGGCAATCAGCAGTTTATGCATGCATCGACCTCAAAAGGCGTCATTATCTCGCGCATCGATAATCAATATTGGGCGGCTAAGTTATGGCATTTCAGGCGAGTTGAAAACCCGCCATTGATGCAAAATTAAACCAGTGAGATGAGGAATTGGCCGCCAGCTAGTCGTATTTAGCTACCGCGGAATCAAATAAGTTTTTTACTAACGCGATATATTCATCTAAAAAAACAATCTGCTCATTAGTGGCAGGACGTAACCAAACACCAGCTAACACTTCACTTAAATCGTCGACTACTGCATCCGCTTCTTTTAATAATTGGAAGCGGACACTGGAATGCAGCTCTGGGTTTTGTTCAAAAATAGCCATAATGTTACTGGCCACCATATCGGTGATGACATCTTCAACACTTTCACTACCAGTATCCCCTTCTTGAGTAAATACATTGATATTAAATGAAAGATGTTCAATCAAGGCTAGGTAGCCATCGGTTTCTACAACCACATTTGTTCTCCATTTTACGGCTGCTGTTCGCCAGTTGATTTATGCTTGGTTTTATCATACTAAGCCATCGAATGTCATCTGCACAGAAGTAAACGTGAGTGATGAGATTCATAATCAAACTCGGCTGAAACCGATCAATTATCAGCCAGAATCATCTTGCTTAGAGATTTGTCATTTGATTATTGACATTTATGTACTGCACCCAATACCAATCTGACTGGGAACCTGATAGTACGAAAGTGAACATGATGATTTTATGCGTTAAATCACAGTTAGCGGTTTCTGTTGCTGCAATTTTTACTCAAGAGAGATTTATATATCAGGATAACCTTTTATATTATCTCGCTTGACCTACACTAACCAATAAGTAGAGTCAATAACCGAGGGCTTGAATTATGTGGTCAGCCATTATTCAACAACTATCTGAACAGATGGGCAAATCTTTTCACATCGTAGAAAAAGAGAAAGTGCATGGTGGTGATATTAACCAATGTTTTATGGTGAGCGATGGTATTGATCGTTATTTTGTCAAAGTGAACCAGCGTCAATTATTAAGTAAATTTGAAGCTGAAGTCGTGAGTTTGCGCATCATGCGTGAAACAAATACCGTGCAAGTACCTGATTACCTTCTGCATGGTATCAGTAAAAACCACGCTTATTTGGTCCTCAACTATTTACCGATAAAACCACTGGATGATGCGAAAAAAAGCTATCAATTGGGGGTTGAACTGGCTCATTTACACCGTTGGGGTGAACAAAAAGAGTTTGGTTTCGATATTGATAACTATATTGGTACCACGGTGCAGCCCAATCCGTGGCACAAAAAATGGCCGCTGTTTTTTGCCGAACAACGGATTGGTTGGCAGCTACAATTGCTGCAAGAAAAAGGGATTGTACTGATCAATATTGATGAGTTTGTAGAACTGATCAAACAGCGTTTAGCCAATCATTCACCACGCCCATCGCTATTGCATGGCGATCTGTGGTTTGGCAATGTTGCCCATTCGGTCAATGGACCTTTATGTTTTGATCCCGCCTGTTATTGGGGCGATCGAGAGTGTGATATTGCGCTGGCCGAATATTTTGGTGGTTTCCAGCCGGAGTTTTTTCAAGGCTATGAAAGTATCTGGCCACTGGATTGGGGCTATGAAGAGCGCAAAGATATTTATAACCTCTATCATCTGCTCAACCATTACAACCAGTTTGGTGGTCACTATTTAGCTGAGGCTCAAAAATTAATTGATAAGATTTTAACTTCATAAATCAATCTAGGTTATTACTCGATAAGCCGATTTTTTGATCGTTAACATGCAGACAGATCTTAGAGCGCCATAACTTGGCGCTCTTTTTGTATAGAGAAAACCCCCAGCTAGGCTGGGGGTTCAGTAAAGCTTTCAGCTATAAGTCAGTTATCTAACCCCT
>NZ_JARBFT010000029.1:0-3575 GCF_028863985.1 Vibrio chanodichtyis | reverse complement strand
CACTTGAGCTTATCGCACTTGGATCACATGAAAATTTTTACCGTGATATCAAGGTGTTTTACTAAATTTAGGTGAATAATAACGCCCGCCTAAGGGGCTGGCAACGCATACCACTAAACTCAATCACAACAACCGTAACCACCGCGGCTCAATGGGACTGGAAACGCTACGCGTTGACAGTCCCTCTTGAGGCGTTTGTTAGCTTCGTAGCCTATTGTTTAATAATGATTTTTAAACACCTTTATTTGAAAGCCATTTTACGCAGAAGCATCTCACAAACACACGTCCAACGCCAAAAGCTGTGAAGCTGGCAGCCAAAACTTAAAAAGATCTAGGCTAAGTTGGCCACGATTAAGAGTCCGCGACAAAGAATGCAAGATCACAGCGATGATGCAGCCTTTTGTGAAACCAAACTTGCTGTGTGGAACATCCAACAACCTTGAAGCATCGAGGCTTGTGGGTTTTCAGCGGCTTTGAACCTGTTGAACTTCCAACACTTTCTACCAAATCGGCATCAGAAAAACTCGAAAGCCAAGTTGTGATATTTGAATGCTAAAAACTGATTTTCACAACAAATGAACTTAGATTTTGATGATTCTAGCCTTTAAGAAGCTAACGCCCGCCTAAGGGGCTGGCAACGCACCAACCAACTTAACGCATACCAAATTAACCACAAAAATCACCGCATACCAAAAATGCTGCGCGTTGACAGTCCCTCTTGAGGCGTTTGTTATGTACGTGCGCTTTGTTCCAGCGAAACAAACAACGGCTTTACAAACTTTGCTTCTTCTTGATAACGATTTCTCGTGTCCCAAAGATCAACTGCATGTTGAATGTTAAGCCAAAACTCTGGCGTGTTACCTAATGCTGCTGCTAACTTGATAGCTACCGGAGCCGTTAATACACCACCATTAATCAAATTACTCACTGTATTTCGGTGTACACCCATTGCTTCAGCCAGCGCTTTTGATGTAATGCCCATCGGTTCAAGAAATTCTTCTTTTAACATTTCGCCAACGCTCACTGGACGACGTTTTGTCTTACGCATAGCCGTTACCTCAATACTTATGTGGGTCTAAGTAAGTATTTAGTGCAACACCATCAACCCACTGAAAAATCAAACGATATTGTTTATTTACTCGAATTGAGCACCAACCTTTAAGATTTCCTTCAAGATGTTCAAAACGATTACCCGGTGGAATTCTTAAGTCAGATTCAGCTTGAGCCGCATCTAAGATTTCCAACTTTCGAAATAGAGCATTTTCTATGCTGCTTGGAATAAAACGATGTCGTTTATCATCCTCATAAAACTGCTCTAACCACTTATCTTTAAATTCTAATGCCATTGCAACTTGCACTGTCTCATTGTGCATCCATAGATGAAGACTAACGCATAATCACACTGTGCACAAGTTTGATTTTAGGTAGAGAAATTTCAGAAAAGTACATAACGCCCGCCTAAGGGGCTGGCAACGCACAAACCAGCTTAGCGCATACCAAATTAACCACAAAACCTACCGCATAACAAAAATGCCGCGCGTTGGCAGTCCCTCTTGAGGCGTTTGTTATAACACATTTTTCCTAAAACTAAGCTTTCAGATCAACCGCACAAAACACACTTTAGACCAAAGATTAGCATTTATCGTATACCAGACCGATGATAACCTTAATGAGCTCAATTGCATAAGCTATACGGAGGTAAATATGGGTATTAAACCAGGACCAAAACCAAAAGCTGAATCAACCGGAAAAACTGACCAAAGACGTCGAGTCACTCCTGAAAACAAGCCGAAACATCCAGATCTGAAAGAACACCAACACAAAAAAGGCGAGTGATTAATTTGAGCCCCAAACCTTATGGGGCTTATTTTCACCCTGTTGAAAACTAATGTGTTATAACGCCCGCCTAAGGGGCTGGCAACGCATACTACTAAACTCAAACGCAACAACTGAAACCACCACGGCTCAATGGGACTGGAAACGCCGCGCGTTGACAGTCCCTCTTGAGGCGTTTGTTAAGTGCGTGTTTGCCGCCTAGCAGATCTTCTTTCACTTGCAATTTCGAGCCTACGCGGCTCCGTATACAGGCGCTCAAGAAGAATGAAAGTAAAATCCAAGATATCTGATGCATCCTCTTTAGAAAGCACACCTTCATGTGCCCCATCATTCCCATCATCTTTAATGCATGTCGACAAGTTTTGTAAAGTTTGCGGAAGTATCTGTTGTTCAAACATCCAAGGAAGACGAAGTCCTAAGTTTCGTTTTATTCGACTAGTTAGGCCCTCCGCTTCTTCGGGCAATAGAGATTTTGTTGCTAAATCTAGACATAATCTAAACATAGTAGCTGCAGCGTTGTAGCAGCCAATTGACATACAGGCAGCACCTTCTTTAAATATTTTTTCAATGTCCAGAGGTAAATACTCAGGCGGAACATCAGCAGCGTTATCTTGAATTCCAATATAACGTTCTACATCTATAATTTCATTTACCGCGACATTTAACTTATGCAACCCTTCTTTAATGTAATTGGCATACGAAGGTTCTTTCTGAGACACTAGAAATATAGTTGGTTTAAAACATGCTCGGCATACACAGAAAACTTCAAGGTATTGCTTCCAATTATATTCTGTATATGAGGGGACTTGATTTTTAAGATCAAAAGTAATTTCGTTTGCGCCACATCTAGGACAATCTGCGACCAACATTGACATAATATCTCCTTGATTTTGTATACCTAAAGCACTTAACGCCCGCCTAAGGGGCTGGCAACGCAACAACCCAACTTAACGCACACTAAATTAACCACAAAAACCTGCCGCATAACAGAAATGCCGCGCGTTGACAGTCCCTCTTGAGGCGTTTGTTATGCTGCGGGTTGATTACAACACCAATTTCGATATGTAAGGTACATTCCTTAGCTGATCTTTCCACGGTAAACCGTATCCAACAAGCAAGTCATCATTTGGCATTTCGTAAGCATAAAACTGTGGTACGGGAATCTCTACACGACTTGGTTTAACCAATAGTGTTGCAACCGATAAAGATCTCACTTGGTAATTATCTTGAATATAGGCTATCAATTTTTTCATTGTGCCACCTGATTCAATTGCATCATCAACTACAATAACATCTTTATAATCAAGTGAAATATTTTCATGAAAGACAATCATTGACTGATTATTTCTATCTCCAGGAGTATGGGGGCAAGAAATATAATCCATTTTAATATCAAACTTTAGCTTACGCACTAAGTCCGCAGTAAACAATATACCTCCCGGGACAACTGTAATAATAACTGCTTCACTAAACTGACTGTTTAATTTACCAGCTACGATTTCAACTCCATTTAGAATCTGTTGCTCATTCAAAACCAATTCACCAATATGTGAAGATTTCATACTCGATTCCTATTATTTACTCAGCAGCATAACGCCCGATTAAGCAGTGAGCAACGCCTAAACCAACTCAACGCATCACAATGTTCATCACTGTCGTTCTCGCATCACGCCAATGCCGCGCGTTGTGAATCTGTCTTGAATCGCTTGTTAGGTCACGACCAAATGGGTAAAAAGTCT
>NZ_JARBFT010000028.1:0-3991 GCF_028863985.1 Vibrio chanodichtyis | reverse complement strand
AGACTTTTTACCCATTTGGTCGTGACCTAACAAGCGATTCAAGACAGATTCACAACGCGCGGCATTGGCGTGATGCGAGAACGACAGTGATGAACATTGTGATGCGTTGAGTTGGTTTAGGCGTTGCTCACTGCTTAATCGGGCGTTATGGCGCAAAGCATCATATAGGAGCGATCATGGATAAAATGGAATTTGTTCGAACACTATTGATTGAAAAGGGCATTAGTGCTCGTTTAATTAAACCATACCCATATCTATTTCATAAGTTGGCTCGTTTGGATATGAAGCCGAGGATATTTGAAAACCCACTAAAGCTATTTGCTCTCCAATCTGTAATCGGCGCAGGTTTTTGGGGTGGATTTATGTGGTTATTTGTATGGCAGTTTCAAGGATTTATGATTTCTCAGGTTTATGGTTCTTTGCTTTTTGGCCTGTTGACTGGTCTATTCCTTGCTGTTGAAGTTGTAAGAGTTCGTAGGAAGCATGGACTCACTGATTTTGATAGTTGGCTTAAGGCAAATGGTTTGGAATAGCGCCATAACAAACGCCTCAAGAGGGACTGTCAACGCGTGGCGTTTCCAGTCCCATTGAGCCGCGGTGGTTTCGGTTGCTGTGTTTGAGTTTTGTGGTGTGCGTTGCCAGCCCCTTAGGCGAGCGTTATGTGCTCATGCTGGCAACCATTGAAGCCAGCATGAATGATTTATAGCGTGAGTTTAGTTGCTAATTTAAATCCAAGATTACCAACGAAAATTGACAATATAAAGGCGATCGGCCAAGCGACTATAAATTTGCTCATCCATGCTTGTAGCCAGACGTGGGTCATTCCAAGCTCGAAAAAACTAAATATTCCTGTCATAAGGAAAGCCATCATAAGGGAGATGAAAATTTGTGCGACAATCAAGGTCTTTTTCTTTTGCATATTCAATCCAAAGTATGGATAGTGCGCACAGGAATGAGCACTATCCTAATAAAAGGTTAGTGCCGTGGGTTTGCGCAATGCAACTAAATCTCGATATGCTCGAGGACTGGAATAACCGAACCAGTCTGAAATTTTTTCGACGCTCGAAATATTAGCGACTAGTGTGATCTGAGTCAAGTTTTTAATGAGCGCATAACAAACGCCTCAAGCGGGACTGTCAACGCGCAGCATTTTTGGTATGCGGTGATTTTTGTGGTTAATTTGTTATGCGTTAAGTTGGGTAGTGCGTTGCCAGCCCCTTAGGCGGGCGTTAGGTTTACGTTTGAAAACTATGTAATTGTAATATTGACAGGTGCGTCAACTGGTGCTAGATTAAGCCTTAACAACACCCGCCACGCTTCCTTCTCAGAATAGCGCAAATAGGCGGGTTTTTTTTGCATGGTTATCAGTGAATGGCTAAACAAACGGAAATAAAAAAGCAGCACTATAATAAATCGACTATGTCACCTCAGTCTCTGTTGGATAAGTTAAAGCAAAGAGGTTTAGTTATTCCAGACGAGAATGCTGCGCTGAATGCTTTAAAATTCATAGGATACTTTCGCCTACGTGGTTATTGTTACCCGTTTTATCAAATGACACAAGAGCGAAAGCCTCTCCCTGTGTTACCGAAAACGTTTATTGAGGGTACCACCTTTGATGATATCGTTTCACTATACGAGTTTGACCGTAGAGTTCGTCTACTCATAATTGAAGAAATTCAAAAGGTTGAAGTAGGCTTGCGTACATGTATTAGCGAGCATATGGCAAACAGCCATGGACCTCATTGGTTTATGAATTTAGCTGTCTTAAGTCCTACCTTTGAATACGATGGTTTTCATGCGCGTATCAAAGACGCGAAAGAGCTATTCATTTCACACTACTATGATAACTATCAATCTCCCTCGTTACCTCCATCTTGGATGATAACTGAAGTGCTTACTTTTGGTACCTGGTCACGTCTTTACGCAGATTTGTTTTTGTCTGATCAAAAAGCTATTGCCAAACAATTTGATGTTAAAAGTGGTGAAGTTATGGGATCGTGGTTCCACTGCTTATCACACCTTCGAAACTTGTGCGCACACCATAACCGTGTTTGGAATCGCAGTTTTCAAGTCTTTATGCCTCGAGACACTAAAGAATTGAAAGAACATATGACACGTAAAAACACCTTATATAGTCGGCTGTGCGTTATTAAGCATTTGTCTGATCAAGTTTCAGTTTCAAATGGCTTAACAGAGCGTTTACTGTCTTTACTCGAAAGTGCTCCAAAAGTAGTTACTCTTGAGCAAATGGGGTTCCTTGAGGGGTGGCAAGAGCATACGCTTTGGGCTCCTAAAGAGTCATAAACCTAACAAAGCATTTAAGAGTGATTCCCAACGCTTGGCATTTTTCATTCCATCGTTGGGTTTTGTGTTTACGGTGGTAAGGTTGAGTTTCGTGGTTGCGTTGCTCACACCTTAATGCGGCGTTAGTTTCTATCGAGAAAATTCATCAAAATTGGTGCTAAATATTCCGAAAAATTAGCTTTTGGTGTTCAAAGTTCACGAGTTGGCTTTGGTGCTTTGTTTGATGCTGATTGGGTAGAAAGCGTTGAAAAATTTGCTGGTACAAGATCGCTAAAGCCAACAAACCTTGATGCATCCATTTTGTGGAAGCGTCCACACGGCAAGTTTGATTTTACAAAAGCAGCAACATCGCTTTAGGCGTGCTTTCTTTGTTGGAAATTTGGTTATTGCCCAACTCAACCTTGATCGTTTTGAGTTTTGGCTGCCAACTTCACAGCGTTTGATACTGGACGTGTTTTTGCTCGATAGTTCTGCATAAAATATGGTTCAAGTGTTTTGGTAAAAATCATTTTGAAACAATCGGCTACGAAACTAACAAGCGCCTCAAGCGGGACTGTCAACGCGTAGCATTTTTGGTATGCGGTGATTTTTGTGGTTACTTTGCTATGCGTTAAGTTAGTTTGTGCGTTGCCAGCCCCTTAGGCGAGCGTTAGTTTCTATCAAGATAATTCGTAAATATTGGTGATAATTGTTCCGATTATTCGGCTTTTGATGCTCAAAGTTCACGAATTGGCTTTTTAGCTTCGCTTGATATTGATTGGGTAGAAAGCGTTGAAATGTCGTTGGCACAAGATCGCTAAAGTAAGCAAATCTTGATGCATCCATTTTGTGGAAGCGTCCACACGGCAAGATTGGTTTCACAAAAGCGGCAACATCGCTTTAGGCGCGCTTTCTTTGTTGGAAATTCGGTTATTGGCCAACTCAACCTTGAACATTTTGAGTTTTGGCTGCTAACTTCACAGCATTTGATGTTGGACGTGTGTTTGCTCGATGATTTTGCATAAAATGTTGCTGAAATATTTTGGTGAAAAATCATTGTGAAACAATCGGCTACGAAACTAACAAGCGCCTCAAGAGGGACTGTCAACGCGCGGCATTTTTGTTATGCGGCAGGTTTTGTGGTTAATTTGCTATGCGTTAAGTTGGTTGGTGCGTTGCCAGCCCCTTAGGCGAGCGTTAAATGTAATAAGGAAAATTCAGTGGAAAAATATGAGTTGATACCATCGCCTAATGCGGAAATTGTCGCTTCTTCAGGGGGCCCCGCATTATTGGAAGAAATTAGACCAGAATGGCAAGCAAAGAATCTCATACAAAGAGTTAATAAAATCTTGCCTGTTGACCCAAGCAGTGCTTGTCAGCGAATGTTTAACGCAGCAATGCATGACCTAAGAGAAAAAATCTGTATTGCGGGTTTAGATATTGCAAAAGAAGCAGCAGAGCAATACAAACTTCCTCCAGTTTCTAAGCATGAAGATATAGAGAACTATTCAGTATCGCGTATCATCGATTTAGCTTACAGAATGGGCTTGTTATCTCGTCCGGAATATCGCCGAATATTGAGAGCTTATGATATTCGGAAAGACCTTGAGCACGAAGATGTAGTGGTACGGTGCATATTTCGGAGCATTCCGATCAGTCATTTCGGGATTATCCGATCACCCATTTCGGTTTAAACCGATCACCGATT
>NZ_JARBFT010000027.1:0-4292 GCF_028863985.1 Vibrio chanodichtyis | reverse complement strand
TCCATACTCAATCGACACTGCTCTGCATTGCTCATGTGATCCCGTCGTGACCTAACGCCCGCCTAAGGGGCTGGCAACGCATTACACTAAACTCAAACACAACAGCCGTAACCACCGCGGCTCAATGGGACTGGAAACGCCACGCGTTGACAGTCCCTCTTGAGGCGTTTGTTAAATGCCTAATCGCGAGTTTGTTGAGATTGTCCTTGGCCAGATTGCGTCGTTTGCTGTACAGATGAGCTTGTACTAGGAGCAGCTTGCATTGTTGGAACCTGCGCGCTGTTGATAGATATATCTCCGGTTGGAACAGATTGCATTAATGGTATTTTTGCACTATCTAGTCTTACTGATGATTTATTATCTTGTTGCTTGGACATTGTTGTTTCCTCTTGTCTCAGATTTAAAGTTACAAATAACACTACCGCAAGAATTGCAATAGAAAATAGCACACCTACAACATAATTTAGGCAATCATTTAACACTGATAGCCAATTACGTTGATTAAATGCACTTGAAATTTTATTTACATAATAGTTCTCTGCAATCGACATTTGCTTTGTTATTGCCGCATTACTAACTAGATACGCCAAAAGTGAGCAAAAAATTGAAAATAAGAAACAAAACCAAGATACTTTTATTAACCAAAGATATGCAGCATGACTCATTGGTACAATGGTTGTAAGAAATGTCAAGGATATCGCTAGTCCAGCCGATGATAACGTTAAAATTGATTTATCATAATTTTCCGTATTTGATAGCTGCCTTTTAAGCAACTCATCTCTAAATTTGTCATATATTTCAATTGCTCGTTTTTGTTCATCTACACTTCTTTGGATCAAATCATTATCATTATTCACTCTATTATCTCCAAACCTAAATGGCATTTAACGCCCGCCTAAGGGGCTGGCAACGCACAACCCAACTTAGCGCATAGCAAATTAATCACAAAAATCACCGCATACTAAAAATGCTACGCGTTGACAGTCCCGCTTGAGGCGCTTGTTAGTTTCGTAGCCAATTGTTTAACAATGATTTTTCACCAAAATATTTGAACAACATTTTATGGAAAATCATCGAGCAAACACACATCCAGCATCAAACGCTGTGAAGTTAGCGGCCAAAACTCCAAACGCTCAAGGTTGAGTTGGCCAATAACCGAATTTCCAACAAAGAAAACGCGCCTGAAGCGACGATGCCGCTTTTGTGAAACTAAACTTGCCGTGTGGACGCTTCCACAAAATGGATGCATCGAGGTTTGCTTACTTTAGCGATCTTGTGCCAGCGACATTTTCAACGCTTTCTACCCAATCAGTATCAAACAAAGCACCAAAGCTGATTCGTAAACTTTGAGCACCGAAAGCCGAATTATCGAAACAATTAGCGCAAATTGTATGAATTTTCTTGATAGAAACTAACGCCCAATTAAGGGGTGAGCCACGCGACCACGATACTAAATTGGGACGCCGTAAATACTAAACTTGACCCGAACAAAAAATGCCAAGCGTGGGGAATCCCTCTTAAATTGTTTGTTAGGCTACTGACCCACTCTCACCGCTGAAGTTAATGTATCACCAATATTAATTTGGCAATTCTTGAAGAGGAGTTTCTCAAAGTCTTTAACTACCACAAACATGGCTTCGACAGTTTCAGGCGTTAAGTTAACATCCCAAGGACAACTCATTCTTTCACGAAGTTCTTCACGAGTATTGACCTCAGTGTTAATTTCAATGGGTTTACCATGGGCAACATCATCTCGTAACTTTTTTAATTGCCATAGTTGTGCGTACATACCGACATTTTTGTCGAACCCTACACCTGCTTTAGCACATACTTTTGTAATCTTATTTATGTATCGATCAAACTCTTTCCATTTATCGACTTTCTTGTATCCCACAAAGTTAACCAGTGCTTCGACAGAAAAAGCCAAAGAGATTAAACATGAAAGACAATCTAGTTTAATCCCATCACGATCTTCATTAGCAACTTTTGCACGAATCGTTTCTCGCTGATAATGAGCTAAATTCATAAGATCATTATGTGGGTAAACTCTTACTCGATGTGTCATATTTTCTCCTTGTAGCCTAACGCCCGCCTAAGGGGCAGGCAACGCACAAACCAACTTAACGCATAGCAAATTAACCACAAAAATCACCGCATACCAAAAATGCTACGCGTTGACAGTCCCTCTTGAGGCGTTTGTTATGCGATTTTAGAAATGATAACGAATGCCTGCATAACCACTTGATATTGATATATTTACATCTTCTATATCAACATGCGCAGAACGATAACCTAGGTATAGATCAATGGCTCGATTTACTATAATCCCGAGTTCAGCCCCAAATTGATAGCCAACTTCCGACTTAGAATATGATGGTTCATTTGTCAATTTAGCATCCATATCCATTGAACCAATCCCGGCTAAAAGACCAACATAGACATCAGCATAATCACCTAAAACAATAAATTTAGGTTTTATATTCAGAAAAACACCATTTCCTTTAACATCTAGCTCTTCGTAATAATTTATCTTTCCAAAACTTCGATATTCACCTTCCACACCAATTTTCACTACCTTATGTATATCAAATTGGTATCCAATAACTGCGCTATAACCTAAATCGTCAAAATCACCTTTTTTATCTATAGAAATTCCACCCAATTCAAGCTCTGTTTTGTTATAAAAACTAAGATCTGCGCCAATATAAAAATTACGGTTATCAATCTGTTGAGAATTTTTCGCAAATTCCGTTTCGGCCATAACACCAAAATTCGCACCAAACAGCATGATTGTTGGTACTACCCACTGACATTGTTTCATTCATTATCTCCATTTAATTAACTATTATTTCCATAAATTTGATTACACGCATCTATCGCATAACGCTCGCCTAAGGGGCTGGCAACGCACAACCCAACTTAACGCATAACAAATTAACCACAAAAATCACCGCATACCAAAAATGCCGCGCGTTGACAGTCCCTCTTGAGGCGCTTGTTAGTTTCGTAGCCGATTGTTTAACAATGATTTTTCACCAAAATTTATGCAAAAAAGTATCGTAGAAAACACAGTAAAACAGCGTCATTTGACGCTGTTTTTTATCCGAACTCCCTACTGTTTTACACAGTACACTGAGTTTAATGAATGGGTATTAAACGAACTTCCCGAACACAAATAGGTCACGCCCTCAATATCGGTTTTCCATTCGAACTGACTAGTGACAAGATCTCGTTCAACATCATAGATAATTACTTGATTTGTCGTATTAAAAAACTTAGCCGTTTCACCGACCATTTGACGCTCAGAAATGGTAATAGCTGTACAACCAGATAGTGCAATAGCCAATCCTAATAAAATAATATTTTTCATGTTATTCCTTATTTTTGTAACGAAGTACATTTTATGAAAAATCATCGGGCAAACACACCTTCAACATCAAACATTGTGAAGCTGGCAGCCAAAACTCAAAACTATCAAGGTTGAGTTGGCCAATAACCGGCTTTCCAACAAAGAAAGCGTGCCTAAAGCGATATTGCTGTTTTTGTGAAACCAAACTTGCCGTGTGGACGCTTCCACAAAATGGATGCATCAAGGTTTGTTGGCTTTAGCGATCTTGTGCCAGCGACATTTTCAACGCTTTCTACCCAATCAGTATCTAGCAAAAAACCAAAGCAAACTCGTAAACCTTGAGCACCAAAACTCAATTTTTCGGAACATTTGGAATCAATATTTATGACTTTTCTCGATAGAAACTAACGCCCGCCTAAGGGGCTGACAACGCATTACCACTAAACTCAATCACAACAACCGTAGCCCCCGCGGCTCATTGGGACTGGAAACGCCACGCGTTGACAGTCCCTCTTGAGGCGTTTGTTAACTGGCCAGTGCTTATGATTTTCACTGCACTTTCAACCAACACAAAGAAAATTACTCTATTCTTCGTTTGGTGTTTTCACATCTCGGGCTGGTTTTCTGAGCATGAAAAATCCGCAAGCTTCACGCGTTGCAGTCGTAGGTTGTTCCCAAGCACCACAAAGATTCTTGAGATTATTTTTAGCTCTTTCGAAATGACGGCATTGCCCACAACGAAACATTTGCAAACTCCTTTTGCTCAGGTGCTTTTGGCATTTCCATTTTGCCAGTTAACGCCCGATTAAGCAGTGAGCAACGCCTAAACCAACTCAACGCATCACAATGTTCATCACTGTCGTTCTCGCATCACGCCAATGCCGCGCGTTGTGAATCTGTCTTGAATCGCTTGTTAGGTCACGACCAAATGGGTAAAAAGTCT
>NZ_JARBFT010000026.1:1925-5200 GCF_028863985.1 Vibrio chanodichtyis | reverse complement strand
GTTTCGTTTCACTTCTGAGTTCGGAATGGAGTCAGGTGGGTCCAAAACGCTATGGTCGCCAAGCAAAATTCTGTTTTTGATTTCACTTTTTCTTAAAAAGTGAAAACCAACAATTCTGGAAAGCTGTTTTCATTCTCTCAACACATTCTTATGCGCTTAACTTTGAGTCCATCAAAACCCCTTCGGTGTTGTATGGTTAAGCCTCACGGGCAATTAGTACAGGTTAGCTCAACGCCTCACAACGCTTACACACCCTGCCTATCAACGTTCTAGTCTCGAACAACCCTTTAGGACGGTTAAACCGTCAGGGAAGACTCATCTCAGGGCTCGCTTCCCGCTTAGATGCTTTCAGCGGTTATCAATTCCGAACTTAGCTACCGGGCAATGCGTCTGGCGACACAACCCGAACACCAGAGGTTCGTCCACTCCGGTCCTCTCGTACTAGGAGCAGCCCCCTTCAATCTTCCAACGCCCACGGCAGATAGGGACCGAACTGTCTCACGACGTTCTAAACCCAGCTCGCGTACCACTTTAAATGGCGAACAGCCATACCCTTGGGACCGACTTCAGCCCCAGGATGTGATGAGCCGACATCGAGGTGCCAAACACCGCCGTCGATATGAACTCTTGGGCGGTATCAGCCTGTTATCCCCGGAGTACCTTTTATCCGTTGAGCGATGGCCCTTCCATTCAGAACCACCGGATCACTATGACCTGCTTTCGCACCTGCTCGAACCGTCATTCTCGCAGTTAAGCGGGCTTATGCCATTGCACTAACCTCACGATGTCCAACCGTGATTAGCCCACCTTCGTGCTCCTCCGTTACTCTTTGGGAGGAGACCGCCCCAGTCAAACTACCCACCAGGCACTGTCCTCAACCCCGATTAGGGGCCTAAGTTAGAACATCAAACATACAAGGGTGGTATTTCAAGGACGGCTCCACGACAACTAGCGTCATCGATTCATAGCCTCCCACCTATCCTACACATGTAGGTTCAATGTTCAGTGCCAAGCTGTAGTAAAGGTTCACGGGGTCTTTCCGTCTAGCCGCGGGTACACTGCATCTTCACAGCGATTTCAATTTCACTGAGTCTCGGGTGGAGACAGCGTGGCCATCATTACGCCATTCGTGCAGGTCGGAACTTACCCGACAAGGAATTTCGCTACCTTAGGACCGTTATAGTTACGGCCGCCGTTTACCGGGGCTTCGATCAAGAGCTTCGCTTGCGCTAACCCCATCAATTAACCTTCCGGCACCGGGCAGGCGTCACACCGTATACGTCATCTTGCGATTTTGCACAGTGCTGTGTTTTTAATAAACAGTTGCAGCCACCTGGTATCTGCGACTCTCGTCAGCTCCATCCGCGAGGGACTTCACCATCAAGAGCGTACCTTCTCCCGAAGTTACGGTACCATTTTGCCTAGTTCCTTCACCCGAGTTCTCTCAAGCGCCTTGGTATTCTCTACCCGACCACCTGTGTCGGTTTGGGGTACGATTTCTGACTATCTGAAGCTTAGAGGCTTTTCCTGGAAGCAGGGCATCAATGACTTCACTGCCGTAGCAGCTCGACGTCGTGTCTCAGCCTAACAGAGAGCCGGATTTGCCTAACTCTCTAGCCTACGCACTTGAACCAGGACAACCGTCGCCTGGCCCACCTAGCCTTCTCCGTCCCCCCATCGCAATAGTCAAAAGTACGGGAATATTAACCCGTTTCCCATCGATTACGCCTTTCGGCCTCACCTTAGGGGTCGACTCACCCTGCCCCGATTAACGTTGGACAGGAACCCTTGGTCTTCCGGCGAGGAGGTTTTTCACCCCCTTTGTCGTTACTCATGTCAGCATTCGCACTTCTGATACCTCCAGCAAACCTTACAGTTCACCTTCAACGGCTTACAGAACGCTCCCCTACCCAATATCTAAAAGATATTGCCGCAGCTTCGGTGTATTGCTTAGCCCCGTTACATCTTCCGCGCAGGCCGACTCGACTAGTGAGCTATTACGCTTTCTTTAAATGATGGCTGCTTCTAAGCCAACATCCTAGCTGTCTGAGCCTTCCCACATCGTTTCCCACTTAGCAATACTTTGGGACCTTAGCTGGCGGTCTGGGTTGTTTCCCTCTCCACGACGGACGTTAGCACCCGCCGTGTGTCTCCCGGATAGTACTTACTGGTATTCGGAGTTTGCAAAGGGTTGGTAAGTCGGGATGACCCCCTAGCCTTAACAGTGCTCTACCCCCAGTAGTATTCGTCCGAGGCGCTACCTAAATAGCTTTCGGGGAGAACCAGCTATCTCCGAGTTTGATTGGCCTTTCACCCCTAGCCACAAGTCATCCGCTAATTTTTCAACATTAGTCGGTTCGGTCCTCCAGTTGATGTTACTCAACCTTCAACCTGCCCATGGCTAGATCACCCGGTTTCGGGTCTATATCCAGAGACTGAGCGCCCAGTTAAGACTCGGTTTCCCTACGGCTCCCCTATTCGGTTAACCTTGCCACTGAATATAAGTCGCTGACCCATTATACAAAAGGTACGCAGTCACACCACGAAGGTGCTCCTACTGCTTGTACGTACACGGTTTCAGGTTCTATTTCACTCCCCTCACAGGGGTTCTTTTCGCCTTTCCCTCACGGTACTGGTTCACTATCGGTCAGTCAGGAGTATTTAGCCTTGGAGGATGGTCCCCCCATATTCAGACAGGATATCACGTGTCCCGCCCTACTCGATTTCACGCTCGATGAAGCGTCGGTTACGGGGCTATCACCCTGTTTCGCCAAGCTTTCCAGCTTGTTCACCTACTTCAACGAGTGCTTAAGGGCTAATCCAGGTTCGCTCGCCGCTACTACCGGAATCTCGGTTGATTTCTTCTCCTCGGGGTACTTAGATGTTTCAGTTCCCCCGGTTTGCCTCACTAGACTATGTATTCATCTAGTGATAACTGCTTATGCAGCTGGGTTTCCCCATTCGGAAATCGCAGACTCAAACGGCTCTTACTGCCTCATCTGCGCTTATCGCAAGTTAGTACGTCCTTCATCGCCTCTGACTGCCCAGGCATCCACCGTGTACGCTTAGTCACTTAACCATACAACCCGAAGGAGTTTCGGGTTGTTGTTTAAACAACCTAAGTTGTCTCGCGTTTAATTTTCATGAGTGCGAGACAGATTTTGCCGGACTCAAATTTGAACAAGACCTAAGCCTTATTCGATACCAAGCACACTTGAATGTGTTGTTGGTGTTTATCTTTCGATAAACATTGAGAACTTTACAAACAACAATAA
>NZ_JARBFT010000025.1:0-5891 GCF_028863985.1 Vibrio chanodichtyis | reverse complement strand
TCGACGAGGCTTTGGTCAAGGCGTATGCTAGCGGTAGACATAATGTATTCCTTCATTTAAAGTTTTCATTATTGTAGCGACACGCCACGTCAGTAGCAAGGCGAATCATAACAAACGCCTCAAGAGTGACTGTCAACGCGTGGCATTTTTGTTATGCGGCAGGTTTTTGTGGTTAATTTGTTATGCGTTAAATTGGGCTGTGCGTTGCCAGCCCCTTAGGCGGGCGTTAGTTTTTATCAGGAAAGTTGATAAAATTTGCGCTAATTGTTTCGATGATTCAGCTTTTGGTGCTCAAAGTTCAAGAGTTGGCTTTTGTATTTTGATTGATACTGATTGGGTAGAAAACGTTGAAAATGTCGTTGGCACAAGATCGCTAAAGCCAATAAACCTCGATGCATTCATTTTGTGGAAGCGTCCACACGGCAAGTTTGGTTTCGCAAAAACTGCAACATCGCTGTGAGTGCGCTTTCTTTGTTGGAAAGCCGGTCATTGGCCAAATCAACCTTGATCGTTTTGAGTTTCGGCTGCTAACTTCACAGCGTTTGATGCTGGACGTGTTTTTGCTCGATGATTTTGCATAAAATTTGATTCGATTATTTTTATAAAAAGTCATCATTAAACAATGAGCTACAAAACTAACAAGCGCCTCAAGAGGGACTGTCAACGCGCGGCATTTTTGTTATGCGGCAGGTTTTGTGGTTAATTTGCTATGCGTTAAGTTGGTTGGTGCGTTGCCAGCCCCTTAGGCGAGCGTTAGGTTTAAGGTTGTTCATGGAAATCAAAGAGTTTAGTGCCTGTAATCTTGAATCGTTGAGAAATCTCTACTTGGACTCTAGGCGAGATAGTTTCCCATGGCTCAAGACGGATAGTTTTAGGCTAGAAGACTTCGATCGCGATAGCCAAGGTGAACGAATTTGGTTGTCTGAGGTTTTCGGTAATGTTGCCGGCTTCATTTCCATTTGGGAACCTGACAATTTTATCCATCATCTCTATGTTTCCACTGAATATCAGGGGCAAGGTGTTGGCTCGATGTTGCTTAATGGTGCAAAAAAGAAATATGGCAACTTAAGCCTTAAGTGCATGATTCAAAATCAAAAAGCACTCAACTTTTATTTGTCACAAGGTTTTGAAATAGTGTCGAAAGTGGATGATGAATTGGGTGGTTACTACTACATGAGCTTCGGTGCACAAACCTAACAAGCGCCTCAAGCGGGACTGTCAACGCGCGGCATTTTTGTTATGCGGTGATTTTTGTGGTTAATTTATTATGCGTTAAGTTAGTTTGTGCGTTGCCAGCCCCTTAGGCGAGCGTTATATTGCAGTTGAGTTATGGAGAATAAAATGAAAACGATAGGAATGTTGGGCGGAATGAGTTGGGAATCAACCGCTAGTTATTACAAGGCGATAAATGAATCTGTTCGACATAAATTAGGTGGTCTTCATTCTGCTAAAATTTGCATGTATAGCGTTGATTTTAATGAAATTGAAAGATTACAACATCAGGGTAAATGGGCTGAAACTGCCAAGATTTTATCGAAAGCTGCAAGTCGTATAGAATCCGGTGGTGCGGATTTCCTGCTTATATGCACAAATACAATGCATAAGGTTGCACCTGAAATTGAATCGTCAATTTCAATTCCAATTCTTCACATCGCAGATGCAACAGCCAAAAAATTAGTTTCAGATGGTATCAAAAAAGTGGGCTTACTTGGCACGCGTTTCACTATGGAGCAGGATTTTTACAAGCAGCGCATTATCGACAGGTTTGGTGTTGAGGTTATTGTGCCAAATGCAGACGAACAAACGGTTATTCATGACATTATCTATAACGAACTATGTTTAGGTATTATTAAGCAAAATTCACGCAATCAATATTTAAAAATAATCAACGGATTATATCATCAGGGTGCGGAGGCTATCATTTTAGGTTGTACGGAAATAGCATTACTTGTACAACAAGAGCATACAGATATACCGCTGTATGACACGACGGCAATTCATGCTGAAGAAGCAGTTTTACTTTCGTTAGGTCAATAGTCCGGCAATATAACAAACTGCTCAAGAGGGATTCGCAACGCGCAGCATTTTTGGTATGCGGTTAGTTTTGGTGGTTACGGTATTATGCGGTGAGCTGATTTTTGCGTTGCTCACCCCTTAGCAGGGCGTTAACTGGCAAAGCGGAAAATCCATTAACATTTGAGAAAAGGAATTTACGAATGTTTCGTTGTGGTCAATGCCGATATTTTGAACGAGCTAAAAACAATCTCAAAGATTTGTGCGGAGCGTGAGAGCTTCCAACGATAGCAATGCGTGAAGCTTGCGGATTTTTCATACTCAGAAAATTGGTGTGAGATCCGAACACTTCAAATGAAGAATAAAGTGATGGTTCGCATTGATGAAATGTTCGGTGGAAATCCTCAGCCCTGGCCAGTTAACAAACGCCTCAAGAGGGACTGTTAACGCTCGGCGTTTTTGTAATACTTTGGGTTTTGTGATTAATTTGATATGCGTTAAGTTGGTTTGTAGCGTTACCAGCCCCTTAGGCGGGCGTTAGTTGCCAATCGGCAACAAATCAATCGTTTGGAAATTTTTGTTTCTGATGTAGTACACGCATTATCCGAATGTTTGAACCATCAACCCAATACGAAACAATCATTGATATCTCAGGGATAATAAGCAATCTGCCTCGAATACCGTCACGCTGAACACCCATTAGTGGTTGCTCAAGCAAATTTTCGACTTTGGTTTCTATGAGCTCATCCGTTTTTTCAGCGGCTGCTGGGTTAAAGTCGTAAAGAAATTCGAAAATTTTCTCACGATCATTGAGAGAGGCTTCTTCCCAGAAAATCATGCGCGGCCTCGACTTCGGATTTTAGTTTTACGTTCAGCCATTCGTGCTTTGGCGATGTCATGTTCAACGAATACCGATTTTCCTGAGTCAAACGTCTCAAATGCTTGATTTACTTGCTCAGTTAGCCATGCATCGTGAGATAATGCCTTGCGTTGTTGTTCTGCCAACTGTTTAGTGAGCTCACGGCAAGCATCACTAAGGGTACGACCTTGGCTTTCAGCCATTTGTTGAGCTAAACGTTTTGTTTCTTCGTTCACACGAAATTGAATTCTAGTATCCATGGTGAGCTCCTTTGTTGTGTGTACGAATGTTAGCACCATGGTTGGGGTAAGGGCAACTAACAAACGCCTCAAGAGGGACTGTCAACGCGCGGCGTTTTTGGTGTACGGTGATTTTTGTGATTAATTTGCTATGCGTTAAGTTGGTTTGTGCGTTGCCAGCCCCTTAGGCGAGCGTTAGCTTCTTAAAGGCTAGAACTATCAAAATCTAAGTTCATTTGCTGTGAAAATTCAGCTTTTAGCGCTCAAATTGCACAATTTGGCTCTTGAGTTTTTCTGATGTTTATTTGGTAGAAAGTGTGGAATGTTCAGCAGTTTCAAAGTCGCTGAAAACCATCAAACCTCGATGCTTCAATGTTGTTGGATGCTCCACACGGAAAGTTTGGTTTCACAAAGGCCGCATCATCACTGAAAGTGTGTTTTCTTTGTCGCGGACTCTTAACCGTGGTCAACTCAACCTTGATCGTTTTGAGTTTTGGCAGCCAACTTCACAGCTTTTGGTGTTGGACGTGTGTTTGTGTGATGCTTTTCAGAAAATGTGTTAAAAATCATTGTTAAACAATAGGCTACGAAGCTAACAAACGCCTCAAGAGGGACTGTCAACGCGCGGCGTTTCCAGTCCCAATGAGCTGCGGTGATTACGGTTGTTGTGTTTGAGTTTAGTGTTATGCGTTGCCAGCCCCTTAGGCGGGCGTTATGTGAATGGAGAAAATAATGTCTTCAGTTCCAGAATCAAAAGATGAGTTGCTCACGGCTATAAATTCTATATTCCCGAAACTTATGGTCGATTATCGGAGTGTTCCTGCATCAATGGCACGTCAGTGTGAAATTGAAGGTAACGTAAAAGGAACACAAATTAGCGTTTGTGACACTGTCGCTTATCTTATTGGTTGGGGAAACTTGGTCTTGAAATGGCACAGTTTGAAGTCACAAGGTTTGCCAGTCGATTTTCCTGACACGGGTTATAAATGGAATCAGCTTGGATTGTTGGCGGTCAGTTTTCACGATCAGTACCGTGATTGGAAATACGAGGACTTGCTTAAGGAGTTAGACTCAACAATAAACAAGCCTATCTTGTTAGTCGCAAGTTTAAGCAATGAAGAATTGTATGAAACGACATGGTATGAACAATGGACATTTGGTCGAATGATCCAGTTCAACACGTCATCACCAATGAAGAATATGCGAGCAAAAGTTAGGCGCTTTAACAAAAACAACAGGCTTCGGTAGGTAATTCACATAACAAACGCCTAGAGAGGGACTGTTCACGCGCAGCATTTTTGGTGTGCTGTGATTTTTGTGATTAATTTGGTATGCGTTAAGTTTAATTGTAGCGTTACCAGCCCCTTAGGCGGGCGTTATGTTTATCGAGGAAAGTATGGAATTAAACATGGATATCAAAGATTGGATTACAATTGGAGCGGTTATTATTGGCCCAATATTGGCAGTCCAAGCTCAGAAGCTAATTGAAAATATAACCGAACGAACAAGAAGAAAACTTCAATTGTTTCACACACTGATGGAAACTCGTGCAACGAGGTTATCCGGAGCACATGTTTCTGCACTTAATATGATAGATCTTGAGTTTTACGGGAAATCTATTTTGGGGAAACGGTGGCAATCTTACGCAGATAAAAAAGTTACGAATGCTTGGAAAATTTATAACGATCATTTAAACAATAGTGTTCCTGACGAAAGGCTAGATGCATGGATCGAGCGGAGCAATGACTTATTTACAAGTCTTCTTTACGCAATGGCTCAATCATTAGGTTATGATTTTGATGAGGTTCAGTTGAAAAGAGATTGCTATAGCCCTATTGCGCATGGGCGCATAGAGAATGAACAAACCAAAATCCGTGAAGGTGTGTTAGCTGTGTTAGAAGGCAAACGTTCGTTACCGATGCACATAACATATTTGCCTCCTTATCATCCAATAGATCCAGTTGCTCACTCCGAATTAACAGATAGCGAAAAGAAAGAAGATAAGATTGCAGTTGTAGCTAAATAAACATAACAAACGCCTCAAGAGGGACTGTCAACGCGCGGCGTTTCCAGTCCCATTGAACCGCGGTGGTTACGGTTGTTGTGTTTGAGTTTAGTGTTAATGCGTCGCCAGCCCCTTAGGCGGGCGTTAGGTTTAAGGTTGTTCATGGAAATCAAAGAGTTTAGTGCCTGTAATCTTGAATCGTTGAGAAATCTCTACTTGGACTCTAGGCGAGATAGTTTCCCATGGCTCAAGACGGATAGTTTTAGGCTAGAAGACTTCGATCGCGATAGCCAAGGTGAACGAATTTGGTTGTCTGAGGTTTTCGGTAATGTTGCCGGCTTCATTTCCATTTGGGAACCTGACAATTTTATCCATCATCTCTATGTTTCCACTGAATATCAGGGGCAAGGTGTTGGCTCGATGTTGCTTAATGGTGCAAAAAAGAAATATGGCAACTTAAGCCTTAAGTGCATGATTCAAAATCAAAAAGCACTCAACTTTTATTTGTCACAAGGTTTTGAAATAGTGTCGAAAGTGGATGATGAATTGGGTGGTTACTACTACATGAGCTTCGGTGCACAAACCTAACAAGCGCCTCAAGCGGGACTGTCAACGCGTGGCATTTTTGTTATGCGGTGATTTTTGTGGTGAATTTTGTATGCGTTAAGTTGGGTTGTAGCGTTACCAGCCCCTTAGGCGGGCGTTAGGTCACGACGGGATCACATGAGCAATGCAGAGCAGTGTCGATTGAGTATGGAAGAGCAAAACGTGGATA
>NZ_JARBFT010000024.1:0-5984 GCF_028863985.1 Vibrio chanodichtyis | reverse complement strand
TGTTTTACCGTGGTCAACGTGGCCGATAGTACCAACGTTTACGTGCGGTTTCGTACGTTCAAATTTTTCTTTAGACATGAGTTGTCCCTCTAGGTACGGATGTAGGTGGCATTGATATGACCACGCAACCAAAAAATATCGGTAGTAAAGTATATATCAAAAGGAAATTTTTGCTTAGATCTGGTGCTGATAGGCAGAATCGAACTGCCGACCTCATCCTTACCAAGGATGCGCTCTACCATCTGAGCTATATCAGCACTCTAAAATGAGTGGAGCGGGCAGCGGGAATCGAACCCGCATCATCAGCTTGGAAGGCTGAGGTAATAGCCATTATACGATGCCCGCACACGTAGCTCTGAGCGCTATTTCCTTAAAAATATGGTGGAGGGGGACGGATTCGAACCATCGAAGGCGGAGCCGGCAGATTTACAGTCTGCTCCCTTTGGCCACTCGGGAACCCCTCCAAATTTTTTGACCATTTTCATTGCTAATGGAGAAAATGGTGCCGACTACCGGAATCGAACTGGTGACCTACTGATTACAAGTCAGTTGCTCTACCTACTGAGCTAAGTCGGCATAAGTGGTGCGCATTCTAGTGAATGATCTTAGACCTTGCAAGCCCTATATTTAAAAAAATGCTTTTTTCAAAGGATTTTGTTTTTCCGCTGTTTTTTTGCTCAAATTGCCATTCAATCGCGAATTCACGTATCATTCTATTTTGCTTTCGTTTGACCTTACTGTATTTTCGCTTTCTTTATCATTGACCACATGATTGAACTAATATTATGACTCCTTACTTAACCTTTGATCGTCAACACTGGGCTGAACTAATATTATGACTCCTTACTTAACCTTTGATCGTCAACACTGGGCTGAACTTCGTAATTCAGTCCCTATGACTTTATCTGAAAGCGATCTTAAGGAATTGCAAGGGATCAATGATCATTTGACCATGACTGAAGCGGTCGAGATCTACCTGCCTCTTGCTCGCTTACTCAATTTGTACATTGAAGCTCGGCAAAGCCGCAATGGTGTATTACAACAATTTTTAGGCAGTGCGGGCTCTGCACCACCGTTTGTGATTGGGATTGCCGGTAGTGTTGCGGTGGGTAAAAGCACAACGGCTCGCTTATTGAAGGCATTGCTATCACGCTGGGAAAATCATCCTAAAGTTGAACTGATCACCACCGATGGCTTTCTGTACCCAAATCAAATCCTAACTGAACGCAGGATCATGCATAAAAAGGGTTTTCCCGAATCTTATGATATTCGCCGTTTAGTTGAATTTGTCTCTGCGGTTAAAGCGGGTCAACCGCATGTGGTTGCTCCAGTTTATTCACACCTGACCTATGATATTACTGATGAGGTCAATGTCGTTGATCGCCCAGATGTGCTGATTATCGAAGGGCTGAATGTTCTGCAAAGCGGGATGGACTATCCACACGATCCACATCGTGTCTTTATTTCTGATTTTCTTGATTTCTCAATTTATGTCGATGCAGAGAGCCAACTGATCGAAAAGTGGTATATCGAGCGTTTTATGAAATTTCGTAATAGCGCTTTTAGAAAGCCAGGTTCGTACTTCAGCCATTATACCGCGCTATCAGAGCAGCAAGCCGAGCAAAAAGCACGTTCAATTTGGGAGACGATTAACGGCAAAAATTTGATCGAAAATATACTGCCCACCAAAGGTCGCGCTCAATTAATTCTCCGTAAAGGGCTAAACCATAGCGTGGGTGAAGTGTTATTGCGCAAATAATCCGTTAGGCGTGCCTTTCGAGTGATCAGGATACCTACTCTCACTGGCAAACCTATTACGTTGATTAATCATTTTTACGCAGTGATATTTCTCCGCCAATAAAGCTTTTCAAGCCCTCTGGAGTCTCTAATAACACGCCTCCGTGCGCATCGATTCCGCGCTCAATACCTAAAATTTCATTGGATCCAATAAGCAATTTCACCGGACGACCAATAAAATTATCCCAACGATTCCAACGCTCGACAAAATTGTGCATGCCAGACACTTCATATTGACGCAAGGTACGATCTAACGCATTAATAAGATTAATCGCTAAGACATTTCGATCTATGCTCTCCCACCCGGTGACTTCGGCTAGGCTGATCCACGGTTGATCAATATTGTCTTGCTTATCCGGCATTGCCAGATTAATCCCCATTCCAATCACTAAATGGGCGGCGGCGCCTGCTTGCCCAGACATTTCGACTAATATTCCGGCCAGCTTTTTATCGTGGTAGTAAAGATCGTTCGGCCATTTAAGTTTTACGCCATTGACCCCCATCGCTTCTAACGCTTCGACGATCGCCACGCCAACCACCAAGCTCAGTCCCATTGCGGCGGCCATACCAGCATCTAAACGCCAATACATGGAAAGGTAGAGATTCGCCCCAAACGGCGAAACCCAGTGTCGACCACGTCGACCTCGGCCACAGGCTTGATATTCGGCCAAGCAAACCGTTCCCGATGCCAGCGTGTTGACATGATCAAGCAAATATTGGTTGGTCGAATCAATAATCGGATGCAGCTCTACCGGATTGGTGACTTGGGATTGCAGCACTGCTTGATCCAATAATCGCATCGGTTGGGCAAGCTGGTAACCCTTGCCTTGCACCCGAAACACATCGACCCCCCACGTGCGGATCCCTTGCAGATGTTTACTGATTGCTGCGCGTGAGATCCCAAGCTGAGCGCCTAACACCTCTCCCGAATGAAACTCACCATCCGCTAACTGATTAAGAATAGACAGCTTGACACTATGCTCTTTCATGATTGCTCACTCATCCATTGCTCAAGATTGGTTTCTTGCTGCGCGCCAATAAAACGAACTTCATGTTCAAGTTCAATTCCGTAGCAATCCAGCACGCGTTGTTTCACATAAGCCGCCAACTGTAATACATCTGCCGTTGTTGCCGATCCGGTATTCACAATCACCAACGCCTGCTTAGGGTGAACCTTAGCGCCTCCGATTTGCCAACCTTTCAACCCTGCTTGATCAATTAGCCATCCCGCAGCAATTTTGACGCCCTGATCAGTAGGATAAGCCACTACACCAGGGTACTGCGCTTGTAAATCAGCAAGCGCCGACACACTGATCAGCGGATTTTTGAAAAAGCTGCCGGCATTACCCATGACCGCAGGATCGGGCAATTTTTCAATCCGTGTAGCACAAACCCGCTGATAGACATCATAAGCTGTTGCAGTCTGAGGAAGATCTTTGAGCGGACCATAATTGATGATCGGTTGCCAAGCTTTTGCTAACTTCAAACCAACTGCCACCACCACCGCTTTTTGATACAGTTGATGTTTAAAAATCGAGTCACGATAACCAAACTGGCATTGATCAACCATCAAGCGCTTGATTGAACCACTCTCTAGACATAAGTAGTCCACATAATGGCAAACATCCTTAAATTCGAGTCCATAAGCACCGATATTTTGGATCGGTGCCGAGCCGGCACAACCTGGAATTAACGCCAAATTCTCTAACCCAGCAATGCCCTGATCAACACACCAAGCCACCAGTTCAGGCCAATCTTCGCCGCCAGCAATATGCAATAAGTGATGTTGTTTATCTTGTCGATGCTCTATTCCACGTAGCCGATTAAGTACCACCATGCCGGAATAGGCACAAGTAAACAGCATGTTACTGCCTTTGCCTAACATCAACTTAGGCACATTCGCCCATTGCTCAGAGCAGTACAGCATTTGTAAATCATCAATCGATTCAGCCACGGCTAATTGAGCCGTAAATTGTTCAATACCAAAAGTGTGATAGTGTTTGAGATTCGCGCCGAGTTGAATTTGCATGGTCGTCTTAGGATAACTTAAACTGGCCACATTCTACCCCAGATCACCAATAAGCACGAAAGACCAATGTTAGAGTTTCAGCAATTTGATCCGATCAAACTTCCACTCATCAAACGTTTTTATAAAATGTATTACCCAGCAACGAAACCTAAGCGTGATGAGTCGATCATTGTCGGATTGGATAAAACAGAAATCATCGCAGTGGTACGTTTTCGGACCGTGGGATCATCTCGGTTACTGACCGGAATGGCGGTAAAAACGGAGCAACGCCAACAAACAATTGGCCAACAACTGCTGCGTTATTGCCAAACCAAATGGCTTGATCAGACAACATTTTGCTTCGCTTACTCCCATTTAGTCGATTTTTATCAGTACAGTGGTTTCACACCAGTGGAGCCAGCCACTTTACCAACGGAACTGGAAACGCTTTATCAGCGTTACTTGCAATCCGGCAAGGATCTCATTCCGATGCAATATCAAGCCAAGTTATGTCAAGAATAGTCGCCATTTATAGCCTTTTCTTAACCAGTTTTGGTAATATCCACTGCTCGCAATTTTGCACACAACAAGGTAATGCATCCCAATGATTGCTCGAAGAAACCCTCTCGAACAACTACCAGCGATTGCGCAGGAGCCAGACAAATTTGGCATACTGCTCTCCGCTGCGGAATTTCGAACTCATTTGGTCGAATCGATTCGTCAGGCGCGCAAACGTATCTACCTGGTTGCCCTTTATTTAGAAAATGATGATGCAGGTCGTGAAATTCTCAGCGAACTTTACGCGGCCAAACAACGTAACCCAGGACTTGATATTCAGTTGTGTGTTGACTGGCATCGCGCGCAAAGAGGCTTAATCGGAGCCGCGACCTCTGAAGGTAATGCCGCGATGTATCGCGAATTTGCCCAACAATATGAGCATCGTATTCCCGTTTATGGGATCCCGGTAAGGGGACGCGAAGTTTTTGGCGTATTACATCTTAAAGGCTTCATCATTGATGATCAGGTGATTTACAGCGGAGCTAGTCTCAATAACGTTTATCTTGCTTATCATGACCGTTATCGTTTCGATCGCTACCATACTCTTGAAAACACGGCGCTTGCTAACAGCATGGTTGAATTTGTCCGACAAGAGATACTTGCTCACCCGGCAGTCAATAATCTTGCTTGTGACCATAAGCCAACCACTAAAGAAATTAAATCGGATATCCGCCAGTTCCGCGCCTCGCTTACCCAAGCAAATTACCAGTTTGAACAACAAAAAATTACCCAACAACAGGTTGCGGTTACACCATTAGTCGGGCTTGGACGCCGTAGAAACCGACTCAATCAAACCATAATCCAACTTTTAGCATCCGCTAAGGAAGAAGTATTCATCTGTACACCATACTTCAATTTCCCACCAAGCATTGCTAAGGAAGTGAAAAAAGCGCTACGCCGTGGGGTCACAGTGCATATTGTGATCGGTGATAAGACAGCGAATGATTTCTATATCGCGCCAGAAGAGCCGTTCAAAACGATTGGCGGTCTACCTTATTTATACGAGTTGAACCTACGTCGTTTTGCTAAAGTCAATGAAGCGCATATCGCTAGCCGTAAGCTCTCCATTCATCTCTGGAAACACGAGCATCATAGCTTCCATCTGAAAGGCGTTTGGATCGATAAGCGTCACATGCTGATCACTGGCAATAACCTCAATCCTCGTGCTTGGAAGTTAGACCTGGAAAATGCGCTTTTGATCCGTGATGAGCACCATCTGCTGACAGATAAGTTTACCGCCGAAATCGACAATATCCTGCACCATACTCAGTTTATCTGTACTTATAAGCAAATTGAAAAACTCGAACAGTATCCAGAAAAAGTGCAGCGTTTAGTACGTAGAATTATGCGCTTAAAAGCGGATAGACTGCTTAAACAGATACTCTAGCCAGCTCAGGATTAACCCATCCCACCACCAAACCGATGCCTTGTGCATCGGTTTTTTATTACTCGGATGAAAGGGGCACGCATGATGGTCACTGACGGAGGGTAACTCAAGAGATAAAATGAGGAGATAAAACAGGATAAGCCCAATATATCGCTGACCAAAGAGTAAATAGCCAATAGCAAAAAACCCAGTCCGAAGACTGGGTTTCATAATAAGTGGCGGAGCGGACGGGAC
>NZ_JARBFT010000023.1:0-6142 GCF_028863985.1 Vibrio chanodichtyis | reverse complement strand
AGACTTTTTACCCATTTGGTCGTGACCTAACAAGCGATTCAAGACAGATTCACAACGCGCGGCATTGGCGTGATGCGTGAACGACAGTGATGAACATTGTGATGCGTTGAGTTGGTTTAGGCGTTGCTCACTGCTTAATCGGGCGTTAAGTGCCCAGAGCAATGTGGGAACTGGTTGATATTCAAGGAATGAAGAGTTTATGAAAATTTCAGAATCTAGCGTTCATTTCATTTACGACGCATCAAAGAACGTATATGAGTCAAAGCAAACTTTGGTGTCAGCAGCTAAAGAAGCGTCTGACAAGGGGCTAATGTCTGACGGCTCTGCGAGGATTTACATCAATATTTTTAGAAGCTTAATGAAAGGTGTAGGACACACTAGAGCAATGAATAAGTATTCTACGGTATATTTTCTTGAGTCAATTTATAAAGATTATGGTTCATACCGATTTGAACTTGCGTTGCAGGCTACAGTGCATCATGTCAATTACTACAACTCTTTAGGAAAAGGGCGTAGAGCTTTGATTGAGAAAGTTATTGCAGACATGAAAACTAAATATAATGTTCAGTCAAACGCTTATTCAGTATACCCTGACGAAGTTGAGTTCATCGAAGGTAAAGTAAAAAAAACATACGTAAACAAATACGAGCGAAGCGCGAGCGCGAGGCAAAAAGCAATAGTTGTACATGGTGTTAACTGTATTGTTTGTGATTTTAATTTTGAAGGAACGTATGGTTCTTTAGGTACTGGTTTTATTCATATCCATCACCTCATTGACTTATCGGAAATTGGTTCTGAGTATAGTTTGAACGTAGAATCCGATCTCGTACCAGTATGTCCAAATTGTCATGCAATGTTACACAAAACCAAGCCGGCAATGAAACCTGAAGAGTTGAAAGGGCACTTAACAAAGCATTTAAGAGTGATTCCCAACGCTTAGCATTTTCAGTTCAAGGTTAGGTTTCGTGTTTACGGTGCAATGTTTGGGTTTGGTGGCAGCGTTGCTCACACCTTAATGCGGCGTTATGGCGCAAAGCATCATATAGGAGCGATCATGGATAAAATGGAATTTGTTCGAACACTATTGATTGAAAAGGGCATTAGTGCTCGTTTAATTAAGCCATACCCATATCTATTTCATAAGTTGGCTCATTTGGATATGAAGCCGAGGATATTTGAAAACCCACTAAAGCTATTTGCTCTCCAATCTGTAATTGGCGCAGGTTTTTGGGGTGGATTTATGTGGTTATTTGTATGGCAGTTTCAAGGATTCACGATTTCTCAGGTTTATGGTTCTTTGCTTTTTGGTCTGCTTACTGGCCTATTCCTTGCTGTTGAAGTTGTAAGAGTTCGTAGGAAGCATGGATTCACTGATTTTGATAGTTGGCTTAAGGCAAATGGTTTGGAATAGCGCCATAACAAACGCCTCAAGAGGGACTGTCAACGCGTAGCATTTTTTGTATGCGGTGATTTTTGTGGTTAATTTGTTATGCGTTAAGTTGGTTGGAGCGTTGCCAGCCCCTTAGGCGGGCGTTAGGCAATTTTATTGGGGCAGCATATGGAAGTGACATGTCATTGTGGAAATATCCACTTAAAACTGGCTCAGTTGCCAAAAGAAGTGGGCGAATGTAATTGTTCGATCTGCCGACGTTATGCAGCAATGTGGGCATATTACACCCCCGACCAAGTTTCAGTGGCTTATACAAAAGAGAAGTCGAAATTTTACTGTTGGGGAGATAAAAACGTTGAATTCCATAGATGTGACATATGTGGTTGTATGACGCACTACATAACAACACCTAAATGTGATTCAAGAATATTCGCGGTGAATATGCGGATGGCAGAAAATGAAGTTCTTTCTTCCATTCCAGTTAGAAAAATCAATGGTGCAGTGTATTAAAATTGCCCAACAAACGCCTCAAGAGGGACTGTCAACGCGCAGCATTTTTGTTATGCGGTAGGTTTTGTGATTAATTTGTTATGCGCTAAGTTGGGCTGTGCGTTGCCAGCCCCTTAGGCGGGCGTTAAACTGCAATCAGTCATCCAATCGTTGCAGCGCTTTGTTGTAAACTTCGCTACGTTCTCGCTTACCAACGGCCAATACGGTGACAACGATGATGTCGTTTTCGACTTGGTAGACTAAGCGATAACCAGATTGGCGTAGCTTTATTTTATAAATGTTTTCTGCGCCAGACAGCTTGGCTGACAGAACGTGTGGATTTTCAAGACGTTCGAGTAGTTTTCTTTTGAATTGTTGCTGAAGAGGTACGGCTAACTTTTTCCATTCCTTCAATGCGGTCTTTTTGAATTCAAGTTTATAAGTCATAGATGTTGACCTGTACGCTTTCTTCACTTAAACGTTCTTTAGTAATAGCAAGTAACTCAAGATCGTCGAGTTTATCCATCATGATTTCATACGTAGTTGCAGGAACGCAGTAGAAAGCAGGCTCATTTCGATTAAGCACAGCAACTGGAGCGCCATAAGCACTTGTTGCAACTTTCATGGGATTTGCTTTAAATTCAGTAATACTTGCAGCCACATCAGCCAAGATTCTAGTGGTCATTATATAGATCCTTTAATTGGTCTTTAATGAGGTCATTATAGCCATGGAACAGCAGTTTAACAAACGCCTCAAGAGGGACTGTTAACGCTCGACATTTTTGTGATGCTTTGGGCCTTGTGATTAATTTGTTATGCGTTAAGTTTGGTTGTTGCGTTACCAGCCCCTTAGGCGGGCGTTAAGTTTATGGAGGTAATCTATTGAAACAGGGTATTCTTTATTCGGAAGAGCAAATTCCGGCGTTTAAGTGTCCTTCATGTAATATCGGAGATATGACCCCGAATGGTAACTTTAGTTGTCGTCAAATTGCAGATGCTCGAACTGGCGGCGACACTAGAGCAGTTCTTCGCTCTGATCTGCAGTGCAACAACAAAGAATGTAAGGATGTTGGCATCTTAGTAATGTCGGGGGAATTTTACTCAGATTATGAAGGTGGGTATGAAATGTTGTTTACACCGACTTACGTTAATCCGGCACCTAACTTTTTTACATTGGATCCTAAATACCCATATAAGATAAGAATGCTACTTGAACTTGCTTTTTCATTATTTTGGGTAGAACAGGCTTCATGTGGAAACAAGCTTAGAGTTGCAGTTGAAGAACTACTGACACAATTAGGTATTGAGCCGTATCGAACAAAAAATGATGTCCCAGTTCTAAGTAAGAAAGGCTACCCTAAGCCGATTCCACTACAAGAAAGATTGGAGCAGTGTAAAAAATTAGGGAAAGTCCATCGTAAATGTATTCAGGCTTTAGAAGCAATTAAGTGGTTAGGTAATGAGTCGAGTCATAGTGCAGAAGGCGTTTTTCAGCATACAACATACCAAGCAATCATGGTTTTTGGTGCTGTGCTAGAACAAATCTACCTCGGTGTTGAATTACCTAAGGAGCTTGATTTTTCGGTGAATAATATCAATTTCTTCTACAACCCCAATGAGCAAGAAGTACGACCGAAAAAATAAACTTAACAAACGCTTTAAGACGGATTCGCAACGCGTGGCATTTTCACTATGCGTCGATTTTAGTGATTAAGGTGGTGTGCAGAAACATTGCATTGCGTTGCTCACCACTTAAGCGAGCGTTAGCTTCTTAAAGGCTAAAATCATCAAAATCTAAGCTCATTTGCTGTGAAAATTCAGCTTTTAGTGTTCAAATTGCACAATTTGGCATTTGAATTTTGCTAGATGCTGATTTGGTAGAAAGTGTTGGAAGTTCCGCGGTTTCAAAGCCGCTGAAAGCCAACAAGTCTCGATGCTTCAATGTTGTTGGATGTTCAACACTGGCAGCTTGGTTTCACAAAAAGCAGCATCGTCGCTGAAATCGTGCTTCTTTGTCGGAAATGCGGTAAGTGGCCGGCCAACTTAACCTTGAACGCTGCAATTTTTGGCAGCTCACTTCACAGCTTTTGGCGTTGGACGTGTGTTTGAGTGATGCTTTTGCGTAAAATGCATTTCAAGCAAATGTGTTTAAAAAGTCATTGGTAAACAATGGGCTACGAAGCTAACAAACGCCTCAAGAGGGACTGTCAACGCGTAGCGTTTCCAGTCCCATTGAGCCGAAGTGGTTACGGTTGTTGTGTTTGAGTTTAGTGTTAATGCGTTGTCAGCCCCTTAGGCGGGCGTTATGTGTTTTTCTGAAAAATTTTCACAGCTCTGCGCTTATAATTCAGACGTGAGGTGCACTATGTCTGAAAATCAAAAAGTTAAAAGAGCTGAACCAATTGAAACTTGTTCATATAAAAGTCCTTGTGTTCGTCATTGTTGTTTAGATGACAAAGATATCTGCATAGGTTGTGGTAGGACTATTGATGAGATATGTCGTTGGAGTAGTGTAACAAATAGCGAAAAACAAGAGATATTAATCAATAGCTTAGCTAGAGTTCAGAGCCGAAATATATCGATATGAAGCATCTTAGTCTTGTGTATATGATGGCTTTTTATCGAATGCTGTTTGGCATAAATGCCTTTCGCTACCCCTTTAAATGGAAGGGTGGGCATCAGAAACACACACATAACAAACGCCTCAAGAGGGACTGTCAACGCGTGGCGTTTCCAGTCCCAATGAGCCGCGGGGGTTACGGTTGTTGTGTTTGAGTTTAGTGTTGTGCGTTGTCAGCCCCTTAGGCGGGCGTTATGCTTAATCCATAAAAATCAGCAGGTTGTGATTGTCAATTCCTTTGGCATTTCGTTCTGGTTTTGTCGGCAATTCAATATTGTTTTCGCTGCCTAATGAAGCTGCAATGTGTCTGGCGCTGTAATTTCTGAGTGATTGCCTCATTGGTTTTTTGAGTCCATGCGAGGTGAGTTTTGTTCTCTCAAGTCGCTTTGAGCAATTTGGTGCCTTTACTTACAGGCTTAAAGTCTGTCGGCAATTGAATATTGTTTTGCGCTGCCTAATGAAACGGCAATGTGTCTGTCGCTGTAAATTTCAGTGTCATTGCCTCATTGAGTTGTTGTGCTCATGCGTGGTGAATTGGTTTGTCGGAGAGGGTTTCCACATTGGCCTAGTTGCTAAATGAAAGCCTGCATTGGTCAGTTCATAGGTAAAAAATGAGCCAGTTCAAATTCAAGAAACTCGAAGTTTGGCCAATGATTTCAGTGGGTTATTATTGGTTTGGTTCAAATGTAAAGTGTTGAAGCTTAAGCATAACAAACGCCTCAAGAGGGACTGTCAACGCGTGGCGTTTCCAGTCCCATTGAGCCGCGGTGGTTGCAGTTGTTGTGTTTGAGTTTAGTGGTAGTGCGTTGCCAGCCCCTTAGGCGGGCGTTATATGCTTCGAAGGAAATATGAGTAAAGTCTTATTAGTAGCTACATATCTGATATTTGTGGGGCCGGTTTTTGCTAGTAGCGACCTTGGTTTTCCCTTTCAAAAACAAATAGAGATTTATCTTGTTGGCGGAGCAAATGTAGATGAAGTCAACCTTTCATTTGATGCCAACAAACCTAATGTTCTGGAAGCTAAGGGTTTTGATGCCTACACATCTTGGAAATATGATTTTTATACCAATGATGATACTTGTGAAATTTACGAATTTAACTTAGGCGTTAAGTACACTCTCCCCCAAATTGACTCATTAAGTACATCGAAGGAGGTGTCGGAGGAGTTCCGTACTTACCTTGAGCAACTTTATCGGCATGAACAAGTTCACTGCGCTCTTGTTGCTAAATTTATGCACGAAGCATTTTTAACTTTTAAAGAAGGTCAAAATGGTGAGTGCAGCATAGCAAATCAAAAGGTAACTAAACTGGAAAGTGAGTTCGAGGAAAATAATGCTTTGTTTGATGTTTATACCTCTCATGGAAAAATAGAACTGGCGGAGTCACCGTTCGGTGAAGAAAACTATTTAGATATGTGTAAAATTCCAATTGAGCCTATTCCACCACGCATATAACAAACGCCTCAAGAGGGACTGTCAACGCGCGGCGTTTCCAGTCCCAATGAGCCGCGGTGGTTGCAGTTGTTGTGTTTTAGTTTAGTGGTAATGCGTTGTCAGCCCCTTAGGCGGGCGTTAGGTCACGACGGGATCACATGAGCAATGCAGAGCAGTGTCGATTGAGTATGGAAGAGCAAAACGTGGATA